>JBKOYM010000177.1:0-26473 GCA_046725375.1 Actinomycetota bacterium
CCCGTTGGCCCGCAGCTTGATCGTCGCCTCCGACAGCGCCTCGGCACCCGGTGAGGACTCGGTGATGACCCGCCAGGACTCGACGGTGAAGTACGTCGGTCGCTCCCCCTCGACGGCCTCGACGAGCAGCAGCTCGAACGACGCATCGGCCGCCTCGAACGTGTGGCCCGCCCGCTCGAGCTCCTTGACCCGATCGGTCACCCGGACCAGCAGCTCGGCATTGCCGGCCAGGTCGAAGCCAAGCTCCTTGCCCTTGAGCTCGATGCTCGCCCGGCCGGCCATCTCGCTCACCAGCAGCCGCATGTCGTTGCCGACCCGCTCGGGTTCGGTGTGCTGGTAGAGGTTCGGGTCGACCCGGATGGCACTCGCGTGCAGGCCGGCCTTGTGGGCGAACGCCGAGACTCCGACGTACGGCTGCCGCGAGGACGGCGGCACGTTGGTGACTTCTGCGACCGCGTGCGCGATCCGGGTCGCGTCGCGGAGCCGTCCGGTCGGCAGCACGGGGTGGTCGCGCTTGAGCTCGAGGTTCGCCACCACGGCGACCAGGTCGGCGTTGCCGGTGCGCTCGCCGTATCCGTTGAGGGTCCCCTGCACGTGGCTCGCCCCCACGTCGACCGCGGCGAGTGTGTTGGCGACCGCGCAGCCGGTGTCGTTGTGGCAATGGATGCCGATCCGCGCGCCGGTCGTCTCGACGACGTCGCCGACGACATCTTGAACCCACGGCGGGAGCATGCCGCCGTTGGTGTCGCACAGGGCCACCACTTCGGCACCGGCCTCGGCCGCGACACGAACGACCTCGAGCGCGTACGCCCGGTTGTCGCGATAGCCGTCGAAGAAGTGCTCGGCATCCAAGAAGACCCGCTGTCCTTCGGCCCGCAGGTGCACGACGGTGTCGCGAACCATGTCAAGGTTGTCGGCGAGGGTCGTACGCAGGGCCTGATCTACATGACGGTCGTGGCTCTTCGCGACCAGGGTCACGACCGGCGCCGCCGACTCGCGCAATGCGGCGACCAGCGGATCATCGGCGGCCTTGCGACCGGACCGACGAGTCGATCCGAAGGCCGCCAGGGTCGCGTGCTTCAACCGCAGCTCCTCGCGGGCGCGTGCGAAGAACTCCGTGTCCTTCGGGTTGGCGCCCGGCCAGCCGCCCTCGATGTAACCGACGCCGAGGTCGTCGAGGTGCCGCGCGATCGTGAGCTTGTCGGCGACCGACAGGTTCAGTCCCTCCTGCTGGGCGCCGTCGCGCAGCGTCGTGTCGTACACATGCAAGGCCTGGCTGGTCACGATCTCGTCCTCACGGCTCGGTCCGGGCAAAAAGAAAACCTCTCGTGGGTACGAGAGGTTCGCGCGCGGGGCAGTTGGTGGCTACGGCCCGGCGCGCTCGGCAATGATGATCGTCGCGATCGTCATGAGGGCAGTGTCCCACGGTCGCGTCCGCGGCTCGGAGCCCGGTCTCATGATCCGGACCCGACGGCCAGCGAACAGCTCGGCAAGACGCGGCCGGCTATGCCCCGACGCCGATGACATAGGGTCGTCCGGTGAGCAGCGTCATCGCCAGTCACCTGGTCCTCGCGGCTATGGCGGACGACGCCGACCCGGACGTCGTCGTCTCACGCACGGCCGACCTACTCCACCCCCGAAGCCACGGGGCACTGGCCGAACACGTCGGCGACCTCCGGCTGACCCGAACCGATGACGTCGACAGCCTCCCGATCCCTGCGGTGCCGCTGTTGCGCTCGGCCGGACCGGTGCCCCACGGGGTCGAGTCGATCATCGAAGCGCCCGCGCAGGGCTGGTCGGTCTTGTTGCGGACGTCGGACTCCAAGGCCGTCTCCGCGCAGTACGCCGCGCGGGCCGCGGCCGCCCTGCTCGCCCACCACACCGACGGCGTCGGTCTCGACCTCGCCATCCCGCGGATGTGGCCGCGACTCGACCCGGCGGCCGATCCCGACCGGACCGCGGACTGGTTCGTCCTCGAGCGGCAGGACGATCGTGACGAGCCGGCGACGGTGACCCGAGGGCTGGCCCGGTTCGGGATCCCGGAGCTTCGGGCCGTCGACGTTGCAGGCAGTCCGGCATGGGACGCCGTGCTCACGGGCCTCGCGCACCGCTTGGTGACGGCGCCGTCGCGGGATCTGCCGGCCGAGGTCGAGCTAGGCCTGTCAGACATCGCGGCCGGCTACGCCGAGCCGGTCGATCCCGACGACCCCACACTGAGCCGGCGCACCACGCTCGCCCTCGAGTACGCCGACGGCATCGCCGACGTGAGCGGGTCGGTCGTCGCCGATCTCTTCACGGGCTGACGCAGCGCTCAGCCGAGTCGCCAACCCCACCCGAACCATGGCGCGTGCACAAACGGCCACCAGTTCGGATCTTCGGCGAGTGCCGCCGCGATCGAGCCCGACGCCGCGGCGGCCAGGAACACCAGCGCCACCATTCCGACCGGAGTCGGCCGGAACGCCCAAGACGTGAATCGGCGCGCGGAGTCTCGAGCCGCATGGAATCCCGGCCACCACCATGTCAGCAGCGCGAAAGCGGCTCCGCCGACGACCATCGTCTCGCGTACCTGCGCTCCGAGAACGACGAGGGCCGCGACCATGCCCACCATGGCGGCCAGCGCGACCGCGGCGCCGATGACCGCACCCGGGATGGCGGCGATCGCCTGGATCGGCCAAGTCCACGCGCTCCGGCTCCGGGCGTGCGCGCTCCCCAGCATCATGATGAAGGCCACGACGGCCGCGACGACGTAGGGCGCGATCGCGGCGGCTCCAGCGATCAGCAACCCGGCAAGGATCCCTGCGACGATCCGGATCGCCGTGGTCCAGCCTGGGTGGGCCGGCCGGGGCTGCGCCGCGGTCGCGACCGGCGCCGGAGTCGCCGCGACGGGCGCCGCCACCGGCACCGTGACCGGTCGGGTCACGGTTGGGGCCGGCTTCGGCGGCGCGGCGGTGGGCGGTGTCGCCGCGAGCCACTGGCACAGCTGGGCGGCACTCGGCCGACGCCGCGGGTCGGCCTGCATGCAAGGCTCGAGGATTCTCCGCATCGACTCGGTGACGCCGTTCAGTCGCCACTCACCGCGACGGATCCGGTCCATGACCGCGACCGACGGACCGCTGCCGTAGGGGCTTCGCCCGGTCGCCGCAAAGGCCACCGTGGCGGCCCAGCCATGGACGTCGACCGCGGACGTGGGCTCCTGACCGTAGACCAGCTCCGGCGCGAGGTAGCTCGGTGTCCCCAACAGCCACCCGGTGCGAGTCAAGCGGGATTCGTCGGCCGACATCGCGAGACCAAAGTCGATGAGCACCGGCTGGTCGCGTTCCATCAAGACGTTGGTGGGCTTGATGTCGCGGTGCAGCAACCCGGCGGCATGGACGCTCACCAGCGCCTCCGCCATGCCGAGGGCGATCCCGTGTACCCGATGCGGCGACAGCGGCCCGTACTCGTGGACGTACTCCGTCAGTGGAAGGCCCACGACGAATCGCGTCACGACATACGGCAGCGCGCCCCACGGATCGGCGTCGAGGCACTCGGCGACTCGCGGGCTCTGGACCCGCCGCATCGAGGCGACCTCCCGCTCGAGTCGGGATCGGGCATCGCGGTCCCCGATGATCTGCGGCCGGAGGATCTTGACCGCGACCCGGTCGCCGTTGGGTGCTGCCGCGAGATGGACGACGCCCATGCCGCCCTCGCCGATCTGCCGAAGCAGCCGATAGCGGCCGAGGGTCTCCACGGGCAGGATGCCTGCCTCGGCGTCACCCGACGACACGATGCATCCAGCCGTACGGGTCATCTGCCCGGCCGTACTGGATGTCGAGTAGCCGCTGGCGAATCGACGCGGTGACCTCACCGGTCTCGTCGCCGCAGTTGAGCTCCCCGTCGTCCCAAGCCAGCCTGCCCACAGGCGTGATGACCGCTGCCGTGCCGCACGCGAACACCTCGGCGATGCGTCCGCTGCTCACCCCGTCGCGCCACTCGTCGATCGACACCGGCCGCTCGTCGACCTTGTGTCCCATGTCGTCGGCGAGCGTCAGCAGCGAGTCGCGGGTGATCCCGTCGAGGATGGTGCCGCTGATCGGCGGTGTGACGATGCTTCCGTCGTCGTGCACGAAGAAGATGTTCATGCCGCCGAGCTCTTCGACCCAGGTGTGCTCCATTGAGTCGAGGAACACGACCTGCTCGCAACCGTGCTCGGCCGCCTGCCGCTGCGGGAGCAGGCTGGCCGCGTAGTTGCCGCCGCACTTCGCCGCCCCGGTGCCGCCGGCGCCGGCGCGTGAGTAGTCGCGAGAGAGCCAGATCGAGACCGGCCGCACGCCACTCTTGAAGTACGCCCCGGCCGGCGAGCTGATGACGTGGAACGACACGTGCTGGCTCGGCCGTACTCCGAGGAACACCTCCGAGGCGAACATGAACGGCCGCAGGTACAGGCTGGTCTCGCCCCCGCGCGGGACCCAGGCACGGTCGGTGCTCACCAGGAGATCGAGCGCGGCGACGAACGTGTCGACCGGCAGTTCGGGCAGTGCGAGCCGCGCCGCCGAACGCTGGAAGCGACGTGCGTTCGACTCCGGACGGAACGTCCAGATCGACCCGTCGTCATGGGCGTACGCCTTCAGGCCCTCGAAGATCTCCTGCGCGTAGTGCAGTACGGAAGTCGCCGGGTCGACCGACAGCGGACCGTACGCATGGAGACGCGCATCATGCCAGTCGCGCTCCGGCGTCCAGGTCGCACTGATCATGTGGTCGCTGAAATACAGACCGAAGCCCGGCGCCGCCAGAATCTCCTCGCGTCGAGCGTCCGGCGTAGGAGACGCCGTCGGCTCCACGCGGAACAACGGTGCGGATGTCATGTCATGCACGGTAGCCGCTCAAGAGCTCGGGCCGATAGAGAACGCGGCCAGCTCTCAGGTCGTCAGCACGCCATCCGCGACACGTGCCGCGATCGCGGCACCGATCTCCGCTGTCCCTCGTCGCACCTCGCCGCGCTCGGCGAGGTCGGCCGATACCGCCTGCTCGACCTGCGCCGCCGCCACGGACTGCCCGAGGTGGTCGAGCAGCATCGCGGCCGACAGGATCGCCGCCGTGGGATCCGCGATCCCCTGGCCCGCGATGTCCGGCGCCGAGCCGTGCACCGGCTCGAACATGCTCGGCGCGGTGCGATCGGGGTTGATGTTGCCGCTCGCGGCCAAACCGATGCCACCGGCGATCGCGGCCGCGAGGTCGGTGATGATGTCGCCGAACAGGTTGTCGGTGACGATCACGTCGAACCGAGCCGGGTCGGTGGTCAGAAAGATCGTGGCCGCGTCGACATGGAGATAGTCGACCTCGACGCCGGGGAAGTCGGCGCCGACCGCGGCGACCGTCCGGGCCCACAGGCTGCCGGCGTGGGTCAGCACGTTGGTCTTGTGGACGTACGTGAGGCGCCGGCGCGGTCGCGCCTCGGCTCGCCGGAAGGCATCACGTACGACCCGCTCCACCCCGTACGCGGTGTTGACGCTGACCTCGGTGGCGATCTCGGCCGGCGTGCCCTTGCGCAGCAGGCCGCCGTTGCCGGCGTACGGACCCTCCGTCCCCTCGCGGACCACGATGAAGTCGACCTCGCCCGGATCGCGCAGCGGCGAGGTCACCCCCGGATAGAGACGAGCCGGTCGCAGGTTGACGTAGTGGTCCAGCTCGAACCGCAGACGCAGCAGCAGGCCGCGCTCGAGCAGCCCGGCCGGCAACGTGGGATCACCGGGTCGCCCGC
This sequence comes from Actinomycetota bacterium, assembly GCA_046725375.1. GTDB lineage: Bacteria > Actinomycetota > Actinomycetes > Propionibacteriales > Nocardioidaceae > DATFRX01. Next base: position 5,741 of record JBKOYM010000177.1, read on the forward strand.
CGACCGCGCCGAGCAGGATCGCGTCATGCCCGCGGATCTCGTCGAGCACCGAGTCCGGAAGTATCTCGCCGGTCGCGTGGTAGTTGCCGGCGCCGAGGGCGTACTCGGTGCGTGTGATCTGGAAGCCGTGTCGTTCGGCGGCCGCGTCGAGGACGCGAACGGCCTGGGCAGTGACCTCCGGCCCGATCCCGTCGCCGCCGATGACCGCGAGAGAGTGGCTGTCTCCCATGAGCGAGCTGCCTCGAACTCAGTTGTCCTCGGGCGGCTCGCCGCCGTTGTCTCGCAGGTCGATGGCCGTCTGGATCGCCTCGGCTGCTTCGTCGCGGTGACGGGCCGGGCCCCAGTCTTCGGGGTACATCTCATACATGGTGGTGACACTCTTCTCTCTGGCGAAATCTCTGTGGCTGATGTCGGCTGTGGTCACTGCGGAGGGAGCTCCGGAGTAGCACTCCCCGCGGTGACGGATCGCGCCAGAGGGGTGAATGCGGACGAGAAGTTCGCTGTTTACGGGACATCCTCGCGACAGAACTCCGGGCCCAAGCGCCGAACTCCGCGGCGAGGGTGGCCCTAGTGGGTCTCGCCGCGGCGTACGAGGATGAGTACGAACGTCCGCATGATGTGCTCAGCCTAGGGGCGACGGAACGGACATGACCACTCCTTAACACGACCGTCTCGCGATATGGGACGTGGTCTGGTGTCGGGGAGCTGTGCGAGACTCGGTCCGTGAGGGAGCTTGCGAGCGAACAATCCAACGCAGCAGCGCCGCGCTCACGCTCCGACGAGCGAAGCGAGGAAGGTCCGTGAGCGCACCGACCGACGTTCCTGGCGTCGTACGCAAGGCGCTGGCGCTGTCCGGCGAGGAGGGATACCTGCGCTCGTCACGCGTCGAGACCGGTCGGCTGCTCTCGACGCTGGCCGCCTCGCGGTCGGGGACGCTGGCGGAGCTCGGCACCGGATGCGGGGTTGGCACGGCGTGGCTCGCCACCGGCAAGCACGATGACGCCCGGGTCGTTACCGTCGAGATCGAGCCGGCCCTGGCCGAGAAGGTGCGTGACATCTTCACCGACGAGCCCGACGTCGAGGTGATCGCCGGAGACTGGACGACGCTTGCTACGTACGCACCGTTCTCGCTGCTGTTCGTCGACGTGCGCGACGCCAAGGAGAGTCCGGACGCCGTCGCCGACCTGATCGAGACCGGCGGCATGGTGGTGCTCGACGACTTCACACCGTGTACGACGTGGCCGCCGATCTACGAGGGGCGGGTCGACGTACTCCGCGAGAAGTGGCTCACCGACGAGCGGTTCACCGCCGTCGACGTCATGGTCGCTCCGGACGCCTCGGTCATCGTCGCCACCCGCCGCTGAGGTCGCTCGTCCAATCCACAGGTCCGAGGTCAATCGTCCGGGCCGGTCCAGCGTTCGGTTCGCGCCCGCCTCCCTCGCTTTCGTGCGCCTCAAAGCCGGCAAATCCGGACACGAGACAACGCGAAAGGGAGGGAGGCGTCGACAGATGGTGCGAATCGGGCACATCAGGCCTCGACGCTAACGCAACGGCACCGGAGTGCCGGAGGCAGCGGACGAGCAGTCGCAGGTTCAGTCGGCGAGGTTGACCAGCCGGATCGATGACGCGTCCATCGCGACCCGTACCTGCTCGGCCACCTCCGTCGGCACCGGCGAGTCGACCGCCATGGCGACCAGCGCCTGCCCACCCTTGCGGTCGCGGCTGACCTGCATGCCGGCGATGTTGACGTCGGCCTGGCCGAGGATCTGGCCCACGACGCCGACCATGCCGGGCCGATCGTCGTACGTGACGAACACGAGGTAGTCGGTCGGCTCCACGTCGAGGTCGAACCCGTCGATCTCGACCAGCCGTTCCCGCTGCGCGATCCCGATCAGCGTGCCGGACACCGACACCTGCTCGCCGTCGGCGCGAGTGCCGCGCAGCGTAACGAGGTTGCGGTGGTCTTCGCTCTCGGCCTCGGTGACCAGGCGTACCTCCAGCCCGCGTTCGGCGGCGAGCAGCGGTGCGTTGACGTATGACACCTGCTCCTCGACAACGTCGGCGAAGATGCCCTTGAGGGCGGCGAGCTCGAGCACTTTGACGTCGTGCTGGGTGATCTCGCCCCGTACCTCGACGTCGAGCTGCTGGGCGATGCCGCCGGCCAGCGCGGTGAAGATGCGGCCCAGCTTCTCGGTGAGCGGGATGCCGGGGCGGACGTCTTCGGCGATCAGACCACCCTGCACGTTGACGGCGTCCGGCACCAACTCGCCGGACAGCGCGAGGCGCACCGACCGGGCGACCGCGACGCCCGCCTTCTCCTGAGCTTCGGCCGTGCTGGCGCCGAGGTGCGGTGTCGCCACGACATTGGGGAGCGCGAACAGCGGCGAGTCGGTGTTGGGCTCCTGGGCGTAGACGTCGAGGCCAGCGGCGGCGACTCGGCCCTCGACCAGTGCCTCGTGCAACGCGTCCTCGTCGACGATGCCGCCTCGGGCCGCGTTGACGATGACGACATGCGGCTTGACCTTGTGCAGCTGCTGGTCGCCGATCAAACCGAGGGTCTCGGGTGTCTTGGGCAGGTGGACGGTGATGAAGTCGCTCTCGGCGAGCAGGTCGTCGAGGCCGACGAGGCGTACGCCCATCTGCGCGGCCCGACCGGCCTGGACGTACGGGTCGTAGGCGATGACCTTCATGCCGAACGACGACAGCCGCTGCGCCACGAGTACGCCGATCCGACCGAGTCCGACGATGCCGACGGTCTTCTCGTACAACTCGAGGCCGGAGTACTTGGACCGGTTCCACTCGCCGCGGCGGAGAGCTTCGTTGGCCGGCACGACGTGGCGCGCCGCGGCGAGCAGCAGGGCCACTGCGAGCTCGGCGGCGGAGACGATGTTGGACGTCGGGGCGTTGACGACCATGACCCCGCCCTGGGTCGCGGCGCGTACGTCGACGTTGTCGAGGCCGACACCGGCGCGGGCGACGACCTTGAGTCGGGTGGCGGCGGCCAATACCTCGGCGTCGACCTTGGTGGCGCTGCGGACGAGGAGGGCATCGGCGTCTGCGACTGCCCCGAGCAGGTCGGGGCGATCGGCTCCATCGCAGTAGTGGATGTCGAAGTCGGGGCCGAGGGCGTCGACCGTGGCGGGCGAGAGCTCTTCGGCGATGAGCACGACGGGTCTGGTCACGTCAGAGAGTCCTAGCACAACTCGTGGGATGGGGAGACGGCGCACAACGTTGTGCCGGCTGGCAAGTCTAACCGACCCAAACGTGACCGTGACGACGGCTCATGTGCAGGTCTCGAACTCTTGCCCGTCGAGCGGCCGGGTCATCAGATCGGCCGCCGCCGACGCGGGCACCGCGAAGCCGATGCCCCGGGCGTTTTTGCGGATGGCGTCGGTGACTCCGACGACGTTGCCGTTGAGGTCGACGAGCGGACCGCCGGAGTTGCCGGGGTTGATCGCCGTGTCGGTCTGCACCATGCCGCCGAACGATCCCGAATCGGTATCGATCACCCGATTGAGCCCGGATATCGTGCCTTCGGTCAGCGTCTTGGGCTCGTCCAGCGGATAGCCGATCGCGGCGACCCGGGTGCCCGGCACGGCTTCGTCCGGCGCGAAGTCGAAGACGTGCCCGCCGACCCGCTGGTCGAGACGCAGCACCGCGAGATCTCGCGCCGCGTCGACGCCGTGGATCTGCGCCACGAGCGAGCCGCCGCCGAAGTCGACCCGTACCGTCGACGCGCCCTCGATCACGTGATGCGCCGTGAGCATCAGGCGAGGCCGGATCAAAAAGCCGCTGCCGGTGTAGCTGCGGTCGTCGCAGGTCTCGACGAGGACCTGACCGACTCCCCCGCTGACGGTTTCGTAGACGTCGGAGAAGTCGCTCGCCCGCGCCATCTCATCGGCGGCCGCGTGGCGCTGTTCGACCGCCGCGGCCGGAGATCGGGTCGGATCGTCGTCGATCCAGGTCGCACCGGCGGCGCCGAGCGCGACCAGCCCGACAGCACCGATCGCGCCGAAGGCGCGACGCAGTCTGACCCTGCGATTTCGATCGGTCGGATCGCCGGCCCAAGCGGACACCCACGGCGGCGCATCGTCCTCGACGAGGTCGTCGAGCGCGCCCTTGGGCTGCTTGACCCGCTGGCCGAAGTCAACGCCGCAGCGTCCGCATCGGGACGCGCCGGTGCGCAGCCAGGTCCCGCACCGAGGGCAGCGCATGATCGGGCCCTCCTCAAGCTCCGCCGAGTCCATCGCACCGGCGTCCCCATCAGACTAAAAGCCCAAAGGGTCACGACCGGCTGACCGGAGGGACGGACGCCGAGCGGGCACGAGCCGAGGTGGCACGGGGATTCGCGGGCGTCTGTGGATGGGCCTGGCCGCCTCGCGAGGAACGAGCGAGGCTGGTTTGACGCTCGCGAATCCCCGTGTCGCCTCGGCGACCCGACCCCGGCTCACCGAGCCGACGTGCCCTCGGTGTAGTCGTCGTCGTGGCTCTTGATCCACGACATCATGCCCCGCAGCTCGCGCCCGACCTCCTCGATCGAGTGCTTCTCCGCCTCGGCCCGGAACTCGGCGAACTCCTTGCCGCCGGCGTCCTGGTCGTCGATGAACCGCTGCGCGAACGAGCCGTCCTTGACCTCGGCGAGGACCTCCTGCATTCGCTGCTTGACGCTGTCGTCGATGATCCGCGGACCCGAGACGTAGTCGCCGTACTCCGCCGTGTCCGACACCGACCAGCGCTGCTTGGCGATGCCGCCCTCGTACATCAGGTCGACGATCAGCTTGAGCTCGTGCAGGCACTCGAAGTACGCGATCTCCGGCTGGTAGCCCGCCTCGGTCAGGGTCTCGAAGCCCTTCATGATCAGCTGCGACACGCCACCGCAGAGCACGGCCTGCTCACCGAACAGGTCGGTCTCGGTCTCCTCGGTGAACGTCGTACGGATGCCGCCGGCCCGCAGTCCGCCGATCCCGCGGGCGTACGCGAGGGTCAACGGCCAGGCGCCTCCGCTCGCGTCCTGCTCGACGGCGACGAGTACGGGCACGCCACGGCCGTCGACGAACTCGCGGCGCACCAGGTGACCGGGGCCCTTCGGCGCCACCATGCAGACGTCCACACCGCTCGGCGGCTTGATGTAGCCGAAGCGGATGTTGAAGCCGTGACCGAAGAACAGCGCGTCGCCGTCGACGATGTTGGGCTCGACCGCCTCGGCGTACAGCGTCCGCTGTACCGGGTCCGGCGCGAGGATCACGATGACGTCGGCCTCCTCGCAGGCTTCGTACGGCGTCAAGACCGGCAGCCCCTCGGCCTCGGCCTTCGGCCGGCTCTTCGATCCCGCGGGCAGGCCGACGCGAACATCGACCCCGGAGTCACGCAGCGACAGTGCGTGCGCGTGCCCCTGACTGCCGTAGCCCAACACCGCGACGTGACGGTTCTGGAGCAGGCTGAGGTCGGCGTCGTCGTCGTAGTACACGGTGGCCACGAAACATCTCCTTGCTTTGGGTACGGCCAGTCTGTCAGCCGGCGTGTGCGATGGACCGGAGCGACCGGTCAGTGATCGATCGGCCGCCCCGACCGATCGCGACCATGCCGGACTGTACGAGCTCCCGAATGCCGAAGGGCTCGAGTACGCGCAGCATCGCCGCCAGCTTGTCGGGGTTGCCGGTGGCCTCGATCGTGATGGCGTCCGGCGCCACGTCGACCACCTTGGCCCGAAACAGCTGTACGGTCTCGAGCACCTGGCCGCGGGCCGTGGCGTCGGCCTTGACCTTGACGAGCATCAGCTCCCGCTCGACGGCGCTCGACGAGTCCATCTCGACGATCTTGAGCACGTTGACGAGCTTGTTGAGCTGCTTGGTGACCTGTTCGAGCGACGAGCTCTCGACGTTGACGGCGATCGTCATGCGAGAGATCTCCGGGATCTCGGTCGGTCCGACCGCGAGCGAGTCGATGTTGAAGCCGCGCCGCGAAAACAGGCTGGAGACCCGGGCGAGTGCACCTGGGGTGTTTTCCACCAAGACCGACAGCGTGTGCGTACTCATCGTCGTCCTCCACGGATCGTGAGGGCTTTGGGTAGCCCTGGCAGCCGCAATCCCTCAAGATCAGCGCTCATAGGTCGTCCTCGTCGAACTCGGGCGCCATGTCGCGCGCGATCTGGATCTCGTCGTTGCTCGTGCCGGCCGGCACCATCGGCCACACCATCGCGTCACGGTGCACCGCGAAGTCGATGACCACCGGCGCGTCGTCGATCTCCAACGCCTGCTTGATCGTCGCATCGACATCGTCGGCCTTGTCGCACCGCAGCCCGACGCAGCCGTACGCCTCGGCGAGCTTCGCGAAGTCCGGGATCCGGGTCGAATGCAGGTCGGTATTGGAGTAACGGCCTTCGTAAAACAGCGTCTGCCATTGCCGGACCATGCCGAGCGAGGAGTTGTTGATCACGGCGACCTTGATCGGGATCCGCTCGATCGCGCACGTCGCCAGCTCCTGGTTGGTCATCTGGAAGCAGCCGTCGCCGTCGATCGCCCACACGACCTCGTCGGGCCGGGCCACCTTGGCCCCCATCGCCGACGGCACCGCGAAGCCCATCGTGCCCAGGCCTCCGGAGTTGATCCACTTGGTGGCGTTCTCGTAGCGGATGAACTGGCTGGCCCACATCTGGTGCTGGCCGACGCCGGCGCAGTACGTCGCGTTCGAACCCGTCATGGCGCCGATCCGCTCGATGACGTACTGCGGGGCGAGCGACCCGTCCGCGGGCGTGTCGTAGCCGAGTGGGTAGCGCTCACCGAGACCCGCGGTCCAGGCCCGCCAGGCGGCGTAGTCGCCGCGATGTCCGGCGCCGTGCTCGGCCTGCAACGCGACCACGAGATCCGCGATCACCTCGCGGCAGTCGCCGACGATCGGCACGTCCGCGACCCGGTTCTTCGAGATCTCGGCCGGGTCGATGTCGGCGTGGATCACCTTGGCGTCGGGGGCGAACGACGACAGCTTGCCGGTGACCCGGTCGTCGAACCGGGCGCCGAGCGACACGATCAGGTCGGCCCGCTGCAAGGAGCCGACCGCCGACACGCTGCCGTGCATGCCGGGCATTCCCCGGTGCAGCGGATGCGAGTCGGGCAGCGCGCCCCTGGCCATCAGCGTCGTGACGACGGGGATCTGGGCCATGTCGGCGAGGACTCGCAGCTCCTTCCAGGCGCGAGCCCTGATGACGCCGCCGCCGACGTAGAGCACCGGCCGGCGAGCCTCGACGATCATCCGGGCGGCCTCGCGCACCTGCTTGCCGTGGGGGCGCGTCGTCGGTCGGTAGCCGGGCAGCGAGATCGACTCCGGATATGCGTACGTCGTGAACGCCTGCAACGCGTCCTTCGCGATGTCGACCAGCACCGGCCCCGGCCGTCCCGTACCGGCGATGTGAAACGCCTCGGCGACGGTCTGCGGGATGTCCGCCGGATCGGTCACGAGGTACGAGTGCTTCGTGATCGGCATCGTGATGCCGCGGATGTCGGCCTCCTGGAAGGCGTCGCTTCCGATCGCGGCGCTTGGGACCTGACCCGTAACCGCAACGACCGGCACGGAGTCCATGTGGGCGTCGGCGAGCGGCGTCACGAGGTTCGTCGCGCCCGGTCCGGACGTCGCCATGCACACGCCGACCTTGCCGCTTGCGACCGCGTACCCCTGCGCCGCGTGTCCAGCACCCTGCTCGTGGCGTACGAGGATGTGCCGGATCCGGTCGCTGTCGAGGAGCGGATCGTACGCCGGAAGTACGGCGCCGCCTGGAATCCCGAAGACGGTGTCGACTCCGACCTGCTCGAGGGCGCGGATCAAACACTGAGCCCCGGTCAGCTGCTCACTCATCCCTGGCCTTCCTCGTGCCGCGATCTTGGTGGGCATCGTCCTCGCACAAAAAAACCCTCGGGCCCGTCGGGGCACTCGAGGGGTGACGCGTGAACCGGTCGCACCGGGTCGCGCGTCAAGGGCGTACGAGAATGTCCAGTCGCACGAGTTCAACGTCCCCCGGATCGTGCGAATCGGTCAAGCTACGTGCCGGGTTGTCTCGCGGACTGGGACGGCCATCTCGCAGTCGGCCGTCGGTTTCCCATGAGCTCATGGGAACCCGCACGCACCATGGGTTGCAACCCGTGAGGAGTGACAAAACGCCGTGGGGAGTGCGCCGCCGCTATGACTGGGGTACGGCGAACACGACCGGCATCGGGCCAGTCTGCCCGATTGGATGAAGGTGTCAGTCGACCAACGTGAGCAGGTATGCCGCCGCGAAACCCAGCACGGTCAGCAGCCCGACTGCGCGGCCGCCGTGCTGAAACGCCTCCGGCATCATCGTGTCGGCCAGCATCGTGATGACGGCGCCGCCCGCGAACGCGTCGATCAGCGCGACCGTATTTCCCGAGGCGTTTTCGAGCAGGCCGTACCCGGCTGCGGCCGAGATCGCCGAGACCAGCACGACCGATCCCCACGTGACGAGCACGTGCCTGGTGGTCGAGCCCGCGGCGCGCATGCCGCTCGAAGACGAGATGGACTCGGGCAGGTTGGAGATGAAGACCGCCGCGAGCACGGGCACCCCGACCGAACCGCCGTCGAGCAGGGTCAGACCGATGACGGCCGATTCCGGGATCCCGTCGAGCACGGCCCCGAGCAGGAGCGCCGTGCCACCGGTGGCCGCTGCATCTCGCAACGGGTTCATGCGCTCGCTGCCGCCGCGACGTTCGACCAGCAGGTCGCCGACGAAGTACGCGAGCGCACCGGCTGTCAGGCCGACCACGACGGCGTCGGCGCCGCCCAGGTCGTACGCCTCGTCGGTCAGCTCGAACGAGACAGCGCTGATCAACGTGCCGGCGCCGAAGCCGAGGATCAGCCCGATCGCCAAGCGTGGCAGCGGCAACAGCAGACCGATAACGGCGCCGATCAGGAGTGAGGACGCCCCGACGGCGCCCCAGAGAGCGGCCGACCACATGGGGAAGCGTCAGCCACAGACCGCTCCGCCAGCAGCCGATCCGACCAGCCGGCGATACTTCGCGAGTACGCCGCGCGAGTAGCGAGATGGCAGCGGCGACCAACCCTGGCGACGGGCGGCGAGTACCTCGTCGTCGACCGTCACGTCGAGCCGCCGGTTGGCGACGTCGAGCACGATCTCGTCGCCGTCCTCTACGAACGCGATCGGCCCGCCATCGGCCGCCTCGGGGGCGACGTGACCGACGCACAGGCCGGTGGTGCCACCGGAGAACCGGCCGTCGGTCAGCAGCAGGACGTCCTTGCCGAGGCCGGCGCCCTTGATCGCACCGGTGATCGCAAGCATCTCGCGCATCCCGGGGCCGCCCTTGGGTCCCTCGTACCGAATCACTACGGCGTCGCCCGACGTGATCGTGCCGTCCGCGAGCGCGTCCATCGCGGCCTGCTCGCCGTCGAATACGCGGGCCGTGCCGCGTACGACGGTTTCGTCGAACCCGGCCGACTTCACGACCGCACCGTCCGGCGCCAGCGTGCCCTTGAGGATCGTCAGGCCGCCGGTCTGATGGATCGGGTTCGACAATCCGCGGATGATGTCGCCGTCGAGATCTGGCGGCGCGATGTCGGCGAGGTTGTCGGCGACGGTCTTGCCCGTGACGGTGAGGCAGTCGCCGTGGAGCAGCCCGGCATCGAGCAGTGCCTTCATGACGACCGGGATGCCGCCTACCCGGTCGACGTCGCTCATCACGTAGCGACCGAACGGCTTGAGGTCACCGAGGTGCGGCACCTTGTCGCCAATCCGATTGAAGTCGTCGAGGGTCAGCTCCACCTCGGCCTCGTTGGCGATCGCGAGCAGGTGCAGCACGGCGTTGGTCGATCCACCGAGCGCCATGACGACAGCGATCGCGTTTTCGAAGGCCGCCTTGGTCATGACCTGACGTGCCGTGATGCCCTGCCGGAGCATCTCGATGACGGCCTCGCCCGACTTGTGGGCGAACCCGTCGCGACGCCGGTCGACCGCCGGCGGCGACGACGATCCCGGCAGGGCCATGCCGAGCGCCTCCGACACCGACGCCATCGTGTTCGCGGTGAACATCCCCGCGCAGGCGCCCTCGCCGGGGCAGATCGCCCGCTCGACAGCGTCGACCTCCTCCTCGCTGATCAAGCCGCGCAGGCAGGCACCGACCGCTTCGAAGGCGTCGACGATGTTGACGTCACGGTCGCCGAGCTTGCCGGGCAGGATCGTGCCGGCGTAGAGAAACACCGACGCCAGGTCGAGCCGCGCGGCCGCCATCAGCATGCCCGGCAGGCTCTTGTCGCAGCCGGCCAGCAGCACCGAACCGTCCAGCCGCTCGGCCATCATGACGGTCTCGACCGAGTCGGCGATCACCTCGCGCGACACCAGCGAGAAGTGCATGCCCTCGTGGCCCATCGAGATGCCGTCGGAGACGGAGATCGTGCCGAACTCGAGGGGGTAGCCGCCGGCCGCGTGCACACCCTCCTTCACGGCCCTCGCGAGTCGGTCGAGCGACAGGTTGCACGGCGTGATCTCGTTCCAGCTCGAGGCGACGCCGATCTGCGGTTTGGCGAAGTCGTCATCGGTCATGCCGACCGCTCGGAGCATGCCACGGGCGCCGGCCCGCTCGATCCCGTCGGTGACCTCACGGCTGCGGGGTTTCATGTCGACCATGACTCGACAGCGTACGAGAGTGCGGCGTCGCGCGTACGGAGGGTTCCAAGCCTCAGTACGCGGAACGCTACGCGGGTCAGTCGATGACGGCCGCCCGTACGCAGAGGACGTCGGGCAGATGCGCCGCGATCTGCCGCCACGACTCGCCTTCGTCGGCGCTTGCGAACAGCGACCCGTCGCGCGACCCGAAGTAGATGCCGGCCGGGTCGGCCTGGTCGGTGCTCATCGCGTCTCGCATCACCGCGGTCCAGAAGCCGTCGGGCAGCCCGTCGCCGAGGGCACGCCAGGTGTCGCCGGCGTCGTCGGATCGCCACACCCGAGCATTGGCGCCCGGCGGGAAGCGCTCACCGTCGGCCACCAGTGGGAAGAGGTAGACCGTGTCCTGCCGATGCGGGTGCACGATGACCGGGAACCCGAAGTCCGAGGGAAGTCCGTCCGCGATCGACTGCCAGGATCCGCCCCCGTCGTCGGTGCGATAGACGCCATGGTGATTTTGCGCGAAGGCCCGGTCCGGCGCGGACGGGTGCGAGGCCACCTTGTGCACGCATTGACCGAACTCGGGCCAGGGGTCGGGAAAGAAGTACGCCTTGATGCCCTTGTTGGCCCGCGTCCAGGACGCCCGTCCGTCGTCGGTGCGATAGACGCCGCCGGTCGACATCGCGACGAGCATCCGGTCGCCGTCATCGGAGTGCGGCACGACCGTATGGATCGCCTGCCCGCCGTACCCGGCGCCCCACTCCGGACGGTCCGGGTGATCCCACAGCGCTCGCACCATCTCGAAGTGCTCCCCGCGGTCGTCGGACCGGAACAGCGCCGACGGCTGCGTCCCCGCGTACACCACCTCGGGCTCGGACGCCCGGCCCGGCTGGATCTGCCAGATCCGCTCCAGAGACGTATCGGTGTCCTCAGGGAAGCGGATCGCACCGTTGGGCGTCTCGGTCCAGGTGCGCCCGAGGTCGTCGGAGCGGAAGACCTGCGGCCCCCAGTGCTCGCTCGTGGCTCCGGCGAACATCCGGGGCGCGTCGCCACGGTCGTCGATGCAGACCGAATAGACCCCCTCCATCAGGAAGTGCGGCTCGTCCCACGTCCACTCGCCTCGATCGGCGTCCGATCGTCCGATCCACAGCCCCTTGCGGGTCCCGACCGCCACCACGCTCTCGCCCATGTCGCTCCGTCCATCGTCGCAGGGCCACACTCTTCCAGTTAGGAATAGTACGCTCGCGGTTGTGCGTCAAGAGCCGACGACCACGTCGTACGCGCTGCTCGGCCTGCTCGCCTTCGATCCGGGTCCCGAAAGCGTCGGATTGACCGGCTATGAGCTCAAACGGCGGGCGGACAACACGCTTCGGTTCTACTGGGTATCACCGGCGATGAGTCAGGTCTACTCCGAGTTGGCACGGCTGACCGACCTCGGTTATGTCGACGCTCGCGAGGACCGCACCGGAGGACGCACGACGCGGCACTACCGCATCACGCCGGCCGGTCGTCGGGCGATCCAGGAGTGGCTCGCCGAACGGCCACCGGAGTTTCCGATCCTCAAGCACTCGATCGCTCTGCGGCTGCTGATGGGGCATCTGGCCGGTGACGCCGCGATGCGCGAGATGCTCGACACGTACGCCGGCGACCTCGAGACGCGTCGCGCCGAGCTCACCGCCGTACGCGACTCGCTCGGCGATGACGAGGACTTTCGGTTTGCCGCCATGGTTGCCGACTGGGGCCTGGCGTACTACGACGCGGAGCGCTCCATCGTCCTGCGGCTGGCCGAGCGGCTCGACTGACGCAGCGGCACAGAAACGGGAATGGCGACGAGCCGGAGATGTTGAACAAGGCATGACATTGACCGGCGAATACCAACCGAGCGCGGCCGGGTGGGTGCGCGACCACGTCGAACAGATCATGCGTACGGGCACGACCGACGGCGTCACGATCAGGGGCCTGCCGACCGTACTGATGACCTACCGCGGCGCCAAGACCCTCAAGGTCCGCAAGACCCCGGTGATGCGCGTCGAGCACGAGGGTCGTTACGCGGCGGTTGCATCCGATGGCGGCTCTCCGCGTCATCCGCAGTGGTATGCCAGCCTGATCAGCGAGCCGATCCTCGTGCTTCAGGACGGCACCATGACCGGGGAATACCGGGCGCGCGAGGTGTTCGGGGAAGAGAAGGCGACCTGGTGGAGCCGGGCGGTGGATGCGTACCCGCCCTACGCCGACTACCAGCGCAAGACCGACCGCGAGATCCCGGTCTTCGTGCTCGAACCGGTAAGCGAAGACTAGAAACGAGCACCAACTCGCGAAGCAGCGCGGCAGATCCGGCTCATCGTCCAACTATTGCCGGCAGACGGCAGGAGGAGCAGGTCGTGGCCTGCAATCTGCCGGCAACAGTTGCATGTCGGCTCGGCCGCGTGACCGGGCGGGCATCGGTGTATCGGGCACAATCGCGATATGGCCGTGACGCTCGAGAGCCCGCACCCATGAGAACTAGCGTTCGCGCCATCCTCGTGGCGGTCAGCGTCGGTACCCTTCTCGCGGCCTGCAGCGACGACTCCACGTCCGGGTCGGACTCGACCGAGTCGCCGGCGTCATCACCATCCTCGCCCTCGCCGTCCCATCACGGGTCGCGCCCACCGACTCGGCTGCCCGTGCCGCGGGTCTCCGACACCATCGCGACCAACCTCCCGTCGCCCTGGGACATCGAGTTCCTGCCCGACGGCGACGCACTCGTCTCCGAACGCGACACCGGCCAGATCAAGCGCGTCACACCAGACGGTGACGTGACAACAGTCGGCGAGCTCTCCGAGGTCGCTCCGTCGTCGGAGGGCGGTTTGCTCGGACTCGCGATGCACCCCGACTTCGAGGCCGAGCCGTACGTCTACGCCTACCTGTCGACCGACTCCGACAACCGGCTCGTACGCATGCGTTGGGATGGTGAGCACCTCGGTGATCCGGAGGTACTGCTCGACGACAATCCGGTAGGCGTGATCCACGACGGCGGTCGACTGGCCTTCGGGCCCGACGGCATGCTCTATGTCACGACCGGCGAGACCGGCGACGAGGATCTGTCGCAGGATCTCGACTCCAACGGCGGCAAGATCCTCCGGCTCGAGCCCGACGGTGACATCCCACCGGACAATCCGTTCCCGGACTCGCCGGTGTGGAGCTACGGCCATCGCAATGTCGAGGGTCTGGCGTTCGACGACTCCGGTCGGCTGTGGGTGAGCGAGTTCGGCGAGGACGCGTGGGACGAGCTCAACCTGATCGAGCCGGGCAGCAACTACGGCTGGCCGCTGCGCGAAGGCGACGAGGGCGAGTCGTGCGACTGCGTCGACCCGCTCGAGCAATGGGAGACCGAGGTCGCGTCGCCGTCCGGCCTCGCGTACGCCGATGGCGCGCTGTGGATGGCGTCGCTTGCCGGCCAGCGGCTCTGGCGCATCGACATCGCCGGCGATCACGTCGTCGGTCAGCCGAAGCACTTCTTCAACGGCGAGTACGGCCGCCTGCGCGCCATCTCGGTGGCGCCGGACGGGTCACTGTGGCTCGCGACATCCAACACCGACGGCCGCGGCGTACCCGCGCCTGACGACGACCGGATCCTACGGATCGAGCTCCGTTAATGGCGCGCCTGACACGTGGTCGCCTCGAGTATTGGGGCCGGCAGCCTACGGATCGAGCTCAGCTGAGCCGTTCGAGGATCAGCTCGCGGACCCGGGCCGCGTCGGCCTGACCGCGCAGCTGCTTCATGACCACGCCGATCAGCGCACCGGCAGCGGCCGTCTTACCGTCTCGGATCTTGTCGGCGACGTCGGGGTTGTCGGAGATCGCCTGATCGACCGCGGCGCCGAGCGCAGCGTCATCGGATACGACCTCGAGCCCACGGGCCTTGACGACGTCCTCGGGCGATCCCTCCCCCGCGAGCACGCCCTCGATCGCCTGCCGGGCCAGCTTGTCGTTGAGCCGTCCGGAGTCGACCAGCGCCTGCACCTCGGCGACCTGCACCGGTGTGATCGCGAGGTCGGCGAGCTCGACACCGTCGGTGTTGGCGTGCCGGGCGAGCTCGCCGAGCCACCACTTCAGGGCCGCCTGCGGCGGGGCACCGGCGGCGACGGTCGCCTCGATGAGCGGCAGCGCACCGGCGCCGACGGCGTCGCGCATCTGCAGGTCGGTGAAGTCCCACTCCCCCTGCAACCGGGCCCGGCGCTGCGCGGGCGGCTCCGGCAGCGTGCCCCGTAGCTCCTCGACCCACTCGCGGGACGGCGCGACCGGCACCAGGTCGGGCTCGGGGAAGTAGCGATAGTCCTCGGCCTGCTCCTTGCTCCGCCCGGGCGTCGTGACGCCGGTGTCCTCATGCCAATGCCGGGTCTCCTGGGTGACCCGGCCACCTTCGCCGAGCACGGTCGCCTGCCGGCAGATCTCGTAGCGCAGCGCGCGCTCCACGCTGCGCAGGGAGTTGACGTTCTTGGTCTCGGTGCGCAGGCCGTACCCCTGCTGGCCATGCGGCCGCAGCGACACGTTGGCGTCACATCGCAGCGACCCCTGCTCCATGCGTACGTCGGACACGCCCAGCGCCGCCATCAGCTCGCGCAGGTGCGTGACGTACGCGCGCGCGACCTCCGGAGCCTTCGCGCCGGTACCCTCGATCGGCTTGGTGACGATCTCGATCAACGGCACGCCGGCCCGGTTGTAGTCCAGCAGCGACCCGATCGCGCCATGGATCCGCCCCGTCGCGCCGCCGACATGCAGCGACTTGCCGGTGTCCTCCTCCATGTGGGCGCGCTCGATGCCGATCCGGTACGTCTCGCCGTCGACCTCTACCTCGGTCCAGCCGTCGTACGCGATCGGCTCGTCGTACTGCGAGGTCTGGAAGTTCTTCGGCATGTCCGGGTAGAAGTAGTTCTTCCGGGCGAACCGGCACCACTCCGCGATGGAGCAGTTGAGCGCCAGCCCGATCCGGATCGCCGACTCGATCGCGCGCTCGTTGGCCACCGGCAGCGCGCCAGGCAGGCCGAGGCAGACCGGGCACACCTGCGAGTTGGGCGGCGCACCAAACTCGGTCGAGCAGCCGCAGAACATCTTCGACGCGGTGTTGAGCTCGACGTGTACCTCGAGGCCGAGCACCGGGTCGAACTGCGCCACGGCGTCGTCGAAGGACACCAACGTCGCGACCGTCATCGGGCCACCTCCAGCTCTAGAGCTCGCGTGTCCCGTTCATCCTAAGGAGCCGGTCGTGCCTTCCTCGCGCCGGTCACAGATCGTCAGGCAGAAGGACGAATGCGGCGTGCTCGGTTAGCGGTCGCACCGCCCGGAATTGGGTCGGAGCCGCGCGCGGGTTCTCGACATCCCATCGCGAAATCCCTCTGGCGGACATCAATGACTCCGCATGGAGAGCGGCGCCCTTGTGCTAACGCTCAGCGTCCTCGTCGGGCTCGTCGTCCAGGTGCGGACCGTCCCAGGTGGACAGGCAGAACGGATGGCCGGCCGGGTCGGCGTACACGAAGCAGTGGTCGGAGTTCGGCTGGAAGTCGAGCCGGGTGGCGCCGGCAGCGACTGCGCGCGCTCCGGTTGACTCGAGGTCGTCGACGAAGAAGTCGAGGTGCATCTGCATGGGCACGTCGGCGCCGGGCCACACCGGTGGGCGGAAGTCGTCGACCTGCTGGAAAGCGATGGTGCCGTTCGGCCCGGTGACGGTCGCCCAGTGCGCGCTTCCCTTCGTGACGCCGCCGGTGAGCTCCGCGTAGAACTTGGCGAGGGCGAGCGCGTCGGGCGCGTTCACCGTGGTCACGCTGAGCCTGATCTCGTCGGACATCACTCGACCACCATCGCCTTATAAGCAGGGGTGAGCTCGTCCCAGCGCTGGCGCCACGCCGATGCCGGACCCTGCTCGCTCCAGGGCTCCGGGTGGGCCGAGGTGTCCCCCTCCAGCGACCGCCCGAGATCCTCCAGATGCGCCTGCCAGCCGGCACCATGGAAGTACAGCTTGTCCACCGGCAGTCCACGCTCCTCGACCACCAGCCTGGTCTTCGACCCCTCCTCGGTCAGCCACGCCTCCATCTGAGACTCGTCGTCGGTGCCCGGCTCCATCGTGAGGAGCAGATGATGCGGCGCGTCGCACACCTCGATCCGCCCCGGACCGGTCCAGGTGCTGGTGAGTACGGCGTGGATCGTGCCGCCCACTCGCAAATCGCCGGAGACCTCGGCGATCCAGCGCGCGAGCCGCTCCGGCGTCGTACATGCCTCCCACAGGTCGTCGATGTCGGTGTCGTAGATATCCTCGACACGCACGGCGCCGCTGGTCTCGTCCAGCGCCCGCATGGTCCCGATGATGTTCACGTTCGTGCCTTCTTCCCTCGTGCGATCTCTGTATGAAGGGCGTCGAGCCGGCCCTGCCAGAGCACGCGGTATCCCTCCAGCCACTCGTCCACCTCGATGAGCGCCTCCGGACGGAGGCTGTAGATCCGGCGCTGCGCCTCCTGGCGTACCTCGACCAGCCCGGCCTCCCGCAGCACCCGCAGGTGCCGCGACGCGCCGGGACGGGCGATCGGGAGCACCTCAGCCAGCTCCCCCGCGCTCGCCGGATGGTCGCGCAGGATCTCGAGAACCGTTCGCCGGCTCTCGTCCGCCAGAGCATGTAGCACCGCATCCATGGCATTAATGTATCGACTCAGGTACGTAGCCGCAAGGGTACATACGGCTCATCGATGAGCGGGCCGTGATGCTCGGAGCCGCTCAGACGACCTGAGGGCGGTAATCGTGAAGGCTGAATCGGCGGGGCACCTTCTCACCGACGCCCACCACACTTAGAACGCGGACGGCGCCAGGATCGATGCGTCGACAAGGCATCCTCTCAGTGGGCGATCCGAGCCTCCCAATACCCACCGCCCTGTCGCTCCCAGGCGCGTCTCTTCGCCGCCAGCATGGCGCAGTCTTCGGCCAATGGAGTCAGCCGGCGTGCGAGCTCATTCGTCGCCGGCGGGTAGGTGGCGTCGGTCTCTGCGGAGTGGATGATCCTTCGGGATCTCGACCAAGACGATGCGTACTCCGTCCGGGTCTGCGATCCACATCTCCTCCAGGCCCCACACCTCGCGTCGCGGCTCCCTCAGGACCGTTACCCCGGCGCCTACCAGGCGCCGGTGCTCGTCTCGAATGTCGCGGACCTGGATCCAGAGCGCGATCGCGTCCCCTGGTGGCTCCGTCGCCCGGCCGCTGACCTCGAGCAGGCCGTTGCCGAGAAAGAACACCAGGCCGGGAGCGTCCTGGCTGCCGAACTCCCGGTAGATCGCCAGGCCCAACGTGTCCCGATAGAACCGGTGACTCCGGGCGAGCTCGGTGGGACGCAGCAGGACGCGGCTGCCGAGGACCTCCATGCTGCCCATGATCCACTTCATGAGCGCAGCGACCTCGTCGAACCAGGCCGTTCGCGGTCATCCGGCCGACCCCGGAGTCCTCGAATCGCGCCGCACGCACGTGCAGCCCGGGGCTAGCGTGTCCGCGTCACACCGCCGCGTTCGCGCGCACGTAGTGCGGCAGATCCGCGTGTCGAAGTTTAGAGTTGAGCGCGCATCACTACTTCGGGAGCCGCGATGACGCCAGCCTCGATCGCCGAGGAAATCTGCGCCGCCCGTGAGGACTTCCACCGCCTAGTCGACGAGGCCACCACCGCGGAACTGCGCCAGCCCAGCAATGGCACGAAGTGGACGAACGACCAGCTGCTGTTCCACATGCTGCTCGGCTACCTGGTCGTGCGCGCTCTGATCTGGCTCGTCCGCGGCTTCTCCATGCTCCCACCCGGATACTCGCGCCGCTTCGCCCACGCTCTCAACGCCGCCAGCCGACCATTCCATGTCGTCAACTACCTCGGCTCCCTCGGCGGCGCCCGCGTACTCGGGCACCGTGGCATGGAACGCGTCATGGACCGGGTCACCACAAGCCTCACCCGAACCCTCGAACACTCCACCGAGAAGCAGCTGGCCCGCGGGATGAACTTCCCGGTCGGCTGGGATCCGTACTTCCGCGACTACATGACCGTCCAAGACGTGTTGCACTACGCCACCCAGCACTACCAGCACCACCGTCGGCAACTCACCCTCAGCCATGCTCACCACGACTGACGACAACGAGTTGACGCCACCGAGCTGGCATCGCTGGTCGTCGAACGGGATGTCCGCGGGCACGGGATTGCAGAGCAAGTGGTCGATGCCCTGCTCGTCCCGATCCCGGTATGTCGTGCCGCTCGTCGGCGGGTCAGGGCAGCTCGTGAGCCAGCATCAGACGATGCACTCCGCCGAGCCGGCGGTGGAAGCGGACGTGGTCGCGATGGCTGTCGAGGGTCCGCCAGAGCGCGGCGTGCGCCGCCCACGGCAGTGGCTCGTCACCGTCCCGCCACGACGGCCCGAACCCGATCCACACCGGCGTCCAGTCCGTGGCGACGTCCCACCCGCCGCGCTGCGCCATCAGCAGCCGGCGCCGGATCTGGAACGCTTGCCGCGGCCCGTCCTCGCAGATCGGCGCGGTCCGGACCAACCAGACCGTCATGTCGAGGGCCATCAGCTCAAGCTCGAGGTCCTCAAGAACGCATGGATCCACCAGCACGGTCGCGACGTTCTCGTGCGGGGCACGTCTCACCCTCCGCACGCTAGCCCAAAAGACGACGAACAAACCCGACGTACACATCCGAGCCCTGGCAATCCCCTGAAACCGTAGAGATCTGAATTTGTTGGATCGGCTCCCGTCGCTGCGGGGGCCGCCGCCCGGAGCTGGGGTCAGGGCTGGCCGGAGGCCACCCGGAGGGCGTGGCCTTGACGCCAGCGAGGACGGCGCCATCATCGACGCGTGGGAGCTGGGCCGGCTCATGCTGCGGCCTCAGGCTCGTCGCCGGGCTGCTGGATGAGTTGGAGCTCGTAGGCGACCGGTGACAGCATCCCGAGCGAGGAATGGCGCCGGTCGTGGTTGTAGTCCTCGATCCAGGCGGCGATCCGGACCCGGGCTTGGGCCTTGGTGACGAAGTGTTCGAGTTGGCGCAGCTCGAACTCCACGGTGGAGTGCCAGCTCTCGATCACGGCATTATCGAGGGCCGAGCCGGCCCTACCCATCGACTGTTTGATCCCCACCCGAGCACAGGCAGCCTGGAAGTTCTTGGCGGTGTACTCACTGCCCTGGTCGGTGTGCATCAGCGCCTCGCTCAAGGCGTCTTTGCCGCCGCGGACCGCGACCGCCATCTGCAACGCCGCCTGGGCAAGGTCGGCGTCGTGGTGCTCGCCCAAGGCGAACCCGACGATCCGCCGCGACCCCATGTCCAACACCGAGTCCAGGTAGAGCTTGCCCTCGTCGGTGCCGATCTCGGTGCCGTCGCCGTACCACTTGTGGTTGAGCCGGTCGGTGCCGAAGTCCCGGCCGATCAGGTCCGGGGCACGCCACCGGCCTCGACCCCGCCGGGTGGTCTGCCTGCGCTTCTTGCGGCGCCTGGCGGCCAGCCCGAGTTCACGCATCAGCTGTGCGACGGTGTTCTCGCTGACCCGCCACCCCTCATCGCGCAGGTCCGCGGTGATCCGTGGTGACCCGTAGGTGCCGCGATGCGCCGCGAACAGTCGGGCGACCTCGACCTTCAGCTGCGCCCGCCGGGCGTGCCGCGGTGAGGGGTCGCCGTGCCGCCACTTGTAGAACCACGCCTGGCTGACCTTCAGAGCCCGGCACGAGGTCGCGTACGGGATCCCGTGCTCCTCCCTCTGGGCGACGATGAACCCGGCCACCGCTACCGGCCCATCGCCTCGTCCACCCAGAGGGCCACCGACCGCTTGAGCACATCACGCTGCATCCGCAGCTCGATCACCTCGCGACGCAGCCGCTCCAACTCGGCGCGCTCGTCCGGGTCAAGTGAGCGGTCCTTCTTCCGTGCCCGCCTTTCCCGGGCGCACCAGTTGCCCAGCGTGCCCTCGTTGATGCCCAGGTCCCGGGCCACCTGCGCGATCGGCTTGCCGGTCTCGACCACCAACTGCACCGCACCCAGCTTGAAGTCCTCGTCGAACCTCCGATAGTTCCTAGCCATCGCCCCGCTACCTCCTCAAAGGCGATATCTCCACGCTACGAGGGAAAGCCCA
>JBKOYM010000088.1:0-40354 GCA_046725375.1 Actinomycetota bacterium
ACCGTTGGCCACCTGCAGCCGCGGCGAATGATCGGTGAGCACCATGTAGTCGTGGCCGAAATCGCGAGCGGCCTCCGCCATTTCGTCGATCGGGCTGCCGCCGTCCGACCAGTCGGAATGGGTGTGCAGGTCGCCGCGCAGAGCCTTTCGCATCGACTCGCCGCCGGTGTCGAGTGGCTCGGTGGCTTCCTCCTCCAGCTCGGCGAGGTACGCCGGGATCGTGCCGGCGAGGGCCTCGTGAGCGATGCTCGCGGTCTTGGCGCCGACGCCGGACAGGTCGGTAAGCGACCCGGCTTTGTCGCGGGCCGCAACCTCGTCCGGCGTCAGCTTGGCGAGCGTCCAGGCAGCCCTGCGGTAGGCGCGTACTCGGTGGGTGTCGGCCCGGGAGCGTTCGAGCAGGTACGCAACGCGTTTCAGGGCGGTGACCGGGTCCACAGGCCGATCCTCGCACGGCTCAGCGACGCCCCGACAGGTTCGGACGGACGCGGCGGGCGATCGCAGGCGACGCCCCTGCCGAACCGGTGACTCCGATCGCACCGTCCACCTCTCGGTCGGCCCGGCCGGTACCGAGCTCGGCTGAGGGGTTCGGCGTACTCCCAACTGTTGGCGAGTTTGGACCGAGATCCGGGCCAGGATCTCACCGAGCTCGCCAACAGTTGGCGCCGTCAATCCCGGCCCTCAGAGCTCAGGAAGCGGCACCCCGAAGGGGCAGGTCCTACGCTGGTGGCGTGGCGTCGCGATCCCGAGCCGTGCTGGCGCGGCGGCTGAGCAAGGCCGTCGCTCCGTTGGCCACGGCCGCAGTCGCCCGGATGGACCGCGATCTGCCGTGGTTCCGCGAGCTGTCGGCGCGCGACCGAGCCTGGATCGGCATGGTCGCGCAAAGCGGCATCGGGTCGTTCGTCGACTGGTTCCGCGAGTCCGACGGACAGCCGAAGGCGCTGCGCGCCGACGTGTTCGGCACCGCGCCGACCGCACTGGCCCGAGTAGTCAGCCTGCAGCAGACCGTCTCGATGGTCCGCACGACGATCGAGGTCGTCGAGTCCGAGATCGATGAGCTGCTCGGCCCGGAGGACGGCGCCGAGGTACGCCCGGCGGTCCTGCACTTCTCCCGCGAGGTCGCCTTCGCCGCCGCCGAGGTGTACGCGCGGGCCGCCGAGATGCGCGGCGCCTGGGACGCTCGTCTCGAGGCGCTCGTCGTCGACTCGGTTCTCCGCGGCGAGACCGACGAGGTGGTCCGATCCCGGGCAGCTGCGCTCGGTTGGGAGTCGTCGTCGCAGATCACGGTGATTGTCGGCCATGCACCCGACGACGTACGCAACGGCGAGACCGGCCCCCAGCGGGTCGTCGACGACGTACGGTGGTCGGCACGCCAGATCGGGCTCGACGTCCTGGGTGCGGTCCAGGGCGACCGGCTCGTCGTCGTCCTCGGCGGCGTGGACGACTGCGACAAGGCGGCCGCCGCGATCGTCGAGCACTTCGGCCCCGGGCCGGTCGTCGTGGGCCCCCTCGTCGACGACCTGTTGACGGCCAACGTCTCGGCGCGGGCCGTCGTCGCGGGGCTCCGGGCCGCGAAGGGATGGCCGCAGGCACCGCGTCCGGTCGCGGCCGACGACCTCCTGCCCGAGCGCTCACTATCGGGCGACGGTCATGCGCGGCACCAGTTGGTCAATCAGGTGTACGCGCCGCTGCTCACCGGCGACCGAGTCCTGCTCGACACCGCGTCGGCGTACGTCGAGGCCGGCAGCTCGGTCGAGGGTGCGTCGAGGGCACTCTTCGTCCACGCAAATACGGTCCGCTACCGACTGCGCCGTATCGAGCAGCTCACGGGTCTCTCGCCGACCGACCCGCGAGACGCGTACGCCCTCCGGATCGCCATCACTCTCGGCCGCCTGTTGTCGGACGGCTGAGCCGACTGGGGAGGATCGCGCCAATCGGGTTTTGGCGCAGGGGTCCCCAGTGCCAATAGGCTCGTCGCAGGGGACCCCCGCGCCAACGAGCAGTCACCGCCTCGTTGTGGGAACCCTACAAATCTCGCGTCGATCTTTCGTCCGGTCGATCCCCGACATCTCGGGCTCATCGCCTGCACGCTGGACGGGTGCTTGTGATCGTTGCTCCCGGCCAAGGCGCCCAGACGCCTGGATTCCTCGAGCCCTGGCTGGAGGACCCGACGTTCGCCGCTCGGCTGCATTGGCTGTCGGTGGTCGCCGGCATCGACCTCGAGCATTACGGCACGAAGGCCGATCAGGAGACGATCCGTGACACTGCGATCGCGCAGCCGCTGCTGGTGTCGTCTGGGCTGGTCGCGGCGCTGGCGCTCTTCCCACATCCGGCCGATGCGTTCTCGACGATCGGCGCGGCCAGCGGCCACAGCGTCGGTGAGATCACCGCAGCCGCTGGCGTCGGCGTCATCTCGGCCGAGCAGGCGATGATCCTCGTACGCGAGCGCGGCGCTGCCATGGCAGAGGCGGCCGCCCGTACGCCGACGTCGATGACGGCTGTCCTCGGCGGCGATCGCGACGAGGTACTCGCCAAGCTCGACGCGCATAGCCTGACGGCCGCCAACGACAACGGGCCGGGCCAGATCGTCGCCGCCGGCACCACCGAGCAGCTCGCGGCGTTCGCCGACGACGCGCCCGCCAAGGCCCGACTCGTTCCGCTGTCTGTCGCCGGGGCGTTTCACACCGACCATATGCGGCCCGCCGTCGACCGCCTCGCGACGCTGGCCCAGGCCGTGTCGACGCACGACGCCCGTACCCGATTGATCTCCAACCGCGACGGCCAGGTGGTCCATCAGGGTCGCGAGGTCCTCAAGCGGATGGTGTCGCAGGTCGCCAGCCCCGTCCGGTGGGACCTGTGCATGCAGACGATGCTCGACCTCGGCGTCACCGGGATGCTGGAGATGCCGCCGGCCGGCACGCTCACCGGCATCGCCCGTCGCGCCATGAAGGACGTCGAGACGTTCGCCCTCAAGACTCCGGACCAACTCGATGACGCCAAGGATTTCGTCGCCAAGCACGCTTCGGTGTCGCCTCTCGACACGGCGCCGACCTGGCGGCTGCTCGTCGCTCCAGCGAAGGGAACGTTCCGCGCCAACGGCGAGGCCCTCGGGGGCACCGCCCTGACCGCCGGCCAGCGGGTCGGAGCGGTGCACAGCCTGCGGGACGAGATCCCGGTCGTCGCGCCGCACGGCGGCACTATCGTCGAATGGCTGGTCGAAGACGGCGACCTGGTTGGACCCGGCCAGCCGCTGGTCCGACTGCACCCGGAGGCGACGACGTGAGCGAGTGTGCGAGCGAACCATTCAACGCAGCAGCGAGCTTGCGAGCGAACGCGCAGCGGCCTACGAGCGCCAGCGGGGTGGCCTCGTGAACGGCGCGACCAACACCGCTGTCCTCGGCATCGGCGGCTACCGCCCGCGCAAGGTCGTGCCGAACGCCGACATCATCGAGCGCATCGAGTCCAGCGACGAGTGGATCCAGACCCGCTCCGGCATCAAGACCCGACGCGTGGCGGCTCCGGACGAAACCGTACCGATGATGTCGAGGGCCGCCGCCGAGAAGGCGCTGAAGCGGTCGGGAGTGCGCCCCGAGCAACTCGACTGCATCATCGTCGCGACCGTTTCCCACATGCTCCAGACCCCGGCTGTCGCGACGCAGATCGCCGACGAGCTGGGGTCGACACCGGCCGCGGCCTTCGACATCTCGGCCGCCTGCGCCGGCTTCTGCTACGGGGTCGCGCTCGCGTCCGACATGGTCCGGGGCGATACTGCCACGTACGTCCTGGTGATCGGCGTCGAACGGCTCACCGACCTGACCGACTTCGAAGACCGCGGCACCGCGTTCTTGTTCGCCGACGGCGCCGGTGCGGCCGTCGTCGGACCGTCCGAGCAGTCGGGCATCTCCCCTGTCGTCTGGGGGTCGGACGGCTCGAAGTACAACCTGATCCGGCAGGAGGAGGGCTGGGACGAGGCCTTCGAGGCCGACAAGCCCGAGTGGCCGCACCTGCGCATGGAGGGCAACGCCGTGTTTCGCTGGGCGTCCTTCGACGTGGCGAAGGTCTGCCACCAGGCGCTCGACGCGGCCGGACTCGGCGTCGACGACCTCGACGCGTTCATCCCGCACCAGGCCAACATGCGGATCACGGACGCCATGGCTCGTACGTTGAAGCTGCCCGACCGGGTGGCGATCGCCCGCGACATCGCCGACCAGGGCAACACGTCGGCCGCGTCGATCCCGCTCGCGATGGAACGCATGCTCGACGAGGGCACCATCAAGTCCGGCGACAAGGCCCTGCTGGTCGCCTTCGGCGCCGGCCTGGTTTATGCCGCCCAAGTTGTCACGGTCCCTTAGCCAGAGACCGCAGAACCCCAGAGATTTGACCAAAGAAACGGAGTACTCAGATGGCCACCAGCGAAGAGATTCGCGGCAACCTCGCCGAGATTGTCAACGAGGTCGCCGGCATCCCCACGGATGATGTCCAGCTCGACAAGTCCTTCACCGACGACCTCGACGTCGACTCGTTGTCGATGGTGGAGGTCGTCGTTGCAGCGGAGGAGAAGTTCGACGTCAAGATCCCCGACGACGAGGTCAAGAACCTCAAGACGGTCGGCGACGCGGTCGCATACATCGAACGCGCCCAGTCTTGACGGGTTGTCAGATGCTGGTTGCCCCCAGGGCAAACAGCTCCTGACAACTCATTCGCGGAAGGTAGGTGAGGGTACGTATGAGTCCGACTCGAGTCGTCGTCACCGGGCTCGGCATCACGTCCCCGCTCGGCGGTGATGTGGAGTCGACATGGCAGGCCCTGCTCGACGGTCGCTCCGGCGTCAGCCGGCTCGACCAGGAGTGGGCCCAGCAACTGCCCGTGCAGATCGCCGGACAGGCGGCCGTGGAGCCGACCGAGGTCCTCGAACGGGTCAAGGCTCGCCGGCTCGACCGCGCGGCGCAGTTCGCCGTGGTCGCGGCCCAGGCGGCCTGGGCCGACGCCGGACTCGCTGACGCGGACGTCGACGACGAGCGCCTCGGCGTCGCGATCGCGACCGGC
Organism: Actinomycetota bacterium; assembly: GCA_046725375.1. Lineage (GTDB taxonomy): Bacteria > Actinomycetota > Actinomycetes > Propionibacteriales > Nocardioidaceae > DATFRX01. The sequence goes on from JBKOYM010000088.1 coordinate 5,044, forward strand.
ATCGGCGGCGTACAGACCCTCCTCGCCAACTACGACGCGCTCAACGAGAAGGGCCCGCGACGCGTATCGCCGCTCGCGGTGCCCATGTTGATGGCCAACTCCCCCGCGGCCAACGTCGGACTGATGCTCGGCGCCAAGGCCGGAGTGCACACGCCCGTCTCGGCCTGTGCCTCCGGCAACGAGGGCATCAGCCTCGGCGTCGACATGATCCGGCTCGGCCGGGCCGACGTCGTGGTCGTCGGCGGCACCGAGGCCTCGGTGCTCGCGCTGCCGATGGCGGCGTTCGGCCAGATGATGGCACTGTCGAAGCGTAACGACGAGCCCGAACGCGCCTCGCGGCCGTGGGATGTCGATCGCGACGGCTTCGTCTTGGGCGAGGGCGGCGCGGTGCTCGTGATCGAGTCCGAGGCCCATGCGGCGGCCCGCGGCGCCCGTGTGTACGCCGATGTCGCCGGTGCCGGCATCAGCGCCGACAGCCACGACATCGCCCAACCGCAGCCGGACGGCCATGGCGCCAGCCTGGCGATGCGCCGTGCCCTCGCCGAGTCGGACCTCGCCCCGAGCGATGTCGCCCACATCAACGCCCACGCGACATCGACGCCCCAGGGCGACATCGCCGAAGCCCTCGCGATCCGCGATGCACTCGGAGACGCCACCGACTCGATCGTGGTCACCGGGACCAAGTCGATGTCGGGGCATCTGCTCGGCGCCGCGGGGTCGTTCGAGTCGATCGCGACGGTGCTCGCGCTGCATCACCGTCGGGTACCGGCCACGATCAACCTCGACAAGCTCGACGACGCGATCGACTTGGACATCGCGACGTCGATACGGGACCTGCCGCAAGGCGATCTGGCGGCACTGAACAACTCATTCGGCTTCGGCGGCCACAACGTCGCCGTAGCATTTCGGACGGCCTAGGGCATGCGTCCCGGGGCCGAGGAGTTCGCCATGACGACGACCAAACCCGAGACGACCAACGCGGGTCCCCAAGCGAAGCGGCCGAAGCTGCCTCGCGACCAGGACCCTCGCAACCCCAACAAGCGGCTCGCGGCGCTTTTCGACGAGGGCACGCTCGAGCTCATCACGCCCGACGACGACTCCGGCATGCTCGCCGCGATCGGCCGTGTGGACGGCACGCACACCGTAGCGTTCTGCTCCGACGCGACCGTCATGGGCGGCGCGATGGGCGACCGAGGGTGTGAGGTCGTGGTCCAGGCGTACGAGCGGGCCGTGGCCGACCAAGCTCCGATCGTGGGTCTGTGGCACTCGGGTGGGGCCCGCCTCGCCGAAGGGGTCTTGAGCCTGCATGCCGTCGGCCGGATCTTCAACGCCATGACGTTGGCCTCCGGGCGCATCCCGCAGATCAGCGTCGTACTCGGCCCGGCCGCGGGCGGTGCCGCGTACGGGCCGGCGCTGACCGACGTCGTCGTACTCGGGCCGGAGGGCCGCATCTTCGTCACGGGCCCAGACGTCGTCCGCTCGGTCACCGGCGAGGACGTCGACATGCTGCGCCTGGGCGGACCCGAGCCGCACGGCCGCCGATCCGGCGTGGTGCACCTGCTCGCCGAATCCGAGGCCGACGCCCTGCTGGAGGCTCGCCGAGTCGCCTCGCTGCTCGGTGACCAGGGCCGGCTCGACGCTGCGTCGGTGCGCGACGTCGACCTCGCGGAAGCGTTCCCCGAGTCGTCTCGGCGCGCCTACGACGTACATCCCCTCGTGACGGCTCTGCTCGACGAGGGCACCGCCGTGGAGCTGCATGCCCGGTGGGCGCCGAACATCACGACGACCCTCGGCCGGTTCGGCGGCCGTTCCGTCGGAGTCATCGCCAACAATCCGCTGCGCCTCGGTGGATGCCTCGACTCACTGTCGGCTGAGAAGGCGGCACGGTTCGTGCGGATGTGCGATGCGTTCGGGGTGCCGTTGATCGTCGTCGTCGACACGCCGGGCTACCTGCCGGGTGTCGGCCAGGAGTGGGATGGGGTCGTCCGTCGTGGGGCGAAGCTGCTGCACGCGTTCGCGGAGACCAGCGTCCCGCGCGTGACCCTGGTGACTCGCAAGGTCTACGGCGGTGCCTACATCGCGATGAACTCGCGCTCACTCGGCGCGACGCGCGTCTTCGCCTGGCCAACGGCCGAGGTGGCCGTCATGGGCGCGGTCGCCGCGGTCCGCATCCTGCATCGTCGCAAGCTCGCGGAGGTCGACCCCGACATCCGGCCGAGCGTCGAGGCGGAGTTGGCGGCCGAACACGAGCGGATCGCCGGCGGTGTCGACAAGGCGGTCGAGATCGGGGTCGTCGACGAGGTCATCGAGCCGGACGCGACCCGCTCGGCCTTGGCCCGGGCGATCGCGGACGCTCAGCAGAAGCCGGTCACGCGCGGCCAGCACGGCAACATCCCGCTCTGATACAGACCGAACGGCCCACGTTACAGGCCGAACGACCCTTCTTACGGGCCGTTGGTTACCCGGATTCGCCCCCTTATGGCCCTGCCGCCCGGCGTGCTCCGAGAACGATGCTGAGGTGTCGTCGGCACGCAGGAGGTAGACCATCATGCGAGTTTGTCCTCAGGGTTCGCGACGCCCCGCGCCCGGACGTCCCTTCGACGAGGGTCATTAGCTCGTAGGACGGCTCGGTTCTGTCCAACGAAACGGCCGCCGAGTCCGCACGGTTCCGGCCCGACAACGGCAGCGCCGCATCAGATCTCGCCGATCGCCCGTCCGCTGATCCGACGGATGGTGATCCGTACGTACATCGGGCGCACGCCTGGTGCCCAGGGCTGCGGATCGGCGACCCGACGCAGCTGCGCAGCCTCGTCCGGATCCGACACGATCTCTGCCACGCCACTCACCACGATGCTCCAGCCATGACCGACCGCAGCGTCGACCTCATCGACCTCGAACGCCACCTCGCGGCCGTCGATCTCCATGCCGAGCGTCGTGTAGGCCGCCGTACGGAAGACGATCGCCTCGCCATGGAGCGCGAAGTTCAGCGGATAGATCCGGGGCTTCGACTCCGAGCAGTAGGCGAGCCGACCCATGACCGACCGCTCCAGCAGCAAGAGGCAGCGTTCCCTCGACAGGTCGCGATAGGCGATCGTCATCGTGCCACCTCCGGTTGGTCGCGATCATGGTTGACGACCGGCCCGTGGCAATGGTCGGGCGCGATCGGTGTTGTGGCGTTCCAAGCATCGGGCCGACCGCATCGATCGCACAGAGCCGCCCGTCCCGACGCACACAGGCCACAGGTCCCAGGCGGCGGCATGGTCAGCGGGGAAGCGCGACACTGGTGCCATGGCGACGATGCAAGCCTGGACCTTCGACAAGCCGGCGCCGGTCGACGACGTGCCACTGCGGCTGGAGACCCGCCCCCGGCCGGAGCCGGCGGCCGGCGAGGTACTCGTCCGCGTCCGAGCGTGTGGAGTCTGCCGGACCGATCTCCATCTTGTCGAGGGCGACCTGCCGCCGCGCCACGCGGGGGTCACGCCGGGCCACCAGATCGTCGGCGAGGTCGTGGCGCTCGGCACCGACGTGACGCGGTTCGCCGTCGGCGACCGCATCGGTGGAGCTTGGCTGCGCCGCACCTGTGGACAGTGCGCGTGGTGCCGATCGGGTCGGGAGAACCTCTGCCCCGAATCCCGCTACACCGGCTGGGACGCCGATGGCGGGTTCGCCGAGTACGCGACGCTGCCGGCGGCCTACGCGTACGAGATCCCCGACCGCTACAGCGACGAGGAGGCGGCGCCGCTGCTGTGCGCGGGGATCATCGGCTATCGCGCGTTGCGCCGAGCCGAGCTGCCACCGGGTGGACGCCTGGGCATTTTCGGCTTCGGCGCCAGCGCCCACATCACAGCTCAGATCGCCCGCGCCGAAGGAGCCGAGCTCTACGTGCTGTCGCGCGGCGAGCATGGTCGCCGGCTCGCATCGGAGATGGGTGCCGCCTTCGTCGGAGGGTCTCACGAGATCCCGCCCCAGCGGCTGGATGCCGCGATCGTCTTCGCGCCCGCGGGCGATGTGGTCCCGGTGGCGCTCGAATCCGTGGATCGAGGAGGGACCGTCGCGATCGCCGGGATCTACCTGAGCGAGATCCCTCCCCTCGACTACGAGCGGCATCTGTTCTACGAACGCAGCCTGCGCAGCGTCACGTCCAACACGCGGCGCGACGGCGAGGAGCTCCTGCGGATCGCCGGGCGGATGAATGTACGCGTCCACACGACGCGTTACCCGTTCGAGGCGACGGACCGGGCATTACGCGATCTCGCGGCCGGCTCATTCGGCGGGGCAGCCGTGGTCACGGCCGAATGAGGGGGCTCCTCGGCAACATCTTGGCACCGGTTGATCCGAAACGATGTCGACCCCTGGATTGGACGGATCGTTTCGACCTACGATGCCCTGGTTCAGCGCGACAGCGTCACTTGGCTAGCGTGTACGCGTCTCGGGGCAGAGGCGGCAAGCGATTGAGTCGCGGCGTGGAGGGGACACCATGACGGGTGGCCAACGGCCAACCGATGACGTTGCCGACGAGGCGCGGGAGACGCTTCAGCAAGCGCTGACCGACGCCGCTGCAGCGCGCGAGTCCGACGTCGATCCACGCCGGGTTCTTCGTGGCATCGTCGAGGCCGCGCGTGAGTTGTCGGCCGCCCGCTTCGGCGCGCTGGGCATCGTCGGAGCGGACGACGGGTTTACCGAACTGATCGTCGACGGCCTCTCGGTCGCCGAGACCGAACGCATCGGCGAGCATCCGCAAGGCATTGGCTTGTTGGGGGAGCTGATCAAGCAACCGCGGCCGCTGCGAATCGCTCGGATCGCCGACGACCCGTTGGCCCACGGCTTTCCACCGCATCACCCGACGATGACGAACTTCCTCGGCGTGCCGGTCTTCGTCCACGCCCGCGTGTTCGGCATCCTCTACGTGGCCGAGAAGCAGACGGGCGTCGAGTTCACCGACTCCGACGAGCGGGCCCTGTCGGCACTCGGCGCCGCCGCGGGGGTGGCGATCGAAAACGCTCGGCTCTATGCCCGATCGCAACGACGCGGCCGCTGGCTGGAAGCGTCCGCCGACATCACCCGCATGCTGCTGGAGCGGGCCAACCGCGATGACGCTCTTCGAGCCGTTGTGAAGTGGGCGAGGGAGCTCTCCAAGGGTGACGGTGCCGGCGTCCTGCTCGCCTCGGGCCGCTCCGACCTCGTCATCCACGAGGTCGACGGTGATCTGGTCGACGACCTACGCGGTCGCACCATGCCGACCGACGAGCCGGCACTGGCCCGCGTACTCACCGACGGACTGCCGACGACCGTCCCCGACGTACGTACGCTCCTGCGCGCCGCCCGAAGCACCGACAGCGGTCCGGCGGCCATGTCGTCGCTGCTCGTCCCGTTTCGGTCCAGCTCCAACACGGTCGGGATCCTTTTCGTCGTCGAGCCCACGCCAGCTCCGTCGCGTGAGGACGAAAACATGCTGAAGTCGTTCGCCGACCAGGCCGCGATCGCGCTCGACCTCGCGCAGGCCCGAGCCGACAGCGAGACCGTCGTCGTGCTCGAGGAGCGGGACCGAATTGCCCGCGACCTGCACGACGTGGTGATCCAGCGACTGTTCGCCACCGGTCTTATGCTTCAGGGCGCGCAGCGGGCCACCGATCAGCCGGAGGCGCGAGACCGGATCGAGACCGCGGTCAGCGAGCTCGACATCACGATCCGCGACCTGCGCTCTGCGATCTTCGAGCTCCATCGGCAGGCGCCCACCTCACTGCGCTCGGAGCTCGGCCGGCTCGTTTCCGACTACACCGATGTGCTCGGCTTCGCCCCTCGGCTCTCGACGCGCGGTCCGGTCAACGCCGTCGTCGACGCCCAGCTCCGTGCGCATCTGCTCGCCGTCCTTCGCGAGGCGTTGTCCAACGTGGCGAAGCATGCCCAGGCGTCGGCGGTCGACGTCACCCTGACCGCGACCGACCGCGACGTCGTCGCCGCGGTCGTCGACAACGGCGTCGGCCTTCCTGCGACGACGAAGCAGAGCGGGCTGCGCAACCTGCGCGAGCGAGCGGTGGCGTTCGGCGGTTCGCTGCTCATCGACCGCGCCGAGCCGCAAGGCACTCGCATCGAATGGCGGGTGCCGCTCTCACCTGCTCGCGAGTCTTAGGGCAGCAGCTTCGAGGCCAGCACGGCGGCCTGGGTACGGCGTTCGAGGCCGAGCTTCGCGAGGACGCTCGACACGTAGTTCTTCACGGTCTTCTCGGCGAGATACAGCCGTTCGGCGATTTGCCGGTTGGTCAGGCCCTCGGCGATGAGCTCGAGGATCTTGCGCTCCTGCTCGGTGAGCAGCTCGAGTTGGTGAGAGCCGTCCTCGCCGTGTCGGATCCGCTCGAGCACGCGCTGGGTGACGGCCGGATCCAGCAGCGATCGGCCGGCGGCGACCTGGCGAACCGCGTCGGTCAGCGCCGTACTCGACACTTCCTTCAGCACGTACCCGGCGGCCCCGGCCATGATGGCTGCGAACAGCGCGTCATCGTCGTCGTACGAGGTGAGGATCAGGACGCCGATCGACGGGTCGATCGACCGGATTGACCGGCAGACCTCGATCCCGCTGCCGTCGGGCAGCCGACCGTCAAGGATGGCGACGTCGGGTCGCAACGCAGGGATACGGTTGGTCGCCTCGGCGGCGTAGCCTGATTCGCCAGCGACAACCATGCCTTCGGATTCGAAAAGGTCGCGTAATCCACGCCGTACGATCTCGTGGTCATCCAGCAAGAACAGCCGGATGGGCTCAACGGTCCGGGTCACGCGAACTGTTCTAACGTTCGATAGGCCTAGGCGAAAAGGGTCCAAGGTCCCGAACCTCACCAACGAGCGAACCGTGGCTGGATGTACTGCGTTTGGCAAACTAGAGGCAACACACTTGGACGTGGCTCCCGCGCCACCGGCGCAGCCGCAGCGTGCGAGCCGCCGCGTCCTGGTCGTCGAACGCTGATGCTACGAGAGGATGGAGTCACCCGGTGAACTTCAACACCGACGACCCGGACGGCGCACGCAATCGTGCCATCCTCTTCAGTCTGGTGACGCTCGTCGTGATCGGCGTCGTCGTCGGAGTAACCGTCGGGTGGCTCACAAGTCGTGCCGTCGACTCCACCGGCATCGACGACGTTCATGCTCCCGACAACCAGCCCGGGATATCCGAGCCCGACCCGATCGACGACTTCACGGCGACCCCGAGTCCGTCCGACGACGCCGAGCAGACGCCGACGGAGCCGCCCGAACCGACGCGGACGACTCCGTCGAAGTCGCCCGAGCCGACCAAGACCCGCAAGCCACCCGGGCCGACGCTCAACGCGGCGCCGATGCAGGCGACCACGTCGGAGGAGGTGTCGCTGACCGGGCGGTTCCCCGGGCTGGGTGCCGGCGTCTACTTGCAGGTTGAGCGGCGGGAGGGCGGTGTCTGGACCGACTTCCCGGTGGAGATGACCACCGATCAGGGTGGGACCTATTCCACGTATATCATCACCGGCCAGACCGGACCCAACCTCTTCCGTATCACCGCCGAGAACGGCGAGTCGACGCCAATCGTCGTCGTCCAGATCACCTAGCCGACGTGATGGAGCCAGCGCACCGGCGCGCCCTCGCCCGCGTGTCGGAAGCTCTCAAGCTCGTCGTCCCACGGCCTGCCGAGCAGCTTGTCGATCTCGAGCTCCAGCGTCGACTCGCCGAGCGCGGCCTTCACGGTGGCGGCCTTGAGCCGGTCCTCCGGGATCATGATGTCCCCGTGCATGCCAGTGACCGCGTGAAAGATTCCGAGCTCCGGCGTGTAGGAGAAGCGGGCGCCCTCGGTACTCGCGGTCGGCTCCTCCGTCACCTCGAACCGAAGCTGCTTCCAGCCCCGGAGCGTCGAGGCGATTTTGGCCGCGGTCCCGACCGGGCCCTGCCACGACAATTCGCTGCGGTAGGCGCCTTGCGCTGCCGGCTGCCCCGTCCACGACAGCGAGACGGGGACGCCGAGCACACCCCCGACCGCCCATTCGACGTGGGGGCACATCGCCGACGACGCGGAGTGAACGTAGAGAACGCCACGCGTCGTCGTCCGCGTGGCCCCGTGGGTCGCCACAGTCACCGGGTCCTCCCTTGTGCCTCGAGGTACGCCTTCCCCAGCGACCTGCCACGGCACGGAGCCAAGTGACCGACGCCCATTGTGCCCCATGACCCCCACCCGTTGCCAGCAGCCACACGGACCTCTGGGGAATTCGCCTCCCGCGTCGGTCAGTGGCGGCGACGGCACAGCCAGGTGACGCGTTCGCCGCGACGGTACGACTTGACCGTGGTCACCGTGGGCCGGGTCCGCAGGAAGCGCTGCCAGTCGAACTTCTTCTCGACCTCGAAGCCGAACGACTCGAGCATCAGCTCCAACGCGACCGGTGACGGACGGCCCACAAGCATTCGGCCGTCGTGCGCGAGATGGTTGGCCGCCGAATTGCCCGGGCGCTCGACGTCCTCGGTCTTGATCCGAACGACCGGCTCGTCGGACCGGTAGACGGCGGTGTCGAGCAGCAGGTACGTCGGGTCGACCGAGCGGATGCCGTGGAACAGGTCCTGGTAGCGAAGCGTGTGGTAGAGGAAGCCCAGGCACAATACGACGTCGGCCTCGAGCTCGTGCTCAGACCCGCTGAGCACCTCGAACACGTCACCGTGGATCACCGCGTACCGGTCGTCGTCGACGCCGTAGTGCGCGAGGTTGTCCTGGGCGTGCTCGACCAGGTCCGCCCGGGCCTCGATCCCGGTGACGTGCTTGGCCCCGGCGTCGAGCGCCGCGAGCGTCCAACGCCCGTCGTGGCTCGCGATGTCGAGGACGCGGGCACTCTCGAAGATCTCGCGATTGTCGTCGAAGATCACCTGATGACGCAGGTTGAGCCGGCCCGGCATGCTGGCTACCGAGCTCGTGGAGGCGAATCGCGGGTACTTCTTGAAAAACACCAGACCCCCACCCTCGCACGGCGACCCGCATTACGTCACGTAGCCGAGCGGGTGAGATCTGTAACAGGCGGTAGCGACACGCCGATCGGCCCGAGTGACGCGTGGCGCGTCGACTACCGAACGTGAGTCGCGAGAACGTGACGGCGCCGGACCCGGCGGGTGCGACAACGGCGCGGATGGGCATGGCGGCAGCAGGGAGAGTACGGGCAGCGGGACTCGAGCCGGTGCGACGACCCTCGCGGTGGGCCGGTCGGGCGACGAAGTACAGTCCCCGGCATGCGATCAGCCAGGCCCGTGCCGGATCGAACCTTGGGCGATGACCGAAACCGTTGACGACGCCAATACGAGCAGCCCGCCAAAACAGAATCTGACGAGGACCGCACTCGTCATCGGCGCGTTGGGCGTGGTGTTCGGCGACATCGGCACCAGCCCGATCTACACGATGCAGACGATCTTCAGTCCTGAGGATCCGCACCCCGTCGACACGACGACGGACAACGTCTACGGCATAGTGTCGTTGATCTTCTGGGCGATCACCCTCATCGTCACGATCAAGTACGTCCTGCTGGTGCTGCGCGCCGACAACGACGGCCAGGGCGGGATCCTGGCGCTGATCACCTTGATCCAACGGACCGGGGGATCGAGCGGGCGTCGCATCAAGTTCGGGCTCGCCGTCCTGGGAATCTTCGGTGCGTCGTTGTTCTTCGGCGACAGCATCATCACTCCGGCGATCTCCGTCCTGTCCTCGGTCGAGGGGCTCAAGATCGTCGAACCGTCGCTGGACCAGTGGGTCGTCCCGATCACGGTGACGATCATCGTCGTTCTCTTCGCGACGCAACGGGCCGGCACCGCGCGGGTCGGGCGCCTGTTCGGTCCGATCATGGTGGTCTGGTTCGCCGCAATCGGCGCGAACGGTATCCGAGGCGTCATCGAGCATCCGGAGATCCTGAAGGCGCTGTCGCCGACGTACGCGGTCGGGTTCTTGACCGGACACTTCACGACCGCCTTCTTCTCACTGGCCGCCGTCGTGCTCGTCATCACCGGCGCCGAAGCGCTCTACGCCGACCTCGGTCACTTCGGTCGGCCGGCGATCACCCGAGCGTGGCTTCTGATGGTGTTCCCCGCCTGCATCCTCAGCTACATGGGGCAGGGCGCCTATGTGCTCAATACCTCCGGCGAGATCGACGGCAGCCCATTCTTCCTGTCCGCGCCCGAATGGGCCCAACTGCCCCTCGTCGTGCTGGCCACGGCTGCGACGGTCATCGCCTCGCAAGCGGTCATCACCGGAGCGTTCTCCGTCGCCTACCAAGCGGTCCAGCTCGGCTACCTGCCACGCCTTCGGATCCAGCACACCTCGGCACACGAGATCGGGCAGATCTACGTACCGTGGATCAACTGGGCGCTGATGGTGTCCGTCCTGGGACTCGTCCTGGCCTTCCAGTCCTCGACAGATCTCGCGTACGCCTACGGGCTGGCCGTCACGGGGACTATCACGATCAATACGCTGCTCTTCTTTTACGTGGTCCGGCACCGCTGGGACAAACCGCTGTGGTTGGTCTTGGTGGGCGGCGGCTTCTTCCTCGCCATCGAGCTGTTGTTCCTGGCCGCCAACATGACCAAGTTGGTCCACGGTGGTTGGATCACCCTTCTCATCGCGATCACCGTGTTCACGGTGCTGACGACCTGGCGTCGGGGCCGCGATGTGGTCAGCGAACGACGGGAACGTGCCGAAGGCGAGCTGCGGACGTTCGTCGACGAGCTGCACGACCAGGAAAAGCCGCCGACGCGCGTCCGGGGCACGGCGGTCTTCCTGAACCGAGGCAAGACGACGACTCCGCTCGCGATGCGCGCCAACGTCGACCACAATCACGCCCTGCACGAGCAGTCGGTGATCTTGTCGATCGAGACGCTGCCGGTGCCGTACGTCGACCACGGCGACCGCATCATCGTCGACGACCTGGGCTACTCCGACGACGGCATCACCCATGTCACGGCGCAGTTCGGCTACATGGACGACCAAAACGTCCCGCGCGCACTCGCGCAGGCGTCAGAGCTCGGTCTCGAGGGCCAGGTCGAGATCGACGAGGTCTCGTACTTCCTGTCGCGCATCGAGATCACCATGGGCGACGAACCCGGCATGCCGCGCTGGCGAAAGCGGCTGTTCATCGCGACCGCGAGCATCACCTCCGATGCCGCCGAGCACTTCAGCCTGCCGGGCGACCGCACGCTGGTCATGGGATCGCGCATCCAGCTCTAGCCCGTCCCGCCGGTCGTCACCCGGTTGCCTTCGCGGCGTCGAGGATGACCTGGGCGAGCTTGTCGGGCTGGGTCAGTTGGGGCCAATGTCCACCGGGGAGATCGACGAAGTCGACTTCCTTGATGCGGGTGAACTCGGCGACCGGCGCCTCGCCATCCTTGATCCAGGTCCGCAACTGCTCGACCGTGTACTCCGGACAGATGGCGGTGACGGGGACGTCGTAGCGGCGTTCGTCGGACAACCGCTGAGGCTCGGTAAGCACCCTCTCAGGCACCGGAATCGCGTCCGCGTAGAACCGCGCCAACGACTCCTCGTCGAAGTCGATGATGTCGGCCTCCTCGCCGATCTCCGCCCAATCCGGCATCGGTACCTCGCCGTTGGCGGCCGGGAACATCCCAGGCCCCGACTGGCCGTCCGGCGTCGGGAAGCCGCCGACATAGACAGCCCGGGCAACCCGATCCGGGCGGGCGTCGACGGCCGCGTGCACGATGCCGCCGCCGGCCGAGTGGCCGACCAGCAACACCGATCCTTCCGCGTCGTCGATCGCTGCCACGACCGCGTCGACCTGATCGGCCCGGGTGACGCCGGTACGATCCGCGTCCTTGCTCTCCATGCCGGGCAGGGTCAGCGCCCGTACCCGGTGGCCGGCGCTCTCGAGCGTCGGCGTCACCGCGTCCCATGACGAGCCGTGGAGCCACAGGCCCGGAACCAGCACGATCTCCATCTCGTTACCTCCCGATTCACCTCGTGTGGCGCCACCGTAGAGCTCATTCCGGACGATCAGCGTCCGGAACGGAAGCAGCCGTCTTCGGGGCGCAGCCGAGGCGCACGACTAACCCGTCCAGGTGCGCCGGACCCTGCAGCGGCACTGCCCGGCATGGCGCGACATCGTCGAAACGACCATCGGGACCGGCGATCCGATCGCGAAGCATTGTCCCGTCGCAATGTGTGCGTACGCTCGATTTCTGATGACTTCGTCCAACCCGAGGGCCGCCCGCATCGTTCTTCGTCTGTGGCCATACGCTGCCTATCGACATGCCGACCACGGAGGGTGATCCATGTCGCGGGAGCTGATCGGGGATCGCTATGAGATGCACCGGCCCGTCGGCCAAGGCGGGATGGGAACGGTCTGGTTGTGCACCGACCAGACCCTGCACCGAGACGTGGCGGTCAAGCGCATGGGCTCGCTGCCTGGCGAGACCACGGCCGGGACGGCCCGTGCCATGCGCGAGGCTCGGCTGACCGCTGCGATGAACCATCGCAACGCCGTCGCGGTCTACGACGTCGTCGATCACGACGACGCCACCTGGCTGGTGATGGAGTACTTCCCCTCTCGCAACCTCGGGGAGATCATCAAGGAGGACGGGCCGCTGTCCCCGACCCGGGCCGGGTATATCGGAGCGCAGGTGGCGAGCGCCCTCGCGGCGGCGCACAAGCTCGGCATCATGCACCGCGACGTGAAGCCGGGCAACATCCTGGTCGGCGATGGCGACGAGGCGAAGCTCAGTGACTTCGGCATCGCGCGAGCGGAGGTAGACGCGACGCTGACCCAAACCGGGATGATGACCGGCACGCCTGCCTACCTCGCCCCCGAGATAGCGACCGGCGAGGGTGCGACACCAGCATCGGACGTGTGGGCGCTCGGCGCCACGATCTACGCCGCGGTCGAGGGAGAGCCGCCCTTCGGCACGTCGGGCAATCCCGTGCACTTGCTGTCCCGGGTCGTTCAGGAGCCGGTCCCCCGCCCCGACCGCGCCGGTCCCCTCTTGCCGGTGCTCGGCGAGATGCTGGCCAAGGATCCTCGATCTCGACCGACCATGGCCGATGCCGCGTCCAGGTTGGAGAACCCGCCGCCTGAGCGTACGCAGCCGGCGCCGCCGCTTCCGCCGCCGGCCGTGCCGACGGAACGTCCCTACAACGAGGGTGGCGGCCGTCGACGCTGGGCACCGGTTCTCGTGGGACTGATCGTGCTGCTGATCTTGGCCGTCGGCGGCTGGGCCTCGCTCGGCGGCAACGGCGGGCAGGACGAGCCCACCGCATCGGAGCCGCATGACCGCGCCACGCCATCGGCCGACCAGCATTCGGAACCTCAGCAGAGTGATCAGCCGACGGACCCGGAGTCGAGCGAAACGACGCCGCCGCCCAAGCACACGCCCAAGCCTCAGCCAGCCGGGAGCCCAGCGGACTTCGTCAGGGACTACTACTCCCTGATGCCCGACGACACCGACGCCGGCTGGAAGCTGCTCGGCGGGTCGCTGAAGTCGTCTCAGAGCAAGAAGGACTACGAAGACTTCTGGAACACCGTCGACGCCGTCCAGCTCGGCACCGTGACCGTCGAGAGCCCGAAGAGTGTGGTCTACGACATCACCTACGTTCAGGCCGACGGGTCGTCGACGGAGCACAAGCGGATCACCCTGGAGCGGCACGGCGACAGCTACCTCATCGTGGACGACGACGGCATCTAGCCACGCGCAGCTCGTTCGTCGGAGGTGAGACGAATCATCTCGCATCTCGAGAAATCCTGCGTTGCCGCGCCGCATCGCTCCAACCCGCTTCACCACGCGGAGATACTGAGTCGAGTGGTCGAGACTCCGTGCCACGTCACCCCACGTTGACGAAACAGGTAGTCAGGATGTCCGTCACACGTATCAGTCCCGCTCATGTCCAATCCCGTGCCAAGCCACGCGACATCACACGCACCCATCGTCTCCTGGCGAAGGCCAGGTTGTGCGATGCCGGCAAGCGGGAGCGTCTGGAAAAGGAAGCCGCCATCATCAACATGGATCTGGCGAGAACGGTAGCCGCGAGATACTGGGGTCGCGGAGAATCGTCCGAAGACCTCGTTCAGGTGGCCTATGTCGGTCTCATGAAGGCGATTCGCGGCTACGACCCGTCCCGCGGAGATGACTTCCGGTCGTACGCCATTCCGACGATCGCCGGGGAAGTGAAGCGCCACTTCCGCGACAACAGCTGGGCCGTGAAGCCGCCGCGCTGGTTGCAAGAACTGCAAGCCGACATTTCGGCGGCCTCGGACGACCTTTACCAGGAGCTGAAGCGACCGCCGCGCCCCGAGGACGTCGCCGAGCGTCTCGACGTGCCCGTCGACAAGGTTCGCGAGGCGCTGTCGGCCGACGGATGTTTCGCCGCGGCATCGCTCAGCGGACAAGGGCCACACGGCGACGGTTACGCCCTGTCCGAGCGCCTAGGGTCCGACGACCGCGGGCTCGATCTGGTGGAGACTCGCCTCGCCTTGGGGCCTGTGATCCGGCAACTCCCGGAGCGTGACCTCACGATCCTGGGGCTGCGGTTCTTCCGCGGCTGGACCCAGTCGCAGATCGCCTCGACCCTCGGCATCACGCAGATGCAGGTGTCCCGCCTGCTGACCCGGATCCTGGACGGTCTCCGCGCCGAGCTCACCGGTCGCGGCGACTAGGGATGCTCGCGTCGATCAACCCGCGAGGTCTGGTTTCTTGGGCAGCTCGCGGGTGGCGACGAGTTCCCGAGAGACGTCGTTGAGCTTCAACCGGTGCTGTTGGGAGTAGCGCCGCAACAGCTCGAAGGCCTGCTCGGCGTTGAGTCCGAAGCGCTCCATCAGGATGCCCTGGGCGAGGCCGACGCGCTTCCGAGCGTCGATCGTTTGGGCTACCGCGTACTCCCTGCGGGCAGTCGCGAGCGCCACGGAGGCGTGTCGAGCCAGGATGTGAGCAATGGCGACATCGTCGTTGTCGAACCGCATGGGCTCGCGACCGTACAGATTCAACGCGCCGATCAAGGAGTCGCGGGTGGCGAGCCGGACGCTGAGTACGCTGCGGATACCCAGGCTGTTGAGTTCGCTGCCCCACCGTGGCCACCGCACGTCCGTCGCCGTGTCGTGGACGACGATGTGACTGCCGAGATCGGGCGGCAGGGCGAGCATGGGCCCCTCGTCGAACTCCGCCTGCAACTGCGCAGCCTGCTCCGCCACCGGATCCGTCGCGGCGACCGTCTCGACCACCTTCGCCTGGAGCAGGAACATCACGTCCGCATAGTCGCAGTCCACTGCGGTGAGCGCGTACTGGACGACCTGATCGACCGTCTCGCTCAGCGACCGCCGTCCGTGCAACTCGATTGCGAGCATGCCGAATTCTTCGGCAAGTGACGCATCCATCGCCCTCCTGGCGCTCGATGTTGTCGACTTGTTGCCGCCGATCTCGCGACCGCCGCAAGATGAATGCTACGACGGTCCGGGCGGAGCCTACTGCCGAACCCCCGGACGGAGAATCCTCGCCGGAGCGTCAGTCGGCGAAGGTGACGACGTTACGAATGATCCGTCCGCCGAGGAACTCCAGCATCAACTGGCCGGCGATCCGATCGGGTTCGGCATCCCAGATGTAGTCGGCCGTCACACGGTGGCCGGTGACGGTGGCGTTGCCCAACCGCATGGTGCCCTTGGGCGGATCGCCTCGATAGGAACGCCGGATCGCCTCGACGCCCCGATGAACGACCCATACCGGATCGGACAGCACGAAAACGGCATCTCGGTGGTACATGTTGAGCATCGCGCTGAAGTCACCGGTACGCACACCGCGGTTGAACGCGTCGAGGTGGCGGATCAGCAATCGCCTGAGGTCCGCTGCCGAAGGTGCCATAGGCGAAAAAGGTCGGTGGATATTGAGTTGCGCCGGACGAACGGCAGGAGCCGCCGCTGACGCGCGTACAACTTTCACTGTAAGAACCGAACCTCAGGGTGTCCACAGGTGCTCAGCCGGTCAGAAAATCTCCACTCGACTTGACGTCGTTGACGCTTCCCGCGTCGGGCAGCCGGCGGGTCGAGATCAGGTATTCGGCGACCCCACGCAGCTTGACGTTGTGATTTTGGGAGTAGCGCCGCAGGACTTCGAACGCCCGAGACTCGTCGAGGCCGAAGCGCTCCATCAAGATCCCCTGCGCCTGACCGATCAGTTTGCGCGTGTCCAATGCGACGTTGAGTTGCGCCTCGTTGAAGGAGGTCGACAGCGCCAGTGCGGCGTGTCGCGCGATGAGATTGGCGATGGCGGCATCGTCGGGGGTAAAGGTCCGCCGATGCGTCCAATAGACGTTGATCGCCCCGATACGACGATCGTCTACCGTCGTCAGCTCGACGGCGAGGACGCTGGCGATCCCGAGGGCGGCGACCTTTCGGGACCAACGCGGCCACCGCGCGTCTTCGGCCAGGTCGCTGGACATCAAGGTTTGGCGGTGCCACGAACTGTCGCGGCACGGGCCCTCGTCGAGGTCGTGCTGCAACCGGTCCGACTGCTCGACGATGGGGTCGGTCGGGGCAACCGTCTCGAGCCGCCGACGCGGGCGGATCAGTGTGATTCCGGCGTGGTCGGCGTCGAGCTGGTCGCGAATGTAGCCGACGACCTCCTCCGCCGTCTCAGTCGGGGTCGGTGCCGCCTGAAGGATCTCGGCGAGTTCGACGAACTCCTGGGCGTCGAATTCTGAAGTCACAAGCCTCGGCATCCTCACGATCGGCGGACGAAGCGGCGCTGCACCCCTTGGACGACCCACGCTATGCCTTGGTGCAGCATCCCACCAGGCTTGAACGCAGGGCGCGGCATTGCGACAACTTCTTCCGCTTCATAGCGATCATCGGAGCGATGTGTTGATACTCCGATCAACTAGTACGGATGGCACACGCCCGCGCGCGAATCCATCGGATCGGGGACCGTTGGCAGGTGCGAGGGCGTGGTGGATCGACGGACTATGGCGATCACACCACGTTTCTATGGGCGTCGAGCTCGCCGGCGCAGCCTGGGAGGCACCCCATGACTGTCAGGGAAAGAGTCCTAGGAGCCGAGGCCCGCTGGGTGATGGGCCGAGTGATGGCCGGCGACTTCTTGGACGGTATCAGCGACTACCTCCGCCTCGTAACTCCCGAGCGCGAGGAAGAGCTGATGTCAGCGATCAAGGCTCGAGCTGAAGAGCTCGCCGACGCCGACGCGGATCTGATCGTCGACAGACCCTCCGAGGGGCCTCGGCATCGGTGTCGCTGTGCTGGCGTCATACGAGACGCTCCTCCCGATGTTCGACGGGGACGAGCGCCGTACGATCCAGTTCCTCCAGCACGTGATGGGGACCGTGCTGACCCGCCCGTACCAGGTCGCGTTCAAGGCCCTCAGCGAACGCAAGGACCCGCTCGACAAGATCGAGAAGGCCTGTACCGCGGAGGGGCCGTTCTACGGCAAGGCCTGGGACATCGACTTCGAGCGTCCGAAGCCGGAACGCTTCGAGATGAACGTTAAGCGCTGCTTCTGGGCCAGCTTCTTCGCCCGCCACGACGCCAGGCTCGTCACGACCGTCATGTGCTCGTGGGACACGAACTGGATGAAGGCGATCTACCCGGCCACGAGCGGGCTCCGAGCCGAACGCACCTCGCTGCTGTCCCTCGGAGACGACCAGTGCCAGTTCACCGTGCTGGAGACCGACGACCCGCTTGCTGACTACTCCGACAAACTCGATGAGGGGTTCAAGAAGCCATAGCCCGGGGACGCGGCCCAGAGCGCCCGTTCGGCATCTGTCGGCTGCCTGTTGACGCGCTGACGAGGCGTGTAGAGTCCGCCGGGTCCCACGATCGACCCGAAAGGAATGATCAATGGGCATCGGAACGGGCGTCGTCCTGTTCGCCGCCGGAGCAATCCTGGCCTGGGCGGTTGAGATCGACCTTCCGTACATATCCGACGATGCACTCGGCGTGATCCTCATGGTCGCCGGGTTGATCGGGGCGGTGGCCGGCGGCCTCGCCTCGTCACTATATTCGCAGACCGGTTACGGCACCGGCATCATGCTGACGGTGATCGGCGCCATCGTGATCTGGGCCGTCGACATCGACGTGCCCTACCTCGCCGACAGCGCGTTCGGGCTGATCCTGCTCCTCGCGGGTACGGTCGCGATCGCGATCTCGGCCATCGCGAACGCTCGACAACCACAGACCGGCTTCGCCGTCGGCGTCATCTTGCTGATCGCCGGCGCGGTTCTCGCCTGGGCCGTCGACATCGAGCTGCCGTACGTTGCCGACTACACGTGGGGCGCGGTCCTGCTGGTCGCCGGGCTCGCAGCGATCGTCGCGAACGGACTCGCGCAACACCGCAGGTCGAGGGCGCAGACGGCACATTACCCGCAATACCCCAGCTACCCGCCGCGGTACTAAGCAAGCCTCGCTCGATCCGACGGCCTGACCGTCGGTCGTTGGATCACAGCGCCGCCGTCCGGTCCGCCTCGGCAACGATCTCGCGAAACGCTGCGACGTACCCGTCGAAGGCGCGCCGCCGATATCGGCGGGAATGTTCCGTTACGCGGCGCCGCCGATCGACCACGAGGCGCTCGGTCACGACGCAGCCGGCGTCCTCCAAGTGGCGAACGGGATATCGCCGACCGAGGCTGATGCGAACGCCATTCATCCCGGTCGGGTGATGCGAGCAAGTGGGGCGCGAGCCGAGGCTGGGGCCATGAGAACGCTTGGTCTGGCTGTGGCATTTTCGATCCTGCTCATCGGCTGCGGAGGCGGCGACGAC
The DNA here is from genome assembly GCA_046725375.1 of Actinomycetota bacterium. GTDB lineage: Bacteria > Actinomycetota > Actinomycetes > Propionibacteriales > Nocardioidaceae > DATFRX01. The sequence goes on from JBKOYM010000088.1 coordinate 23,785, forward strand.
GGCGATGACGACTCGTCGTCGAGCAGCTCCGGGGGCGGAAACGACCAGGTGTGTATGGCGGTCGACGACGTCAAGAGCGCGGTGACGACGGTTCAAAACCTCGACTCGAACTCCACCATCGCCGACGTCGAGAGCGCGATCAGCGGTGTCGGTGAAGCCGGGGACGAGTTGGCCAACGCTGTCGAGGCGGCGCCGAGCCCGGACCTCAGCAACCTGAAGAGTTCTGTTCAAAGCCTGGACGACGCGCTGAAGGCGGTCCCGTCCAGTGACACCATTGAGGCTGGTCTCCAGAAGGTCGAAAGCGCGGCTGACTCGGTGGCCGAGGAGGCGAAGACCACCGCGAACAGCGTCGGATGCTCGTAGGGACGGGGGAAGGTCGTGTCCGCAACGCTCAACGAAGTCGTCGCGATCGCCAATGCCGACCCGGTGCCATGGGCCCGGAGCCAGATGGCGTTCACTCTCGCCTTCCACATCATCCTGGTGCCGCTCGGAGTCTCGTGGGCACTCATGACCCTGATCGCCAACTATCGGGCCATCCGGCATGACGACCGTGACGCCTTGGTTCTCGCCCAACGGTGGTCGAAGTACATGGCAGTGACCTTCGCCGTCGGCGCGGTGACGGGCACGGTTCTGTCCTTCGAGTTCGGCCTGCTGTGGCCGAGGTTCATGGGGCGGTGGGGCGAAGCCTTCGGCGTGCCGTTCGCGTTCGAGGGCCTGTTCTTCTTCACCGAGGCGATCTTCATCGCCATCTACATCTTCGGATGGCGACGGCTGAAACCGTGGACGCACTTTTGGACCGGCGTCCCGATCGTCCTCGCGGGTGTCTTCGGCAGCGCGTCGGTCGTCGCCGCGAACGCCTGGATGAACTCGCCGTCCGGCTTCACGCTCGACTCGAACGGCGACGTGGTCGACGTCGATCCGGTCGAGGTCTTCTTCAACGACGCGATGCCGCTGCAAGCCACCCACATGATCCTTGCGGCGTACATCGTCGGTGGGTTCTTGGTGGCGTCGGTGTACGCGACGGGCATGCTGCGCGGACGGCGCGACCGGTATCACCGGCTCGGCTTCGTCATCGCCTTCAGCGTGGCCGCCGTTGCGACACCGATCCAGATGGGCGTCGGCGACACCCTCGCCCGATGGGTCTACGACAATCAGCCGACCAAGTTCGCCGCGATCGAAATGGTGCCGAAGACGAGCGACGACGTCCCCGAGACGCTCCTCGGTCACATCAACGATGACGGCGAGGTGAGCGGCGGCATCAAGATCCCCGGCCTTGCCTCCTGGCTCTCCGACCCAAGCTCGGGCACCTCGACGACCGTGCAGGGTCTGGATTCGTCCCCGGCGGACGAGCGCCCGACTACGGGGCAGGTCAATATCGTCCATCTGGCCTGGGACGTCATGGTCGGCCTCGGAACGCTGCTGTTCCTGCTCTCGGTGTGGTACGCGGCGAGCTGGGTCTTCCGGCGCCGGATGCCGCAAAGCAAGTGGTTCCTCCGTGCTGCGGCATCGGCCGGCGTCCTGTCGATCATCACGATGGAGGCCGGATGGGTGGTGACCGAGGTCGGACGTCAACCGTGGATCGTCTACCACCACATGAAGGTCGAGGACGCGGCGACCGCGAACACCGGCATCTGGGTCATGACCATCGCTGTCGCCATCATCTACCTCGCTCTCGGCATCACGACCATCGTCGTCATGCGCGCGATGAGTAGGCGGTTCCGCCGGGCCGGCGGCTTCACCGACCTCGACACGCCGTACGGACCCAGCGGGACACTGGACCAGTCGGCGGCCAAGGCCGAGGAGGAAGAGGAGGAGGCGGTCCGGTGAGCACCACGATCGCAGTCGTCCTCATGCTCGCGGTGGTTGCCTACGCGGTGTTCGGTGGCGCCGACTTCGGTGCCGGGTTCTGGGACCTGATCGCCGGTGGGCCCGAGCGCGGTCGCGGGCCCCGCCAGGTGATCGAGCGCGCGATCGGTCCGGTCTGGGAGGGCAACCACGTCTGGCTGATCTTCATCTTCGTCGTCTTGTGGACGGGGTTTCCCGACGTTTACGCCTCGATCACTCTGACGTTGTACGTGCCCCTGGCCATCGCCGCCTTGGGCATCGTCTTTCGAGGCGCGAGCTTCGCGTTCCGGAAGGTGGTCGTCTCGCTTCGCTATCGGCGGATCTTCGGCGCGCTTTTCGCCTCCTCATCCGTCCTGGTGCCCTACTGCATGGGGGCCATCGTTGGCGGCATCGCCTCCGGCGAAGTGCCCTCCGGTGGCGAGGCCGGCGATCCTTGGGACAGCTGGATCAACCCGACGTCGGTCGTGAGCGGTGTCCTGGCGGTCGCGGTCGTCGCGTACCTCTCCGCTGTCTATCTCGTCTGGGACGCCCGACATCAAGGCGAAGCGGACATGGTGGAGTACTTCCGCCGGCGGGCCATGGTAGCCGCCGTCGTCGTCGGCGTCATCGCGATCGCCGGCCTGATCGTCCTGCACTCTGACGCGTCATACGTCTTCGACGGCCTCAAGTCACGCGGACTGGCCCTGGTAATCGTCACCGCCCTTTCCGGCGCCGGCGCGCTGCTTCTCCTGGTTCGCGGCGCCGCGCGTGGTGCCCGCCTGCTCGCCATGCTCGCGGTCGCGAGTCTCGTCGCCTCGTGGGGAGCGGCGCAATGGCCGTACCTCCTGCCGGAGAGCATGAAGGTCGCGGACGCGGCCGCTCCTTCCGGCACCCTGCAGGCCCTGCTGGTGGCCGTCGTGGCGGCGGTAGTCATCGTCATGCCCGGCTTCGGGATCCTCTACCTCCTTCACCAACGCGATCTGCTGCCCGAGGAGGGTGTCGAAGACACCGGCGACCGGGCGTCGGATCGCCTGCCGAGCTGACCGTCCGGCGTCACATCACCTTGGGCGGGTGATGTGTCTCGGAGGTCGATCTGGCGATGGTGGGCGAGCAGGTTGGGCCCGATCGGCCCCTCCCCCAAGCTGGAGTTGGGCGATGAGCATCTCGAGATCACCGTTTCCTCCGATCGCCGACTACGCCTTCTTGTCCGACTGCCATACCGGGGCGCTGGTCGCGCCGGACGGCTCGGTCGACTGGCTCTGCACGCCGGCATTCGATTCGCCGAGTGTGTTCGGGTGTCTGCTCGATCGGGGGGCTGGATCGTTCCGCTTCGGGCCGTACGGGATCAATGTCCCCACCGCGCGCTATTACGTACCCGGCACGAACGTCCTCACCACGACCTGGCACACGCCGAGCGGCTGGATCGTCGTTCACGACGCCCTAGCGATGGGTCCGCGCCGCGGTCCTGACACCGTCACGCCGCACACCAGGCCACCGGCCGACTACGACGCCGACCACGTGCTGGTACGCACCGTCGAATGCGTCGATGGCTCGGTCGAGGTCGAGCTGGTCTGCGAGCCCGCGTTCGACTACGGCCGGGAGCCCGCCGAATGGTCGCTGGCCGACGGTGACGGCCACGCCGCCGACGCCGCCGGAACGGACCAGAAGGTCCGGCTCGGCACCGACATGCTGATCGGCATCGAAGGCGGCTCGGCTCGTGCGCGGCACGTCCTGTCCAAGGGCGACAAGGCCTTCTGCGCACTGTCGTGGGCCGAAGGTCTCGCCACTCCCACAGATGCCGCGGAGGCGTACGCACGAATCGACGCGTCGGTCCAGTTCTGGCGGACCTGGCTGGCCCGGGCGCGCATCCCCGACCATCCCCTGCGGCACCCATTGGAGCGGTCCGCGCTGACGATCAAGGGCCTGACCTACATGCCGACCGGGGCGACCGTCGCTGCGCTGACGACGTCGTTGCCCGAGACGCCTGGGGGCGAACGCAACTGGGACTACCGCTACACGTGGATGCGGGACACGACGTTCACACTCCAGGCCCTCCATTACCTCAACCTCGACTGGGAGGCCGACGAGTTCATGCAGTTCGTGGCCGATCTCGAGCCGAACGCGGACGGCGGCCTGCAGATCATGTACGGAATCGACGGCCGTCGAGACCTGACCGAGTCGACCCGCGACGAGCTAACCGGCTACGAGGGCGCCCATCCGGTGCGGATCGGCAACGGCGCCTTCGACCAGCGCCAAAACGACGTGTACGGAGCCGTCCTGGACTCCCTACTCCTGCACACCCACCGCAGCCAGCGCCTTCCCCGGCGGCTGTGGCCTCTGGTCCAGTCGCAAGCCACCTGTTCGATGGCGTCCTGGCGCGAGCCCGACCAGGGCATCTGGGAGGCGCGCGGCAAACCCCAGCACTATGTCTCCTCGAAGCTGATGGGATGGGTCGCCCTCGACCGGGCCGCCAAGCTGGCCGCCATCCGCGACGACGCCAAGGCCGAGGCCGAGTGGAGCGCGGCCGCCGACGAGATCCGGGCGGACATCCTCGCCAACGGCGTGAGCGCCCGCGGCGTCCTCCGCCAGCACTACGAGACCGACGCCCTCGACGCGTCCACCCTGCTCGCACCGCTCTTCGGGTTCCTTCCCGGAACCGACGAGCGGATGCGCAACACCGTCATGGCGATCTCCGAAGAGCTCACCGAAAACGGATTCGTGTTGCGCTATCGCACCGACGAGACCGACGACGGGTTGTCCGGCAAGGAGGGGACGTTCCTGATCTGCTCGTACTGGCTGGTCTCGGCGCTTGCCGCGGTGGGCGAGATGGAGGAAGCGAGGAGCCTGATGGAGCGCCTGCTCCGGATCGCGTCACCACTCGGGCTCTACGCGGAGGAGTTCGAGGTCGATCGGGCCCGTCATCTCGGAAACTTCCCGCAGGCCTTCTCGCACCTCGCACTGATCCAGGCTGCCGGCCGCATCATCGTGGCCGAGCGCCTCCAAGAGCTATCGCTGTAACCGCTGATCGCTGAAGGAGACATCGTGGCGGACAACGTACTCGTGCTGGGCGGCGGCCTGGCGGGCGTCGCCTGCGCCCTCAAGCTGGGTGACGAGGGTGTTTCCGTGACGCTGGTCGATCGCAACGACTACCACCAGTTCCAGCCGCTGCTGTATCAGGTGGCGACGTCGCAGCTGCCCGCCGAGGACATCGCCCGGCCGCATCGGGTGATCTTCGAGGGCTTCCCCACAGTGGAGATCCTGACGGCCGACGTCGCGAAGGTGAATCTCACCGAACGCGGCCTGCAACTGGCCGACGGTCGGACCCTCACCGGATCACACCTCGTGATGGCGGCCGGAGCACAGCCCAACTTCTTCGGAATCCCGGGCGCCGCCGAACACGCGTTCCCGCTCTACTCGGTTACCGACGCCGAGCGACTACGCCGCCACCTGCAGCGGCTGATCCAGGCGGCGGCGGCCGGGTCGGATTCGGGCGCGGGCTCGCTCGACGTCGTCGTCGTCGGAGGCGGGCCGACCGGGGTCGAAACCACCGGAGCGCTGGCCGAGCTGATGACCGCTCTCGACCGCGCCGGCCACGTCGAAACGAACGGCCGGATCACCCTCATCGACCGGGGAAGCCGCCTCCTCGGCGGGTTCTCCGACAAGTCACATGAGTACGCCCACGCCAAGCTCACCGATGCCGGTGCGGATGTCCGGCTCGGACTCGGCGTCACGGCCGTGCACGTCGACCGAGTCGAGCTCGACGACGGCGACATCATCGAGACCCAAACGGTCGTCTGGGGCGGCGGCGAGTCCGGCGGCGACGTGGCCCAGGCCGCCGGCCCCACCCTGGGGCGCGGTGGACGTATCGACGTGGAGCCCGATCTGACCGTCGACGGCTATCCGGGCGTCTACGCCGTCGGCGACGTCGCCAACATTCCCTCCTCCAACGGCGAGCCGCTGCCGCAGCTGGGATCGGTCGCTCAGCAGTCCGGACGATGGGCGGCGGACAACATCCTGCGGGACCGACGAGGCGAACAACGCCGGCCGTTCCACTACAAGGACAAGGGCATCATGGCGATGATCGGCCGGAACGCCGCCGTCGCCGAGATGGGACGGCGCCGGCACCAGGTCGACGGCCCGGTCGCGTTCGCGGCCTGGCTCGGCGTGCACGCGATGCTGCTGAGCGGCGCCCGCAGCAAGACCGACGCGTTCTTGAACTGGGCCTGGGACTACTTCGACCGCGACCACAACGCGACCGTCGAAGCGGCGTCCGAGCCCAAGCGGATCGCCTGGGGCGACCGCCCCGACGACGTCCCCAGGATCTTGGTCGAGTCATCCGACCCGACGCCGACCGACGACACGACGCACTGAGGAAGCACCATGGCCGACCACTACGACATCATCATCGTGGGCTCGGGCGCAGGTGGCGGCACCCTGGCGCACCGGCTCGCACCGTACGGCAAGCGGGTGCTGATCCTGGAGCGTGGCGACTGGCTCCCGCGTGAGGCGGAGAACTGGGACGCCGAGGCCGTCTTCGTCGACAACCGGTACGTCTCGCCCGATGCGTGGTACGACCACCGCGGCAAGGCATTCCAGCCCCAGGTCCACTACGTCGTGGGTGGCGCGACGAAGTTCTACGGCGCCGCACTGTATCGGTTGCGAGCGCAGGACTTCGGCGAGCTCAAGCACTACGACGGCATCTCACCGGCCTGGCCGATCGACTACAGCACGCTCGAGCCGTACTACACACAGGCCGAGCAGCTTTACCAGGTCCACGGCGTCCGTGGGGAGGATCCGACCGAGCCGCCCGCGTCGGCACCGTACCCCTTCCCGCCCGTCTCGCACGAGCGACGGATCCAACGCCTGTTCGACGACATGGCGGCCTTCGGCCTCCATCCGTTCCATGCACCGTGCGGAATCATGCTCGACGAGGCCAACCCGGCGTTCAGCCGCTGCATCCGATGCGCGACCTGTGACGGCTTCCCGTGCCTGGTGCACGCCAAGTCCGACGCCGACGTGATCGCCGTACGCCCCGCTCTGCAGTACGACAACGTGACGCTGCTGCGCAACGCCCAGGCACTCCGGCTCGAGACCGACGCGACCGGGCGAACGGTTACCTCGGTTGTCGCCGCCGTCGACGGGAGCGAGGAGCGCTTCAGCGGCGATGTCGTCGTTGTGTCGGCCGGCGCGGTCAACTCGGCCAAACTGCTCCTCGTCAGCGCCAACGACCGGCACCCGTACGGTCTCGCCAACGGCTCGGACCAGGTGGGACGCAATTACGTCTTCCACACCAGCCGGGCGTTCCTCGCGGTCTCCATGGAAAAGAACGACACGCGCTTCCAAAAGACGCTCGGCATGAACGACTACTATTTCGGCGACAACGACTTCGACTATCCGATGGGCAACCTCCAGATGGTCGGCAAGTCGTCGGCCCCGATGTACCGGGGCGAGAAGCCGCTCGAGACCAAGCTGGCCCCTACGCTCGCGCTCAGGGACATCGCCGAGCACGCGGTCGACTTCTGGCTCTCCGTCGAGGACCTGCCGGACCCCAACAACCGAGTCACCGTCGACATGCACGGCAACGTCGTACTCAACTACAAACCGAACAATCAGAAGCCGGTGGAGCAGCTGTACCACCGGGTCAAGCGGCACCTCAGCAACCTGGGCATGCATCCACATCACCTGATCCCGCGTGACGTGTACATGAAGAACGACATCCCCCTGGCAGGCTGCGCGCATCAGGCCGGGACGGTACGGTTCGGAACCGATCCAGCGACCTCGGTGCTCGACACCGACTGCAAGGCCCACGAGCTCGACAACCTCTACGTCGTCGACACGAGCTTCTTCCCGAGCATCGGGGCGGTCAACCCAGCCCTCACCGCGATGGCCAACGCGCTTCGGGTCGGCGACCACCTGATCGCCCGGCTGGGCTGACCCTCGAGCTCGAGCCGATGACCGACAAGCCCCAACCGCCGTCCGGCGACCAATACGCCATTGCCCACGGCCGCGCGCAGGTCCACGTGACCCAGGTCGGCGCCACGTTACGCAGCTACACCGTCGACGGACACGACGTGATCGACGGCTTCGGCGTCGATGAGCGGGCCAGCGACGGGCGCGGGCAGGTGCTCGCCCCCTGGCCCAATCGGCTGACCGACGGCAGCTATCGGTATGGCGGACATGACGTCCAGGCGCCGCTCAACGAACCGTCCCGGCACGGCGCGATCCACGGCCTGGTGCGGTGGTCGGACTGGTCGCTCGTCGCCCACACACACGCGTCGGTGACGTTGGCACATACGGTGCGGCCGCAGCCGGGGTACGAATGGGGGCTCGCCCTCATGCTGACCTACGAGCTGGACGACGCGGGTCTGGTCGTCACCTTGCGGGCGAGCAACGTCGACGACGAGCCGGCACCATTCGGCGCGGGCTTCCATCCGTACCTCGGCCTCGGCGCCAGTGCGATCGACGGGCTCGACCTGACGGTGCCCGCCGCACAGTACCTCAGCGTCGACCGGGACGACCCGAGCCAGCCACCGAAGACGACTCCGGTGGCGGCGACACCTCAGGACTTCACCCAGCCGCGACGGATCGGGTCGACGCGACTCGACACCGCCTTCGGCGATCTCGTACGCGGCGACGACGGCCGTGCGGTCGCGGCGCTGAGCGATCCGGTCGGCGGCCGCTCCGTACAGCTGTGGGTCGACGACGGCTTTCGGTATCTGATGGTCTACACCGCGGACCACGTAGGCGAACCCGAGCGGCGTCGCAAGGCCGTCGCCGTTGAGCCGATGACCTGCCCGCCCGACGCGCTCCGTACGGGCACGGACCTCATCGAGCTCGATCCCGGCGCGTCGTGGCAAGGGAGCTGGGGCCTGCGACCCGATCCGCCGGCGGCGAGCTGAGTCCGGCCATCGTCAACCCCGGTACGGGTCATCCGCCGCCATCGTCGTGCGGCGACGTACGGCCTGGGGCCGAGCGCTGGCGGAGGGTCGCCTCGCCGTCCACGGCCGTGGGCGTGCCGGCAGCCGACGCCGCCCGCGCCCGGCTGTCGTGCGCCGCGTACTCGGCAAGCAGGCGTACCTCGTCGTCCCGCTTCGGGAACAGGAAGAAGACCAAGGTCGCCCCGACGATGATGGCGATGATTCCCGCCGTATAGGCCAAGTTGGCGCCATCGAGGAACGACGATTTTGCGCCGGCCGTGATCGCCGACGCGTATTGCGGATGCTGCTCTGCGATCGTCTCCGCGGATGCGAACGACTTGACCAACTGATTTTGGACACCGTCAGAGATGTCGTCCTTGTTCGGTGCCGACGCGATGTCCGACGCCACCGCCGAGGCGTAGCCCGCGGCGAGCAGAGCGCCGAGGATCGACTGCATGATCGCACCGCCGAGGTCACGCTGCAGGTCGGCGGTGCCGGAGGCCATCCCGACTCGGTTCACCGGGACCGCGCCGGTCAACGAGTGCGAAGCCGGCGTACCGGCGAACCCGACGCCGGCACCCACCAGGCCATAGGCGAGGCCGATCTCCCAGTACGAGCTTCCCTCGCCCCAGAGCAACAGCATCGTGACGAACCCGAGCAGGCAGAAGGCGTACCCGATGAGGAGCGTGACCCGCGAGCCGTAGGCCTCCACGAGCTTCGCCGAGCGAGGGGCGACCAAGACCATGAGCGCGGCGGCCGGCAGGATCGACAAGCCGGCGTCGAACGTGGAGTACCCGAGCACGTTCTGCAGGAACTGCTGCCCAACGAACATCGCGCCCATCAGGGTGCCGAAGACGATGATCCCCGCGGCGGCCGCGACCCAGAAGATGCGTCGTCCAGCAACCCGCAGGTCGTAGAGCGGATAGCGGGTGCGCCGCTGCCGAACGATGAAGGCTACCGCCGCGATCAACGCCAGCGCCGCCAGCCCGATGGCGAGCGCGCCCTTGTCGGGAACCGGGGCGAAGTTGATCGAGAGCACGAGCGTCGAGACCACCACGATCGAGAACAGCCCGCCGAGATTGTCGACCGGGTCGGTCGTTTCGTTGACGTGGCTCGGCACGTACACGAACGCCAGCACGAGGGCGACGACAGCGAGCGGCAGCGTGACCAGGAAGACCGATCCCCACCAGAAGTGCTCGAGCAACCACCCGGACAGCAAGGGGCCCAGCGCGGCGATCGCCCCACCGATGCCGGACCACAGAGCGATGGAGCGGGTGCGCCCGGCGCCCGACCAGAGGGCCGTGATCAGTGCCAGGGTGGTCGGGTAGCACATACCGGCCGAAAGCCCGCCAAGCAGCCGGGCGACCACGAGTACGCCGTCGCTAGGCGCATAGGCGGCCAGCAGGCAGGCAGGGACCGAAAGCACGACGCCGCCGACGAGCATCAGCTTGCGCCCGTAGCGGTCGCCCAGCCCGCCGAGGTAGATCACCGACGCGGCCAGACCGAGCGAATACCCGACGGCGATCAGGTCCAGCGTCGTCTGCGACGAATCGAAGTGCTGGCCGATGTCTGGCAGCGCGACGTTGGCCACCGCGAGGTTGAGGTTGGCAACCGCGGCAACCAGGATCAGCGCCGTGAGGACCAGACCGCCCCGCTCCGGGCGGACATCGGTCGTGTTCACGTCAGATCCAGGGCTCTTGCCATCCGCCGACCTCGGCCGTCAGGTCGTCGGCCGCCTTCGGACCCCACGACCCCGGGGCGTAGGTCTGGACAGGTGGCGGCGAGTCCAGGAGCGGCTGCATGATCCGCCAGGTCTCCTCGACCGAGTCCTGCCGGGTGAACCGATTCGGCTCGCCGGCCATGGCCGCCTGCAACAGCACCTCGTACGGCGTCGGCCCCTCGCCACCGGCCTGCGCGAACTCCACGTCGAGATCGACGGTCTCGGGCCCGTCCGCATCGGCTCGACGCGCGTCGGCGGTGATCCGTACCCCTGTCGACGGGTCCAGCCGTATCACCAGCTGATCGGGCTTGGGCGCCCGGTCGCCGATGAATCCGAAGCCAAGCCGTGGCGGTTTCTTGAACACCAGGCGCAGCTCGGTCTGAGTCGTCGCGAGGCACTTGCCGGCCCGGATGAAGAACGGGACGCCGGACCAGCGCCAGTTGTCGATGTCGAGACGAAGCGCCGCGTACGTCTCGGTCGTCGAGTCGTCGGCGACTCCTGAGACGCTGCGATAACCGTCGTACTGCCCGCGCACGTAGTTGCTCGGGTCAGCATCCGCGATGGCCTTGAAAAGACCGACCTGCATGTCCTTGATGATGTCGCGGCCCGAGGGTGCCTCCATCGCGCCGACCGACACTACTTGCATGAGGTGGTTGACGACCACGTCGCGCAGCGCACCGACGGGATCGTAGAAATGGCCGCGGTCCTCGACGCCAAAGCTCTCCGCCATGGTGATCTGTACCGACTCGACGTAGTTGCGATTCCAGACCGGCTCGAGGATGGCGTTGGCGAACCGCAGGTACAGGGCCTCCTCGATGCCCATCTTCCCGAGGTAGTGGTCGATCCGATAGAGCTGGGATTCGTCGACGTACTGGTGCAACTCCGCCGCCAGCGCCCGGGCCGACTCGAGGTCGTGGCCGAACGGCTTCTCCACGACGACCCGGCCGTTTGCCATCAGTCCAGCGTCCGAGAGGTTCGCGATGACCTTGCTGAACAAGAACGGCGGGATCTCGAGGTAGAAGACCGGCGTTTCCTGCCCCTTGATCGCGGCGGCGACGCGCTTGTAGGTATCGGGGTCGGTGAAGTCGCCGCTCACATACGACAACCGCTCCGCAAACCGCGAGAAGACAGCCTCGTCGATCCGCTCGCCCGTACCCACGATCGAGTCCCGCGCCCGCTTGACGAGCCGCTTCGTGTCCCAGTCGTCGACCGCGACGCCGACGATCGGACACGTCAGCAGGCCGCGAGCCTCGAGCCGATAGAGAGACCGGAACGTCATCACCTTCGCCAGGTCCCCGGTGATCCCGAACACCACGAGGACGTCGGCTGGGCGCGTTTCGGTGCCGTTTGTCGTCATCATCAATCCCGTGCTCCTGTAGGGACGGCGGTCACCCAGCCACGATGTCCCACGCCGCTAGTACCCGAATCGCCCGCGCCGGGTGATTGTCGGCGGGAAGAACGCCAAACGGCGGCCGCCTTCGTTAGGTTTTGATGTCGTGCACGACCACGGGCGGCTGCATCCACACCATGACGAACCCGTGACCGTCCAGCCGATCGGCCGCCGGCGTTCGATAGCTCTCGGGATCTTGTGTCTGTGCGCGCTCACGGCCGGCCTGGACATGACGATCGCGAACGTGGCGCTGCCGTCCATCGGGCGAGCACTCAACGCGCCGACCAATGAGCTGCAGTGGACGATCGACTCGTACAACATCGTCCTGGCCGGAATGCTGGTACTCGGTGGCGCCCTGGCCGACCGGTACGGGCGTCGGCGGGTGTTCCTCGCCAGCTACACGCTGTTCGCGATCGCCTCGGCGGCGGCGGCCTTCAGCCCGTCGATGGGCGCGCTGATCGCCGCCCGTGCGGTGATGGGGCTCGGGGCCGCGGGGGTAACCGCACCGGCGCTGGCGATCATTGCGTCGATGTACCGCCCGGACGAGCGTGGCGGCGCGATCGCGAGCTTCGCGGTGTTCGGTGCGACCGGGCTCGCCGTGGGACCGACTGCGGGTGGCTTGCTGCTCGACCACTTCTGGTGGGGTTCGGTCTTCCTGGTCAACGTGCCGATCGTTGCCGTTGGCGTAGTGCTCGGTGCCCGCGCCCTTCCGGAGTCGAGGGCCCCGGTCCCGGCCGGCGGCCGATCACGCTTGGATGTCGTGGGAGCGGTGCTGTCCGTCGTCGGGCTGGGCGTCCTGCTCTTCGGGATCATCGAAGGACCCAACCGGGGCTGGACCTCGCCCGAGGTGCTCACGGCAATCGTCATCGGAGCAGCGGCCATCGCCGTGTTCGTCGGGCGCGCTCTGCGGTTGAGCGCTCCGCTCTTCGACGTACGCATCGTTCGACGCCCGGTGGTCGCGACGGGTTCGATCACGCTGGTCGTGGCGTATCTGCTGCTCAACTCGTTCCTGTTCCTGACCCCGCAATACCTCCAGGACGTCCAGAGCGAGTCGATCGTCGCGGTCGGCCTGCTCTTCGTCCCGTTTGCCGTCGTCTTCGGGTTGTGCTCGATGCGGGTCCAACGGGTCCTTCAGTCGCTGGGAGCGCGGAAAACGATTCCGCTCGGGCTGGTTATCGTTGCCGTTGCCTCCATCGTTTTCGCACTTGCGCTGACCGGGCCGCTGTGGCTCACGATCGCCGCCACGGTCATCTTCGGAGCCGGCCTCTCGATGCTGATCGCGCCACCGTCCACTGTGGTGATGAACGATCTGCCCGCGGCCAAGGCCGGAGACGGGTCGTCACTCAACTTCGTGAGCCGCTTCGTTGGCGCGTCGATCGGGGTAGCGATCGTCGGATCCATCCTGGCATCGGTCTACGCCGGTCACCTCGAGGACAGCGACCTCCCGTCGCTCAGCTCCGCGCAGGCCGACAAGTCGGAGGGATCGCTGCAGGGAGCACTGGAGGTGGCCAACTCCCTGGACTCGTCGGCTGATCGCGCCTTGACGACGGCTGCGCAGGACGCGTTCAACCGAGGCGCCACAGTGGCCTACGCGACGCTCGCCGTCATGGCGCTCATTGCTGCGGCGATCGCCTGGTACGCCCTCGGCCGATCGACACTCAGTCGCGATCCTGCTCGCGTTCGGCGATCGCCCATGCGGCGTTGACGAGTCCGATGTGGCTGAACGCCTGGGGGAAGTTGCCGAGCAGCTCGCCGGTAGCCGGGTCGACCTCCTCGGCGAAGAGACCGACGTCGTTGCCGTACGCGGCGGCGCGCTCGAAGGTGGCTCGCGCCTCGTCGAGCCGACCGGCCAGAGCCTGCGCCTGCGCGAGCCAGAACGTGCACATGAGGAAGGTGCCCTCGTCTCCGGCGAGTCCGTCGACACCCTCGTCGGTCCGGTAGCGGTAGACCAGTCCACGATCGTCGGTGAGCCGTTCCGCGATCGCCGTGATCGTCTGTTCCATCCGAGGATCGTCGGCCTCGAGGAATCCGACACCTGGCATCATCAAGACTGACGCGTCCAGGGCGTCCGATCCGAAGGCCTGCGTGAAGGCGCCCGCGGCGTCACTCCAGCCGTCGCGCAGGATGGCCGCCCGGATCTCGTCGCGGGTGCGCGCCCACTGGTCGAAGGAGGCATCCGGTGGCATCACGTCGGCAAGCGCGATGGCCCGATCCAACGCGACCCAACACATCAGCTTCGAATACGTGAAGTGACGTGGCTCGCCGCGGATCTCCCAGATGCCACGGTCCGGCTGCTTCCAGCGGTCGAGTACGGCGTCGGCGAGAGCGGCGAAGAAGCGGCGCATCTGCGGGTCGATGTCCGCCATACCCTCCTGGTAGCGGTACGCAGCACCGAGCAGCTCCCCGTAGACGTCGATCTGCGACTGCTGCCAGGCGCCGTTGCCGATCCGAACGGGTCGGCTGTTTCGCCAGCCCGACAGGTGCTCCAGCTGGCGCTCGGTCAGATCACGCTCGCCGCCGACGCCGTACATGATCTGGAGGGTGTCTGCCGGGTCGTAGGACGCGGCCGCAGCCAGGATGAACTCGAAGAACTCGAGCGCCTCGTCGGGGCAGGCAGCGACCCAGAGCGCCTCCATGGTGAAGCTCGCGTCCCTGACCCACGAGTAGCGATAATCCCAGTTTCGCTCCCCGCCGACCTCCTCTGGGAGTGACGTCGTCGCCGCTGCGACGATCGCCCCAGTCGGCTGATAGCTCAAAGCCTGCAGAACTCGGCCCGAATGATGCACCAGGTCGCGCCACGGGCCCTGGTAGTTCTGATGGATCTCGGACCAGGCTGTCCACGCGTCGATGGTTGCGGCCAGACACGTCGCGATCTCCTGCTGCGTCCAGATCTGAGGAGGTTGCTCCGCGGTGATGCTGGAGCGGTGCAGCGCAAAGGCCATCTGCTCTTCGGCCCGAAGCGTCCAGCTCGCCGTGACGATGTCCCCCTCGACCGTTACGTCGACCGGAGTGGCCAGCGCGAGCAGTTCGGTGCCACCTCGGACGAGTAGGCCGCCGTCTACGGCCGACAGCAGCGGGACGACCAGTCCGTACTCGGGGCGAGCGCAGAAATTGACATCGACCTCCACCGAGCCACGCTCGCAACGCAACGAGCGAATCAGGAGTCGGGGCGCACGAGCGCCGATCCGATGCGGGTCGTCGATCGGCCCCAGCCCCATCGCGTCGGTGACCACGAGGACGCCGGTTGGCGTCTCGAACCTCGTCTCGAGCACCATCGTTGGCTCGACGTACTTTCGGGTCACCGTGTACGGACCGATCGGACGGATCGACCAATGCCCAGCCTGCGGGTCCAGCAAGGCTCCGAATATCGACGGCCTGTCGAACCGCGGACAGCACAGCCAGTCGACCGAGCCATCACGTGACACAAGTGCCGCCGTCTGCCGGTCGGACAGCAACGCGTAGTCACCGATCGACGTCTCGCTCATATCGCTCATATGCTCCACCCTCACCACACCCGCGATGTCCTCGCATTGGACAACGCCCGGACCCGCCCGCGCCAGGGGCGCGCGACCCGAATTCATGGCGCGGTCACCGGCGGCCCCGGCAGTTAAAGCCGGTTCGTTGCCGACCGCTCAGGTGGTGGCCACGCCATACGCCAGGGTCAGCAACGCTGCCGCGAGGCAGCCGGCGCCGGCCGTGGTGACCCAGTTGCCGGCCGACCATTTGCCGGGCCTACCGACAGCGATGTGAAGGAACATTCCACCGGACTGCGCGATGGTCCCGATCGCCAGCAGCAGGCACACCGTCCACACCGCACCGCCGCCTAGGTCCGTACGAGCGAGCACGTCGAGAGCAGCCAGCGAGAGTACGAGCAGGACGCCCGCATGGGCATGGCCCGCCCGGAAGTACGTCATCTGGAACTCGTTGAGGCTGCCGCGAATCCCCAGCTGCAGGAGGGAGAAGCCGCCGTACATCACGGTCGGCAGCGCAACCAGCACGATGACGGTGAACAGCTTGATCGTGTCATCCATGCCCCCAGCGTCGGGCCCGCGGAGCGGAGTGGCAACGGCGGACAGCAATCATCCGCCCACGGCTCCAGAAGTCGTGGGCGGATTCTTGCGAGGCGGTCACGCCACCAGAGCGACCTCAGGCGCGCGGAGCGGCTCGGTATCCGCGACCGGCGCCGCTGCGGGCCGGTAGAACGTGGCGACGATCGCACCCGTGAAGGTGACGGCGGCACCGACCAGCACCGCCGGGACCGTGCCGTCCAGCAGCGCCTGCGGCGAGGTGAAGCCGCCGGTGTGGGCGAACACCGAGGACAAAACCGCGACGCCGAACACGCCACCAACCTCGCGGATCGCGTTGTTCGCACCGGATGCCTGGCCGGTCTGACGCAGCCCGACCGAGGCGAGCACCGCGCTGGCTGCCGGAGCGAACACCAGCGCCATCCCGGCACCGGCCAGCACGAACGGGACCACCAGCTTCGTCCAGCTCATCCCGATCTCGGACACGAGTGCGATCCACACCAGCGCGCTCGCCTGCAGGGCCAGGCCGGCGGACATGAACCACCGGGGCCCGAACCGCTCGGCCAGCGGGCCGGCCAGCGGCGCCACCAGCAGCGTCGCGCCGGTCCACACCAGCATCCGCAGTCCGGCGTCCAGCGGTCCGTAGCCGAACAGCACCTGCAACTGCTGGCTGAGCAGGAAGACCGACCCGAAC
>JBKOYM010000065.1:0-7932 GCA_046725375.1 Actinomycetota bacterium
CATTCGACCAACTCGTAGATACCGTTCTCGATAGAGTGCCCCCTGTAGGGAACGCATACCATGCCGTCACCGCCGTCAGTTGATCCGCCTTTTGAGTGGTGGACACTAGTTTGTCGGGGCATGAGTCATCGGCCCTGGCAACGGCGGGGGCAACCACAGGCATCCCGAACAAGATGACCATCACACTCAACGACCGCGCCGCCCACTTGAGTCTAGTCACCTGCAACCCTCTTCCAGGCCCCATTCGGAGTCCCTGAAAGACTCGCCCTCTGACTGTCGGAATCAAGTCCCCCGTTTGACTTACGGCGGTGAATCACCACGCCCCTGAACGCCCGGCTCTTGAGGTCGCAGGCCAGGCCGATGAGAGCGATGACGACAGTCGTTGATGTCGAGGGCGGTTGGGTCGCCGTCCACGCTGCCGGAGTCTACTGGCCTGGGACCCTCCCACGTTGCCCTGCTCGTGGACCTAGCTGGACGATGTGTGAACCGCCTCCCGCTCCTTCAGGGCCTGCAGAATCAAGCGGCTGTCTAGCGGAGCCGACGGCCTTTCGGCGACGAATGGCGGCGGCATGACACCGTTCAATCGTGCCGTCCATCGAGCGGTCAGTCGAGCGCTCACCCGTGCAGTCGGCTCCGATCGCCAGGATCTCAGCGGCGGCGACACGACACGTCGCAACAAGCCCTCGCTCGTCGCGTCCTGCAGGCAATCGCCGACTACCGCGATGCCGACAGATCCGATCAGCGCACCCACATCTGGTCGATCAACGGACCCCGCGCGGGGCTGAACAGGTGGTTGCCAAGTTCCTGTGAGACCAGGGTCACGAACCGTCCGTTGATCAACGGGACCAGGGGAGCTTGGTCGACGAGATCGTGCTCGATCTGCGACCAGAGCTCGTGGCTCTGGGTAGGGTTAGTGGTCGAAAGGCGCGCCGCTTTCCGCATCCTCGCGTCGATCTTAGGATCGCAGAAGCTGCCAAGATTGAAGGAACCGTCGCACGCGAGGAGCGGGGGGATGAAGCCCGACTCCGCCGGGTAATCGGTGGCCCAAATGCCATATCCAATCTGCACATCCGAGGACAGCTGTCTCACTCTGCGGGGGTGGTAACCAAGGCTCTTCAGGAGTCGGACGACGTGTTTGGCGACGGGAATGGACTCGAAGAAGCCTTCTCCTGGGGGTGGGAACCACACGCGTACTTGCGAGCCGGCGGTGCCGGATCGATCCACGAGTCTCATCGCCTTCGCGAAGTTGGCACCGGACCAGCTTCCATCCGGGTCGCTCGTGTAGGGACAATACGGATGATAGCCGGGGAGCGTCGGCGGCAAGATCTGGCATGTCACGACGCCTCGTGCTCCGAACACGTCGCGCAGCATCGCCTGCCGGTCGATCGCGTAGTTCAGCGCCCGACGCACGCTGGCGTCATCGAACGGGGGGACCTGCACATTGACGAACAGGTATCCGGTGCTCGCGCCCGTGTCGAGATGAAGCTGTGGCGCGTGATTCGTCCCGAGCATGGCCAGGAGCTGGCGTCCCAGAGGCGCGACCAACAGCTCGGTCCGTCCGCTCAGTGTATCGGCAACCATCGGCTGAACACGCGGACCGAGACGCCAGATGATCCGGTCCGGGAAGCCGTCCGGCCGATGGGACCACGGGCTGAACTCGGAATTTCTGATGAGCACGATCTCTCTTCCTACGGTGTAGTGATCGATGGCGTAGGGGCCAGTGGCGGGGACGGGAGCTTCGGGCGGAAGGGGGGCCGGCGTCCCGGCGGGGACGGCGAACGCGAAGGGCATGGTCAACTTGAACAGGAAATCGGGATCCGGCCTCACGAGGTGGAACGTCACGGTGCCGGCGTCTTCGTCGGCGACGATGCCCGACGACAGATCACACGCGTCACCGGGCGTGCATCGATCGGCCCCTTTGATCCCTCTGAAATAGGGGGCGCCGCCGGAATCCGGCACCTCGAAAAGCCGCTCGATAGCCCGTTGGAAGTCCACCGGCATGACCGGATCGCCGGAGGAGTACCGGATCCCTCTGCGCAGCTGAAACGTGTAGGTCCTTCCCCCATCGGTGGGATCAGGCTTCGTCGTGGCCAGGTCGGGGACGAGGGTGAGCCCGCCAACGCCCGCCACGCGTTTGAACCCCAGAAGCCCGTCGTTTGTGAGCGAGAGAAGGATCCATGAGTCCGAGAAGTACGCGATAGCCGGATCGATCGAATCCATAAACTTGGCCAGGCTCTGGACCCTGAGCGTCCCGCCACGATGTGCCGACTCTGCGCCGCGAACGCCCACCCAGAGCATCTCGTTTCCTGTGGCGATGCCAGCCGTCTCAGACCCCAATTGGACCGTCTCGCCGGGGCCCGTGTCCGGATCGACCCGCACGATCGAGCCCTCGGGCGAGTTCGCGACCCACACACTGCCCCGGCCTAAAGCCAGGCTGCTTGGACCCTCCCCGACTGAGAACGTCTCTTCGGTACTGCGTGTCGACGGGTCGATGCGATCGACGGTTCCGTCAAGGAAGTTCGCCACCCAGACCGCGCCCAAACCGGCCGCGATCGCCTGCGGTCCGTTGCCGGCCTCGGCAGTTAGCACCGGAGCGGTCGGTCCAGAGACGAGCGAGAAGGTGCCGGACCCAGCGTTTGCGACCCACAGGTCTTCCTGATCGACGGCGAGTGCAACCGGCTGATCACCTTCGACGGGGATCGTCTCTTGATCGCGCGAGTTGGCAGGGTCGATCCGCGTGACCGTGTCGCCGAGGCTGTTCGCCACCCAGACGGCCTCCGGACCCACGGCGATGGCGGCGGCACCCCCCGGCACCGGGATCTGGTCCACGACGTCGTTCTCGGCACTCGGGCTGATCCGGTAAACGTTCGAACTCCCGGCGTTCGCGACCCAGACGGAGTCGTGACCCACGGCGATGCCGACCGGATCCGCCCCCACCTCGATGGTGTCGATGACGTGTGGCTCCTCGGGATCGATCTCGACCACGACGCCGGGATCCGGCAGGGTCACCCACACGCTCCCCTCGCCGACGGCGACCGCCCCGGGCCGCGAGTCCAGGGGGACGTAGTCGATCAGGTCCCCGCTCTCGAGATCGATCAGCGCCTCC
Source organism: Actinomycetota bacterium (assembly GCA_046725375.1). Lineage (GTDB taxonomy): Bacteria > Actinomycetota > Actinomycetes > Propionibacteriales > Nocardioidaceae > DATFRX01. The sequence goes on from JBKOYM010000065.1 coordinate 3,107, forward strand.
GCGTCGCCGACGATCGCTTGGCCCGAGCCGCCGCCACGAAGGGCGATCGTGGTCGGCACCGCGACGGCGGCGATCAGCGCGAGCGCGACCACGATCGCCGTGGCCGGATGTCGTCGCACGAGCCGGAGCGGCGCTCCCGGTCGAGCCGGGGCGAGCTCGCGGAACCCCTTGGCGGGGTCACGCTCCTCGGAGATCGCCCTGAAGACATGAACCGGCTCGGCCAGGCCCTTCAGGTGGACATCCCCTCGGTCCACGTACCGAACCCCCTCCACCTTCCGGGCGAGGTGAGTGACCCCTTGGCTGGCCAAGATTTCCCCCGGTCCGGCCCGACCGCACAGGCGGGCCGCGAGGTTGAGGGCGCCTCCCCGGTAGCCCGCCTCTAAGGGGACGGCCTCGCCCGCATCTAGCCCGATGCCGACAGGAAGTGAGAAGGAAGGGTCGGCGAGCGTTTCCTGCAGGAATCGCTCCTGAGCGTGCACGGCCGCGAGGATCGCCTGACGCGCCGAATCGAAGACCGCGAGGGCCTCATCGCCGCGGAGCTCGATCACGGAGCCGCCGTGTTCGTTGACCACGTCTCGGGCGACCTCGGCAAAGCGCGCCGCCAGCTTGGTCGCAGCCTCGTCGCCTCGCTCCTGCGTGAACAGGGTGTAGCCGCGGACGTCCGCGATCAGGAAGGTCCTGATCCCCGGGTGCGGTCCTCCGGTCCCGGGTTCACCAACTCCTGGCGAATTCCCCATGTTCGCGGCTGCGGCCGAGCCTCCACCTCTTCCCTCGCCCGATCGGGGAGACAACGACCATCCTTGCACCCTTGCTCAGGGTTCTCTCTCACGGGAGCCGGAGCCCGAAGGGGTGTCGGGGTGGACCTTCGCTCACCACTGTAGCCCCCTTCGACGGCGCGGCGGCCTGCGTCTCTCGCAGGACTGTGAAAGCATCTGCCGAGGTCGCACACACCTCCTGACCTGCACTCCCCGAAGGCTCCCCGCATTCTCCCCCTTCAAGGCGTCACGCTCTGAGGCCGTCGCGCGCCTTTGTATGGGTGATGGACCCGATTCGGAACCGGACTGTCAAGAACGCGCGCCGTAGCGGTCGAGGCGTGGCACCGTCTGGCTCGCCGCCTCGCCGGCGGCGACCCGGGTCCCCGATGGGTTCGTGTCGGGTTCCATCGAGTTCCGGCCGTCGCTCACGTGTCCGCGACAGGAATTCGAGTCCCGTGGGGCGGATCCCGCTCCCCCAGGCACGGGGGAGGAACTCAAGAGGGACTGAATGGGGACTGAGTCGGAATCGCGATCCCTCAGGATCGAGCCGGATGGGGACTGAGTGGGGACTCGGACCCTTCACGATCGAGCAGACAACCGATGACGTAACGGCGATCCACCGCTTGGCCGCGAGCAGGCTCCGACGGCGACGGCTACCTCGCCACCGGTGGCCGGCTCGGAACCGAGCGGAGATCCACGGGAAGGCCGGCGCCACGGTCCGTGACGCGAGCTGGACGAGCGATCAGGACTGCCCCGAACCCGGGCACCTCATGGGGAGGCGCGCTCGGAGTAAACGGGAGCCAGGACGAGCGCTCGAACGGCGAGCGAGATGGGACCGGAGCGCCGGCGGGGTCTGCGGTGATCCGCGAGGGATGCACCGAGCCGGATGGCCGAGGCGACCTCGACCGGCGACCTGAGGGCGCCGTGCGGGCGGCGTGGAGGGAGGTGAGCAAGGGCACGAACTGAAGATCCGTCGACCCGATGGTGTGCGCGCACGCGCCCTGGCGCGGCGTGGCGCTGGCCCACACTGCCGTGAGTTACGGCGCGTGGGCGGCGCGACGGCGCCGGGCGCGAGCCGGCAAAACCGCAGGTCACGGAGCCTTTATGCCGAAGGCCACGAACCGAAGGAGGGGGGAGGGCTGTGCCCGAATCATGGTTCGAGCAGAACGAAACGAGTATCGCGCGCGCGCGATCGCGATCGACGAGCGAGACCATCAGGTCCTGCTCCTGCTACTCGAGCACAAGGTCCTCACCACCCACCAGATCACGAGCCTTCACTTCAGATCTCTCAGGCGGTGCCAGCACCGAATGAGAGAGCTGAAGGATCTGGGGTTCGTTTCTTCGTTTCAGGTGGGCAGGGGCTTCGGGGAGGGGAGAGCTCCCGCGTGCTGGTACCTCACGAAGCCGGGCCTGGTCGAGATCGCGGACGCGAAGGACGTGCGGGTCTCTGACCTTCCCTGGATCCCTGATTCGAGCTACCGGACGAACCTCGTGCTCGCCCACCGGCTGGGGGTCAACGCGTTCTTCTGCGCGCTCGCTGAGGCCTCCAGAGCCCAGCAGGGCCATTGCCTGGCCACGTGGCGGCCCGAGCACTCGGTCAGGACACGCGCCGCGGAGGTCAAGCCCGACGGGTTCGGGCGGTACCTGCACCCGGACGGAGCCTGCGAGTTCTACTTCGAGTACGACCGGGCCACTGAGGCCTCCGGGGCGCTCTCACGAAAGCTGGAGGGCTACCTGCGGCTCGCCGCGGGGTGGACCCGGGAGCAGGAGCTCACCGGGTTCCCGGACCTGCTCGTCCTGGTCCCGGAAGAAGATCGCGAGGAGAAGGTTGCATCCGCGTTCCGCTCGGCGGTCGCAAGCCTGCACGTGTCGGGCTCGCTCGCGAGCTCGTTCCCGCTCTACGTCGCGAGCGAGGATCAGCTCGTCGATCTCGGCGTGCTCGCGCCCGTCTGGAAACACGTGGCGACCGACGGCGATCGCCTCTCGCTGACCGAACTGCCGGCCCGATCCCGCGACCTCTACCGGGCCACCCGATGCCTCGGCCGGTACTTCATAGACGCCCACCCGAATCATCGGCGCCGAATCTCCCCCGTCACCGCCACGCCCCGATTCCGCGCCCTGCCGCCCCGACATGCACCTTGAGGCAGCGGCGCTGGGACGCGCCAACCGAAGCCGGATTTCCCCGCCGGCGGGGGAAGGGCGAGGCTGCGGACCAAGATCGAGAACGACGGCCGGACGGTGTCGACGCAGAGGAGGAGCCGATCCGGTCAGAGGATGACGATAGCCTCAGGCCGCTGGCGAGGGCGTTGCTCGCGCTCGCCGGGCAGCTGAGCCGAGAGGAGGGACCGTGAAGGCCGTCATCTACCTCCGCGTCTCGACCAAGGAGCAGGCGGAGGAGGGCTACTCGATCCCCGCCCAGGCCGAGGCCTGCCGCCGGTTCATCGCGGACAAGGGGTGGGACCTCGCCGATGAGTACGTCGACCGAGGCGAGTCGGCCCGTACCGCCGACCGGCCGCAGCTCCAGGCCATGCTCGCTCGTCTCGCCGAAGACCAGGGCATCGACTGCCTCGTCGTCCATAAACTCGATCGTCTGGCGAGGAACCTCGAGGACCACGCCGCCGTCCGCGCCGCGCTCCGTAAGGCAGGCGTACAGCTGCACTCCGTTACCGAGACGCTTGAGGACTCGGCCTCGGGAAAGCTCGTGGAGGGGATCCTCGCCTCGATCGCCGAGTTCTACTCGGCCAACCTCGGTCAGGAGATTCGAAAGGGCATGGATCAGAAGGCGGCCCAGGGCGGCTGGCCGGTCCGCGCTCCGTTCGGGTACTGGAACGTCCGCAAGGACGGCCCGGGGCGCCGCGGTGAGTCGGTGCTGGAGCCCGATCACCAGGCTCCCATCGTCGTGTGGGCGTTCGAGCGCTACGCGGCCGGCACACTGTCCCTCGCGTCGCTGACAGAGCAACTGGCGGAGAAGGGCCTCAGGAACCGCCTCGGCAACCCGCCTGGCCTCAGCGCGATCCACCGGATGCTCCGGAACCCCGTGTACGCCGGCGTCGTCCGCTGGAAGGGCGTCGAGCGTGAGGGAACACATCCGCCGCTCATATCCCGAGACCTGTTCGACAGGGTCCAGAGCGTCTTGGACGCACACTCCTCCGGAGGCGAGCGCGGCTGGAAGCACGACCACTACCTGAAGGGGACGCTGGTGTGCGCCGAGTGCGGCTCGCGCCTGTACTACGTGGTCGCCAAAGGCCGTTTCGGCTACTTCCGCTGCGTTGGACGGAACACCGGACGAACGCGGTGCCCGCAGGGACGTTACGTCCCGGCCGCCGAGCTCGAACGAGAGGTCGAGGTCCTGTACGAGGACGTCCGGGTCCCTCCGGTGCTGAGGCGCCGGCTCGAGCGCGTCCTCCTTGTCGAGGTCGCCGAGCGCGAGCGACACCGAGCGGAGGCAACGATGTTCCTGGGCAGACGCCACCGCCAGCTCGCCAACGAGCGAGAGAAGCTCCTCCGCGCCTACTACGCCGACGCGATCGACGTGGCGACCCTCAAGCGCGAGCAGGCCCGAATCAATGCCGAGGTGACGGAGGCCGAGTCACAGCTCGCCAACGACGGGGAGAAGCTGGCGCAGGCGAAGCAGATCATCGATCTGGCACTTGACCTCGCGAAGGATTGCGCAGCGAGCTATCGCAAGGCGAAGCCCGAGGTCCGCAAGATGTGGAACCGCGCCTTCTTCCGCACGATACTTGTTCGGGACGGCGCGATCGCCGACTTCACGTACGAGGAACCCTTCGCGTCCCTGCTCGGTTCACACAAAGGCTCGATGGTGGACCCAAGGGGACTCGAACCCCTGACCTTCTGGCTGCCAGCCAGAGCAGGCTAAACGGCTTGCTGACCAGGGGAAACGCAGGTCAGGAGCGAGCGAAACGGGTCTTGTTATTCGCTGAACACCGAGCGGCGATCCGGCTGCAGACTGGCGTGCCTACGGAGACGCCCTGAGTTCTTTCCGCCGCTTGGTAGCTTCCCCCATGAGGGGCAGAGCCTCCGTATAGAGGGGGCGGGCGACGGCAGTTAGCC
>JBKOYM010000032.1:0-45942 GCA_046725375.1 Actinomycetota bacterium
CGGAAGTACGCGCCCACCAGCTTCCCGTACCACTTCCAGTCGTACTCCGTGTCGGAGGCCGAGTGGATGCCGGTGTAGCCGCCACCGCCTCGGATGTACGCCTCGAACGCCGCCTGCTGCTGCTCGTTGAGCACGTCGCCCGTCGTCGACAGGAACACGACCGTGTCGTAGTGCGAGAGCAACTCGGAACGGAACGCCGTCGGGTCCTCGGTGTGGTCGACCTGGAAGCCGTGCTCATCGCCCATCTGCTCGAGCGCCGTATGGCCCTCGTCGATCGACGAATGGCGGAATCCGGCCGTCTTGGAGAACACCAGCGTTCGGAAGCTGGCCGCCTCGTCGTCGGGCTCGAGCACCTGCACGTTGAACGTCCGCGCCACCTCGACCTCGCCGTCGGACACCTGCACACGCGGTGCGTAGTTGCCCGGCTCGGTAAAGGTGTGCGTGGGGTTCTGCTCCTTCGAGTCCTCCTCGCCGTCGCCGTCGAAGTCCCAGCTGTAGGACACCTCGTCCTCGTCCGGGTCGGTCGCCTCGACACTGAAGCCGACCTCGAGCGGCCCGAACCCGATCGTCGGGTCCGCGCTCGCGGCGTCGATCACGGGAGCGTGGTTGACCGGCTCTTGGCCCGGACAGCCGGTGCTGCCGTCGACCGAGAAGTACTCGAAGTGTGCCGTGCCGCCGCCGCTGTTCACGCCGAGCGTGAACAAGCCGAACCGCGGTGTGGCCATGTCGTTCGGGACGGCTGGGCCGAGTGAGGTCCAGGTCGTCCCGTCGAACGAGTACTCGCCGGTGTAGGTGTTGCCCGCCTTCGCGAGGCGCAGCGACACGACCTCCGTGCCCGCTGGCAGCGGCGTCAGCTGCGGCTGCGGCTCCTGGATCGCTCCATTCACCTCAGAGCGCAGCTCGATCCGGTTCAGGGTCGTCTGCTGGTCGTCGGAGATGACGTCGTACTTGACGTACGTGTCGTCGTCGACGTAAGCGAGCAGACCGGCCTGCTCGTAGCCACCGCTCAGCTCACCCGCGTCGACCCGGGTCTCGATCACCCAGTCCTCACCCGCGTGGTCCGGCGTCTGCAGGAAGAAGTTGCGCGTCGTAGCCGGATCGCTGTTGGTGTAGATGTCGCCGTTGACCGTGGTGACGTTGAGCGCGCCGTTCGACACGTTGTACTGCGCGGCGTCCTCGCGGACGATGCTGTTCCAGCGCGCCGGGTCGAGGCTCGTACCGTCGAACTCGTCACCCGAACCCGAGCAGCCGCACTCGCCGCCCGGCACCTCGCCGTTGAGCATGAACTGGTCGAACGACACCGTGTCGCCCTGCCCCTCGGCCTGCGGCCCGAACGCGAACAGCCCGAAGTCGGGCGATGCCATCGGGTTTTCGACCGGAGCCGGGAACGCCGTCCACGTGACGCCGTCGAACGAGTACTCGCCGGTGTAGCTGGTGCCGGTCTTGGACAGGCGCAGCCAGTAGTCGGTCGTGCCTGCCGGGACGTCGACGTTGTCTTGCGGGTTCGCAACCACCCCGCCGACCTCGGACCGCAGCTCGATGCGGTTGATCCGCGTGTTGCCCGCATCCGAGATGGGATCGAACTTCACGTAGTTGTCGCCGTCCTGATAGGCGATCAGGCCGCCCTGGCCGTAGCCGCCGTCGATCGTGCCGGACAGCTTCGTCTCGATCGTCCAGTCGGCGCCGGCGTGACTGGCGTCCTGCAGGATGAAGTTGTTCGGCGGCGGGTTGGTGTCGCCGGTGTAGATGTCCCCGGGCGATGTCGTGATCGTCAGCTGGCCGCCGCCGACCGTGTACTCGCTCGGAGTGTCGCGAACGATCGCGTCCCAGCGCGTCTTGTCCAGGCTCGAACCATCGAACCCGTCGCTGAATCCACTGCCACTGCCACCACCGGAGGCCGAGTCCGGGTTGAACCGGATCCAGTCGAAGTGCGCTACGGGGAAGGACGGCGCCTGGTCGGACAGCGCCACCGGCCCGATACGCGGGTTGGTGAACGTCGCCAACGACGCCGGCCGGCCGACCGGGAGGAACTCCTCGCCGTCGAACGAGTAGAACGCGGTGAGCTGTTGCCCGTCGGAGACGATCCGCACCCAGTAGGTGAGCGGCGACTGGTCGGGGATGCCGCCCAGCTTGTCCGCCGCCTCGTTGCGTGGGTTGCCGTTGGACTCGTAGATGAACTCGAAGTCACGCGTACCACCGGCGCTGATCATGTGCACCGACGCCCAGTTGTCGTCGTCGGAGTACACGCGCAGGCCCGCCTGGTGGTAGTTCTCGGTCAGCGGGTCCGTGGTGATCTTCGCGGTCACCTCGACGTCACCCTCGGGCAGGGGTTGCACGACGATGTTGCGCGCGCTCGTGCCCGGCCCGTAGATCGAGCCGTTGTCGATGGGGAAGTTCAGGTTGCCGCCGGAGACCGTGGGCGGCCGGGTGTCATCGGGCCTGATCACCGTCCATCGGTTGGTGTCGAGCGCGTCACCGTCGAACTCGTCGGAGCGCACGCCCGTCGGGCATTCGCCGCCGGCGCTGGTGACGCGCACCTCCACCGTGGCGGTGTTCTCGCCGCCGTCCGGGTCGGTGACGGTCACCCTGGCTGTGTACGTGCCGGCCTGCTGGTAGGTGTACGTCGGGTTCTGCTCGGTCGACGTGTCGTCACTGGTACCCGCGACGCCGAAGTCCCAGGCGTACGTCAGCGCGCCGCCCTCCGGATCGGTCGCATCGGCTGTGAACTGGACCGCCAGCGGCGCCTGTCCCGTGGTCGGATCGGCGCTCGCGGTCACCTCGGGCGCGGCCGTGGTGGCAGCCCCCTTGCCGACGAACTCGATCCAGTTGAGGTTCATCAGCCCGCCCTGGTCCGTCGGGTGCCGGAACACGAAGAACAACTCGTGCGTGTCGGTCGGCGGACTGGACAGCGGCAGCTCGACGTTGGTCCACGTCTGCCAGCCGCCGGTGGGCTGGATGGTCGGCGTCTCCGCCACGAGCGGCCCGTCGGGCGCGTCGGCACGCACCTCGATCGTCCCGCCCGCGCCTGCGGACGCGACCCGGAACCGCAGGCTCGTGATATCCGTGAGGTTCATCGGGTCGAACGACACGTAGTCGCCGTTCTCGATGAAGCCGATGTTCTGGCCACCGCCGGTGTCCGTGGTGGTTTCGGTCTGCACTCCGGGATCTCCGCCGCCAGTCGCGCCGGGCGCACGACCGGTCGACGTGAAGTACTCGGCCTGCTGGTGCTTGCGCCGCAGCAGCGCCTCGTCGCGTCCGGTGATCGAGCCCGCGCCGCCGGCTTGCGCCTTGTCGGTGTAGACGGCCTCGATGACGGTGAACGTATTGGCGCCCTCGCCGTGGCCGCCCGCGTTGAGCGTCTCGAACGTGCCCGAGCAGCCGGTCTGCTCCGACACCTCGTGCGCGTGCTGGTCGTGGCCGAGCGAGATGTTGAGCGTCACGTCGGCGCAGTTGATCGAGCCGGCGGTGGTGCTGCCGTCCTCGGCGTCGGTGACCGTGATCTCGTACGGCACCTCGTCACCGAACTCGGCGAACTGACCGTCCTTCGGGATGTTGATCGTCACCTCGGGCGCGGTGTTGCCGACCACGATCTGGATGTTGTCGACACCGGTCTGCCCGGCCTGGTCGGTCACCCGCAGCGACGCGGTGTACGTGCCGGCAGCCGTGTAGGTGTGCGTCGGGTTGACGTCGTTCGAGGTCGGCGAGCCGTCACCGAAGTCCCACTCGTACGTGAGTGAGGTGCCGTCGGGGTCTATCGAGCCCTCGCTGGAGAAGGTCACCTCGAGTGGCGGCTGCCCGCTGGTGGGCGTGGCCGCGACATGCGCGACCGGCCGCCGGCCGGCGCCGACGTAGTCGATCCGGTAGACGCCCGAGTCGGCGTTGTTGCCGCCGAAGCCCGAGCCCCACTCGATCAGGTACAGGGAGCCGTCCGGACCGAAGTCCATGTCCATCGGCCGCTTGTAGCATCCGCTCGTGCCGGCGTTCTGCTGGCAACCGGCGGCACCGAGGTACGGGAACGAGCGCACGTCGGTGGCGTTTCCCTGGCCGTCGAGCGTGACGTGCTTGATCCAGCCGTTGTTCCACTCGCCGATGAACCACTCGCCGTCGTAGTACTCCGGGAACTGGCTCGGCGGACCGGTCGGATCGAAGTGGTACCGCGGGCCACCCGTCGGCGCGCCGCCGGTGCCGAGGCCCGGGAACCGGTTGTCAGTCTCGGTGTAGCCCATCCACATCGTCGCCGGCTGGGCCGTCGGGAGGTTTGTCAGCCCGGTGTTGTTGGGGGACTCGTTGACCGGGCTCGCGCAGTTGAACGGTGCGCCGTACGTGATGGGCGTCGTCGAGAAGTCCGCGTCGTTGTACGGCGTGTTCTGGCGGATGCAGTACGGCCAGCCGTAGTTGCCCGGGCTGGTGATCGCGTTGAACTCGACGCTGCCCTGCGGGCCCTTGCCCGGCACTGTGGCACTTGCGTCCGGGCCGTAGTCGCCCATCAGCACCCAGCCGGTCTGTGGGTCGACGGTGAACCGGAACGGGTTCCGGAAGCCCATTGCGAAGATTTCAGGCCGGGTCTGTGCCGTGCCGGCCGGGAACAGGTTGCCGTTCGGGATCGTGTACGTCGTGCCGACGCCGGGCTGCGTGCCGGGCGCGATGTTCTCGATGGGCATGACCCGAAGGAACTTGCCGTTCAGGTTGTTGGTGTTCGCCGCCGTGCGCTGCGAGTCCCACGCCTCTCGGCCGGGACGCTCGTCGAGCGGCGCGAAGCCGTCGGAGGCGAACGGGTTGGTGTTGTCGCCGGTGGAGACATAGAGGCTGCCGTCGGGCCCGAAGTAGAGCGACCCGGACGAGTGACAGCACTCGTCACGCTGGTGCGTCCAGGTCAGGATGACCTGCTCGGAGCTCATGTCGAGCGTGTTGCCGACGACCTTGAAGCGTGACACGCGTTGCTCGAGCGACTCCTGCGGAAGCGCGGAGTACGCCAGATAGATCCAGCCGCTCTGCTCGAAGTCCGGCGCCAGCTGCATGCCGAGCAGGCCGTTCTCCTGGCCCGTGTAGACCGGGATCGTGCCGGCCGTGACGGTCTGCTGGGTGTCCGGCGACCAGATCCGCACGTCGCCGTTGCGCTCGGTGAAGAACACCCGTCCGCTCTGGTCGACGTCGAGCTCGAACGGGTTCTGCGTGTCGTCGTCGATCGTCACCTTCTCGAAGTCTTCGGGACCAGGCGTTGCCTGCCGCGGCTCACCGCAGTCGGCCGGCACGGCTCGCGAGGCCGTGCGGATACCACCGAGGATGTGCTGCAAGTACTCCGGCTCGCTGAACGACGCGTCCGTATGGCCCATGCCCGTGTACCACATGCGGCCACCGTCGAAGTCCGAGCACCACGCGATCGGGTGGTCGTCGTCGGTGGCGTTGCCGTCCTCCTCGCTGTACGTCGACTCATCGACCGTCGCGAGCACGTGGACGCCGCTGTCGCGCGGGCTGAAGTCGACGCCGCCGCCGCCCACACTCGGGTTGACGGGGGACTGGTAGTTGTACCACTCGTCCGTGCGCGTCCACCGGGTCGGCAGCCCGGCGGTCGACGGCTCGTCAGGATCCGTGATGTCGACCGAGGCTGTCGGCGTGCCCGCGGGGTGGTTGCGGAAGTAACCGCCCAGCATCTCGCCGTACCAGCCCCAGGTGTACTCGGTGTCGGCAGCGGCGTGGATGCCGACAAAGCCTCCGCCGGCCTGGAAGTACCGCTCGAACGCGGCTTGCTGGGCCTCGTCGAGCACGTCGCCGGTCGTGTTGAGGAACACCACCGCGTCGTACTGCGCGAGGTTCGCGTCAGTGAACTGCGTGGCGTCCTCGGTGGCGTCGACGTTGAACCCGTTGTCGGCGCCGAGTTGCTCGATCGCCGCGATCCCCGGGGTGATCGAGCTGTGCCGGAAGCCTGCGGTCTTCGAGAACACGAGCACGTTCTCGAGCGCGAAGAGCTGCGTCGACTCGGCTGCCGTCGACTCTCCCGCGGTCGACTCAGCTTCGCTCGACTGATCTGCGCTCGACTGATCTGCAGCTGACTCAGCTGCGGTCGGCTGAGCCGCTGCTGACACCTGGCGAGGGGCCTCCGCTTGTGCCGGTGCCGTGCCGAGCGGGCCCGTCACCAGCGCCATACAGGGGACCACGGCCAGCGACGCGATGTTTCTCCACCGGCTCATCTCGCATTCTCCGACCCGGTCGTGACTCGAGCGTCGCGCGCCCGCCGGGCGTCGTGGACCACGAGCGTGATGTCCCAGACGGCGGTGGTATCGAGGAAGCGACGGCGGCTCAGGGCCCTTCGGAATCGGTTGGATTTGGATGCACGCATCGTGCTCCTCCTCGGGAGTGACCGCACCGAGTGGCGCGGGGGACGGACGCGAGTTGAGCCGGCGTCGCGCTGGACCCGAGTGAGCACGCCTTGCGGACGAAGATTTTTCCGAGAGGTAATGAAACTATCGCCATAGCCAGCCCTCTGGTGGTGCCGAGTCCTAAAGTTATTGGCTAGTTACAGCTAGTAGCAATAGCTGCGTACGAACTTTCGAAAGTAAATTTCGAATGATGTGACGAAGCCGTGCGCCCGCTGCCTGCCCTACTCGCCAGCGTGATGATCAAATCTGAGCGATTTGCGGTCTTGACGCGCACGTCCAAGCAGGATCGAATATAGGGCATGAAACGCATCCCGCTCGTTTCCTGCGTTGCACTCCTGTTCGGCACCCTGACCGCGCTCGCGGCCGGCTCGTCCTCGTCGGCGGCCGAGCCCGAGCGTTTGGGCCAGCTGACCGGTTTCGAGGCCGACGGCGACACCTACACCTTCGCTTCCGGGGATGCCCGGGTCCGGGTGGTGTTCTACGACGACGACATGTTCCGGATCTGGCTCGCCCCGGACGGCCAGTTCACCGACCCGGCCAACGATCCGCCGTCTGATCCGGCCGACCCGGACGCCGGCATCGTGGTCAAGCGACCGGGTTCTCGGCACCACGTCATGTGGCTGGGCGAAGCCACGCCGACCAGCGCTGGATCGCGACGAAGCCCATCGCCTCGTAGACCGGTCTGCCTTCGTCACTTGCCATGAGCATGGCCGGTTGGGCCGGATCGGCCAGGGTGGCGGCCCAGGTCACTGCGGAGGCGGCGCCGCGGCCACGCGCGGATGAAACGGTCGCGACGTACTCCACCAGCGTCGCGCCCGCATGCAAGTGCGCGGCGGCGACTGCTGCCGGCGCCCCGTCGACGCGGGCCAGCCAGACCCGGGTCGCGGGGCCGAGAATCGACGGGCCGAGGAGGTCGCCGGGCGATAGCGGCTCGATGTCAGGCATGGGGTAGCCCTCCACCAACACTCGCTCGGCGACGGCCAACTCGCTGGGGTCATGGACCTCGTCCACCTCGACCCCTTCGCGTGTACGTACCTCGTGCGCGGAAGGGAAGCGGACCATGAGCGGCGGGTAGCCGAGGAGAACGAGTCCGTACGGAGTGAGGTCGGGCGTCTGCCACGGGTTCAGCAGCAAGTACGGCGCATCCGGCGCCACCAACTCGGCCACATCGCGGAGAACAACGCCGACGTCGGCCGGAGGGCGGAGCAACACCATCGGATTGCTCAACGCGCCCCGGTCCGCAATGAAGCCCCCGGCCCAGTCGCTGGTCCACGCCCAGGGCCGGCCAACCGCCTTCGCGACCGTTGTGGGCCAAGACGCATGCACATGGACAGCCTGGCGAACGACGGTGTCGTTCACCGGTGTATCCGGCTCCCAGCCGGTCGCCAGATGCTCGGTCGCGTCGGGCACGATCGAGTCATTCATGATCTCCATCATGCACCGCAATGCCGCTCACCGCCGCGTGTGCCGGTCCCGGAGCGGCTCGCCACGCCGCCCGATACCGCTACCGACGGGTCAAGACTGACCGCCGCCGGACGTCGGGTCCGGCCCGCTTGTCGACGTACTCTGTCCGGCTGGCTCGGTATACCGGGTGTCGACGATGGTGGTGATGCGCCCGGTTTCGACGTCGTACACGTGGCCGGAGACTCCCATGTTCGGCGGGAGCGAGGGTGAAGTGAGCAGGCGTTCGACGTCGGTCGAGACGGTGGCGCGTGGATCGGTGACAGCGGACGATTCCAGCGCCGCCTCGTCCACACCGGTCGCTTCGGATGCCTCGCGCCGGAACCCAGCGTCGGCGAGGAAGCCTGTCCCGCATTGCGTGTGGTGAATGATCGCGACTTCGAGGCGACTGTCGTCGCTGAGCTGCCCGCCGGACATTCTCTGGCCGAGAAAGGCAAGATAGGCGATTTCATCGATGACGGGCTGGGTGACGCGTCCCCCCGCGTTGCGGAGGACAGGGGCGTCGCCGAGCTTGAGTCCGAGCGTGATGGCGGGATCGACCCGGTGGTCGAGGCAGGTGACGATGATTACATGCGCGGCGGGCCGGCCAAGTGGCACGGGAGTGTACGTAAGGGCGAAGTCTTCGTTGTGCTGAAGCAGCGGGGTCATCGTGGTGGTCATGGTTGCTCCCAGATTGTTGTGGACGGTGACCACTACTTAGTGGACGATGACCACTAACCAGTGGACGCTGTCCACCTTACTGGCGCTAGTGGATGCTGTCCACTAAATTGTGGCTGTGACGAGCGACGGATCAGCACGTGAGATGACAGGGACCAAGCGGCGGCGTCCGCGCGGCGCCGTCCGCGACGGCCTGGTCGCCGCCGGGGTGAAGATGGCACGGACCGGCGGCCCGGACGCCGTCGTGCTTCGCGAGGCGGCGCGGATAGTGGGAGTGGTGCCCAACGCTGCCTACCGTCACTTCGCCGACCGGGATGAGCTCCTTGCCGCGATCTGTATGGCGGCAATGCGCGAGCTCGCCGGCCGCATCGCGGTCAGCACCGGCCGTGTGCGCGGGAGACACGGTGATGCCGCCGCTGCCCGCCGCCGGCTGCGGGCGATCGGCCGGGCGTACCTGGAGTTCGCCCGCGAGGAGCCGGGATTGTTCGCGACCGCATTCGCCCTTCCCCATCAGCACCCCTATGGGGCTGAGGACGGTGGAACCGAGGAGGACCCGCTACCCCTGGACCAGCTCCGCGCCGTCCTCGACGAGCTGGTCGAAGCCGGCGTCCTCAGCCGGCGCCGCCGGGCCGGAATCGAGTACCCCATCTGGTCCACGGTGCACGGACTGGCAGTGCTCACCGGGGAGGGCCCCCTGCGCGACGCCCCCGTGTCCAGCCATCACCTCGAAGAAGTCACCCGCAACTTCATCGAAGCGGGCTTGGCGTGATGCACCCGTCATGGGGCGTCACGAGCGAGGACAGCGGCGCCTTGGGAGAATCAGTGACACATTGACGCTCGCTGGCCAGCAGGAGTCGCTTATGTCCATCCGCCGGGCAATGCCCGACATCCAGTCGGAGGCCATGGAGGAGAGCCGGGACTTCTACGGCCTCCTCGGATTCGAGGAGGTCATGAACCTTGGCTGGGTTATGACGCTCGCGTCACCATCGAATCCCACGGCCCAAGTCACCTTGATGAGCCACGACAAGTCCGCGCCGGTCGTGCCCGATATGAGCGTCGAGGTGGACGATGTCGATGCGGCGTACGCAGCGATGCGACAAAGCGGTGCGGAGGTCGTGCACCCGTTGCAGGACGAGGAGTGGGGAGTACGCCGGTTCTTCGTCCGTGACCCCAACGGAGTGGTGGTCAACGTGGTGAGCCACCGATAACCCGGCCCGATTCCCGTCCTGTCTCATACACCGGTCACCGCGAGCGCCGCGACACGGCGGGCTCCCTACCCGGCCGCGACGGCGTTCGCGGCGGCCACGATTCGCTCGTACGTCTCGCGCGGGTGGGAGACCATCGCGCAGTGCCCGCTCGCAACCTCGATCGTGTCGGCGCCCATCCGCTGTGCGAACTGCCGCTCGGCGTCGGGTGGGATCACCTCGTCGTTCTGGGCGACCAGGTACCACGACGGCAGCGACTTCCACGCGGGCGTTCCCATCACGTCGTCGAACGTGGACACGTGTAGCGGCTGCTGCACGGCGTACATGGTCTTCGCCTTGGCCGGTTCGACGTCGGCGGCAAAGTGCTTGAGGAAATCGTCCTCCGGGATCCAGCCGAAGCCCATCGAGTCGATGTCTACATGCGCCACGCCGGGGGTCGGAGGACCTTGCTTCAGCAGCGCGCCGATCGACTCACCCTCATCGAGCCCGAAGCCCGCGATGTACACGAGACCGACGACGTTCGGCGCGTCGGTGCCGAGTGAGGTGATGACCTGGCCTCCGTACGAGTGCGCCGCGAGAACGGTCGGGCCGCTTTGGCGGGTGAGGACGTGGCGTACCCTCGCGACGTCGTCGGCCAGCGAGGACTCCGGCAGTTGAGGGGCGGTCACGCGGTAGCCGTCGGCCTGCAGACGTTCGATCACGCTGCTCCAGCAAGAGCCGTCAGCCCACGCTCCGTGGACAAGGACGATGTTCGGTAATGCCGCCATGAGGCGAATCCTTTCGTGGGATGCTCGCAGGTGGTGGAAGGGCCGCAATCCATCAATCTAGAAGACGGGGTGTCTGTTCTCTCGGGTCTTTCGACCCGGCTTCGACGACCCTTGGCTCGACCAGATGCCCGTAGCCGGGGCAGGTTGCTGGTATGGCTTGGACCGCGCCCCGGATCGTGCCGATCTTCTGCGGATTGTCGTACTGGCATGGATTTCTCGGGCGGTGCTTGAACCGTCATGGCTGCGGCGACCGAAAGCGCCACGGCCGGGCTGGCGTCTGGTCCAGGTTTCGAGAAATCCACGGACAAGGAGCCCAAAGTGAAACGGTCACATCTTCGGCGCGGCTGCGACAAGAGCTGACCCGATGTGGCGTCCGTGACTCCACGGTCAGAGTCGCCGGCAACGCCCCCCTGTGCGCTAACGACTCGAAGTCCGATCGTCTGTGCGCTGCGGCTCCGGCGTCCAGCGGGCACAGCTGGCTTCGTGCCGGATCGGCATTGCGCTTCTCCCGGTGGTTATGTGGACGCTTGTCGTCCGTCAAGCCGAATGACAGGACCGATGGTGCCGTCTTCCACTGGAGGAGCGGTCGTCGTTCGCTTCGGTCAGTAGCACCAGGTCATGCCTGCGCGCGGAGTGCGGCATGAAGGTGCGGCTCCTAGTGGTGAGCAGATGTCTGTGAATCGGTCGATCCGGTCCGGTTTGACCTGGTCAGCGGGCGGTCGTGGGGGTGTTCAACCTCGATCGGCGTCGGATGCGTCTTTAGGTAGAGGATGGTTGTGAGGGCTGAGGAGTGGCGATGGCGATCCGGCGCCAGGAAGACGTCGCGGCCTTCTCCGAGTTCGTCTCGGCGAGGTCGCAGGCGTTGTACCGCATGGCGTATGTGGTCATCGGCGATCACCAGCTCGCACAGGACCTGGTCCAGGAGGCGTTGACCAAGGCATACGTGGCGTGGCCCCGGCTGCGGGACCGGACGAAGGTCGAGGGCTACGTGCGCCGAACCATCGTCACAACGGCGATCTCCTGGCGGCGTCGGCGTTCCTTCCATGAACCCCCGGTCGAGCACGTACCGGACACCAATGCCAGCGATGACCCCGCAGCGGTGGCCACCGATGATGCGGTGTGGGCACACCTGCGCGGGCTGCCCGTTCGTCAGCGAGCAGCGCTGTTCCTGCGCTACCACGAGGACCTCTCCGAGGTGCAAACCGCACTGCTGATGGGCTGTTCGGTGGGCACGGTCAAACGCCAGGTGTTCATCGCCTTGGGCAAGCTCCGTGACGGAGCCGGTCCCCACGCTGGCTTGCCCACTGACGAAGGCGAGGGGGTGGCTCGATGAACCAGACGCTCCGCGACGCATTCGCCCGACAGATGGACGACGCTGGCCGCCTCGACGTCGACGCCCAGGCTCTGATCGACCGGGGCGAGACCCGTCTGCGTCACCGTCGTCTCGCCGCAGTCCTGGGCGCTGCGGCGGCCGTGGTCCTCGTGATCGCCGCCATCGTGGGTGTGACGGATAGCCATCTGCTGGGCCGTGGTGACGGGCCCGTCGACCGCCCTCCAGTCCCGACTCCGAACTCGACGCGCCAGATCGTCTACAGCGACTACGACGCGCACGGACCCGACGATCGCCCGGGCACCATCCACTTCGGTGATCGCGTGGTCGCGATCAGCAGCGGCTTCATACACATGGACGTCACAGACGACGCGGTCGTCTACGCCACCGGTGGCTACTTGGACGACGGCCGTGTGTGGTTCACCGACGGCGGCCGCCCTGAGCAGATCGGCTCGAACGCGTGTGCGGCCCCACACGGGTACGGCGACACGGTCGTCACGGGCAACGCCGGAGCCTTGGTCGCGTGGTTCGACTGCACACGAGAACACGTCGCTGAGCTGGTCGTCTACGACACCGGCTCCGGCCGCGAGGTCGTGAGACGACAGGTCGCCGGCTGCGGGTCATCCAACCAATGCAACCCCGGTGCGATCATCGGTGACCGCGTCTACTTCGACCGGGGGCTCTCCTTCGACCTGGCGACCGGCCGCGTGGCGGCAGATCGCTCGTACGCCCAGGACATCCGGAACAACCCCCGCGGCCTGGTCATCGGTGACTCCTGGCAGACCGGCAGGCCCACCGACGCGATCGGCCAGCCGTTCTGGGTGGACGGGTCCCGACTCGTCCCGGTCGACAAGCTGTGGGCCAGCGAACCGGTCCCGGCGGCAGCATTCGACACCCTGACCCAGCGGCCGGTTCGGCTGCACCTTCCGCGCGGCTACCAGGCCGACCACGACGAACTGGGCCGGGGTGACTTCTGGCTTTTCGAGTGGCTCGACGACGACACCGTCGCGCTGGTGGGCTGGGATGACGCCCCCGGCTACGGCGACATCCTGACCTGCCGACTCTCGAATGGCCGCTGCGAGCTCGCCGTCCCCGGGCACGGCCCAGGCCGCGTCGTCGCGAACAGTGACCTCCCAGGCTGAGCTCTCCCACCTGGAGCGACCATGACCCGACACCGTACTCGATCGGCGCTCCTGACCGTGGCCGCGCTTTCCCTTCCGCTCAACGGATGCGGCGACAATCCGGACACCGCGCCGACGCACTCGGACATCGCGCCGTCCTCACCGAAGGCCACAGCCTCCAGCACCGCCCAGCAGACCTGGACCCTCCTGTCGGACGAACCCGAGGACGTCCCGCTCGAGGCGGGTGACTATGCGCTCACCGTCAACGGCTCGGCCCGGAAGCTGGCCGTGGTCCGGGCACCCGAGGGCTTCATGAACTACCGTGGCTGGACCTTCGTCGCTGATGAGCCGTTCCACGCGATGGGCTACATGACAGCCGACCGGGTCTTCCGAGACCCGTGCGGGTCGACGCGTCACAGCAAATACGAAACCGCTCGGGCCCCCGGCCCCACCGTGGCCGACCTCGCCGAGGCGCTGGTCGCACAGAAGGGGGCCCAGACCTCGGCCCCCGCTCCGGTCACGATCGACGGTCACGCCGGCCTGTACCTCGAGTACCGGGTCTCGAAGGGAGTTGACGTCGCGGGTTGCGAAGACCGGGCCTTCGACATCTTCACCACCGGACCCGGTGGCTGGTACCTCGAGGCATCACGCGAGCGGGCCGCCATCTGGATCCTCGACGTGGACGGCGACCGCGTCGTTCTGGCCTGGGTCGCCGTGCCCGGAGTGACCCGAGGCCAGATGAACGAAATGACCCACATGGTCGAGTCGACCCGCTTCGTCGAGGCGGGATGATTCGGTCAGCGAAACTTGTCCAGCACACGCACGTTGACAGGCAAGGCTTCCCGCGTCATGCAAGCGGCCGCCATAAGTGCTGACCAATTGGACGACCGAACATCGGCAATTTCTGTGCACACAGACTGGCTCCGACAATCCCCGCGGGCATAGGGACACACCACCAGGCAGGTCAGCGTCAGGCCAGGGCATCGAGGAGCTGCTCCAAGCGTCGTTTGGTGGCTTGGTGTCGCTCGACTTCGCGCGGCCAGTCGCGTTGTTGGGCGTCGGCGATGAGCTGATCCTCGCGGTCGAGGCGTTGCGCGGCGTGGGTGACGGGCGTCGTCGCAGCCACCCCAACAGCTTCAGCGCTACCGGCGGGCTGAACCCCTTCCAATCCGAATCCCGGTCGTCGAGGAACTCGAACAGGTACCGCAAGTCATAGCCATACGCCAACGCCGTGTTCGGGATCCCACCCGACCCCAGCGCGTGCCCCAAGAACCGATCCACCGGTACGACCACGGTCCCGTCGTCATCGAGCAGGACAATATTCGTGACGATGCCGTCTGTCTTCTCGACTGCTACGCGCACGCCGCGAGCCCAGCACGCGCCGCTGGCGTCGCCGCGAAGACTCGCTGTGTCCAGATAACAAAGAACTTGCCCGGTGCGGTAGATGCGTCTGCGTAGGTCAGGACCATCCGGTACGATCCGCCCGGCCGGGCGTCGAATCGCTCGAACCTGCCGCTCATCGTCTCGGGTGGCAGCCATTCGACGAGGGCGTCGGGATCGACGAGCGCGGCATAGACACGGTCTGGCGAGGCCGCGATCACACGAGAGGCCGTGTCCGTTCGCGACATGGCGGCATCCTAAGGCAGCGTCCTTGTGGCTGCTGGACTCCGGCCCGGGGCCGTCCCGGTGTCGGTCAGGGCCGTACCGCCCGGCGTACCCGATCCAGCATCTCCTGCTCGCCCTTGCTGACCTGCTCGGCACCGAACCCCATGAAGCCGCCCTCCTTGGCGGCGTTGGCCGCGGCTTGCGCGGAGGCGACCAGCCAGTCGCCGAAAGCCGCCGTCTCCTCAGGAGTGGCCCGGGCCGCGACGATCGCCTGGACTGCTCCCAGCTCGACCAGTACTTGCTCACCACCCGATGCAGTCCCCTCCGCGGATGACGGACGGTAGCCCTTGAGCGGGTTTTGCTTTTGCTGGATCTGGCTCTGGATGTCGAGGGCGAGCTCGGCCACCAACTGTTCTCGGCTGGCGGGATTCGTGGCGGCCTTGAGCGTTGCCATCGTCTCCTTCGCGGTTTCGATGGGACCGCCGGGATCGGCCAGAGAGATGGCTAGACCGGCAACGAACGGCGCCCGCACGATCCGGTTCCAGTCCTCTGCGGAGAAGTCATTCTTGGTCGTCACGGCACGTCCTTTCATCCGAGAGTCGGCAGTTGGACTCTACGCGGCCGCAAATACCAGGGTGCCTACGGACTCATCGATCCAGAGGGGGATTGGCCCAGGACTTTGCCCTTCGCCGCCTCGTAGTCGGCGTCTGAGATAGCACCGCGATCGTGCAGATCGGCCAGCTTGGCAAGCTCGTCGGCCGTACTGGACGGGCGAGCGGCGTCTTGGACATATCGACGAAGATCCTGCTCGCTCTGACGGGCGTGCTCGAGGGATCGCTCGTGCATCGATGCGCCGCGCGCGATCAGGTAGACGAGGACGCCCAACCATGGCAAGAGAACCACGAACAGGCACCAGAGACCCTTGCCCCAACCCGAGAGTCCTCGGTCACGGAAGATGTCGGTCACGATCGCGATGAGCAGCCAGAACCACGCGATCAACAACATGAACCACAAGATCTCCCCAACGACTTCCCAGAAATCCACGTCGCACTCCTTCTATCCGGATCGGCATGCCGCTCCGATCGAGGTGGTCCTCGTGCAGGATTGTTCGCCCGGACGGCCTCGCAGGCATCACCCACGCAAGGTGATGTGCACCCTCAGGCGAACGGATGACCTCGACACGGTCGTGTCTGGCCGACGATCCTTCGGGTGCCGCGCGAGACTAGGTACGTTGGCGACAGCGGGGAGGGGCGGTGACGGATCAGAGCCGGTCAGCGGGCTCCGCTGGTGTCGCGGGTGTGCTAGATCAGATGCGGGCGCGTCTCGATGAGCTGCCCGCCGGCGATTCCCGTCGGCACTTTCTCGGCACCTACCTGCGTACGACGGCTGCCGTCGGCCAAGCGATCGGTCGGGGCGTCTTCGAGGACCCAGGCTGGGTCGAGGAATGGGATGTGGCGTTCGCCCAGCTCTATCTCGACGCACACGACGCCAGTCTCGCGGGCAAGCTGATGGCCCGGCCTTGGCGATTGGCGTTCGACGCCTCCGCGCAGCTGCATCCGCTGCGGCACGTCCTCCTGGGCGTCAATGCGCACGTCAACTACGACCTGCCGCAGGCGCTGCTGGGTGTCATCACCGTCGAGGACTTCGGCGACCCGGAGCTCCTGGATCGCAGGCGGCGCGATCACGAAAACATCGACGGCGTCCTCGCCTCGCGTGTGGCGGCCGAGGACAACGAGCTGCCGGTGGGAACGCTCATCGACAGACTGCTCACGCCGCTCAATCGGCTGGCGTCCAAGCGTTTCCTCAGGGAAGCGCGGCAGAAGGTGTGGCACAACACGTACGAGTTGCACGCCGCCCGCGTCGACGGGCCGGACGCGTACCGGGTGCGCCTGGCCGAGATCGAGTTGCTCAGCTCGGCCAAGATCGCCGACCTGCTAGGGCCGGGTCAGGTGCTGCTCCGCCTTGCGGTCGCGGGCTTCGGGGTCACCCTGCCGCCGCCGGCAACGGCGCAGCCGTGACCCGCTCAGGGATCCGCGTACCAACCCGCTCACACTCGTGGTGCCGATCTGGCGTCAGCGCTTGATCTCGACGAGCAGCACCCACGAGCTCACCAAGCCCGCGGCCAGTGTGATCACGACGGCAGCGCCCAGCGGATACAGGGCGCCCGACCAGTCGGCCGACAACATGACGCCGACAGCAGCAGTAGCCCGGGCATGAGCAGACTCGGGAGGAGGCGGGTGAGCGTCCACGCGACTGCGGTGGTGCCGCCCTCATGCCGGGGAGGTCGGGTCTGCAGCCATACCAGCGGCCCGCCGACGCCGAGAGCCAAGACGAACAGTTCGGTACCCAGGGCCGCTGGCGGCTGCCCCGGAATCAACAGCAGCAGTGCGCTCAGCAGCAGCCCACCGAACATCAGCAGTGTCGCGCCCGCGAGGCGTGGGAGGGTTCGAAATTGCAGGATGGCATCCAGATTGATCGACACCGCGACGAACAGGAGTCCGGTGAGCGCTGCGGCCGCACCGGCGACTCCGACCCCGAAATCGACCCACTCGCTGAGATCCGCCTCCGTCATCGTCATCATCATGACCGATCCCGCCCTGGCGAGGCCGCCGACTCGCGCGACGAGGTCGAGGAGCCATGCCCGTTCGCCGGCTCGACGAATGAGGGGTTGCCCCGGCTCGTCCGTACTGCTGGAATCCGAGCGTGTTGCGTTTTCCGAAGCCACTGCGTGAAGGCGATCGAATTGGCGTCACTGCACCGTCGGCCGGGGTCGCGCCGCAAGCCTGGCCGCGGATCAACTTTTGCATCGATTGGCTGCGAGGGCGCGGATACGACGTCATCGTGGGCGAGTGCATGAGCGCCGATCGATGGGTCTCGGCGCCGAAGGAGCAGCGCGCGGCGGAGCTTGCTGCGATGCTCACCGACCCCTCGATTCGCGCCGTCGTACCTCCTTGGGGTGGAGCCGGCACGGCCTTGGACCTCCTGGATCAGCTCGACTACGCGTCGATCGCGGATGCGGAGCCGACCTGGGTCGTCGGCTTCTCGGACTCGTCCACCTGGATGGTTCCGCTGACCCTTCGCGCCGGGCTACCGACACTTCATGGCGATAACCTCGCCGACACGCCGTACGACGTACCGGCCGGACTCGCACACTGGACCGACGTTGCGAGCTCGGATGGCATCGTCCGGCAGAACGACAGTGGCTTCATCGGGACGTGGCAGTCTCGTACAGAGTCCGATGCCACGCAGTGGAAGGCGGTCGACGAGGGACGCTGGCGGCTGCATGGCGCGAACGCCCTCGATGTCACGGGCAAGCTGATCGGTGGCTGCACCGAGGTGATGGTCGGAATCGGCGGCACTCCGTACGGCGACGTCCGAGCGTTCGGCGACGAACACGGCGATCTCGTCGTCTACCTCGAGGCGGCGGAGGCGGAGGCGTTCACCGTCTGTCGCTACCTGCACCACCTGCGCTACGCGGGATGGTTCGACCACGCGGCGGCGATTCTCATCGGACGCACCAACGCTCCGGCATCGACCGTAGACGGCGGCATGACCCATGACGAAGCCGTTCTGGACGCCCTGGGCGGACTCGACTGCCCGATCGTTTTCGACCTCGAGATCGGTCATGTCCCTCCCCATCTCCCGTTGCTCAACGGAGCCACTGCCCGTGTCGTCGTCGACGGCAGCCGGCACGAGATCATTCAGACCTGGAACCCGGGTACGTGAGCAGACACGCGATGCCTTAGGGCCATGAGCCATACGACAGCGTCCCCGCGACTCACCACGGTCTCCACCTGCAGTTGCGTGCTGAAGACAACGAGGTCGGCGTCCTTGCCGGGACGCACGCTGCCGGCCAACCGCGGTCCAGTACGCGACGAGGCGTGATCGCCCGAGCATTGGCGACAACGACCATCCGCGGCCTCCAGTCCCCTCTCGAGGCTGCCAGCGACCTAGCAGCCGCCAACGCCACCACCAACGTCGCCTCCGACCACCTCGATGCCCCAGAAGGGTGCGGTCAGGCCCCAGCCACTGCTGACCACACCGGCCTTGATTGCCGCCAGAGCGCCTTCCTTCGAGCCCACCCAATCGCCGCTGAAGTACCCGGCTGCGTAGGCGTAGAACGCTACGGTGGCCGCCCAATACGGCACGCGTTCCCGGCCCGTCCAGACTTGGAGGCTATCCGGCACCTCGTCGACGGCGATCCGAGGCGGGTGGGCCGCACACGCGGGGACGTCTTGCGGCTCGCCCGGCGCATGGTGCCATCTCACGTCGGCGATGGACGGCCCGTGCCGTGGGTTGAAGAAGTAGGGCGGACGACGCTCGGGGATGGGCTCTCCGGCCAGCCGCGACCGCGCGCAGGCCATCGCGTATCGCGCTTCGGCCAGCGCCTCGGTCATCGCATCGGCCAAGATCACGGACCTCAGCTGGTCGACCGATCGTCGGGCCGCGTCGTTGATCGCCACCGCACGTTCATAGTCGCGGCGGGCGTCCCCGTCGTATTCGGCATCCGCCAGGTCACGTCCCAGCTGCCACAGATCCTCGTCCAGCGCCGACACGTCCTCGTTGAGGCACACCTTGACGGCCTCATGTTCCCGCTGCCGCTGCTCGCGTGCCGCGCCGCGTTCGCGCCACGAGATCATCACGAACCAACCGACTGCGGCTGCGATCCCCGCCCAGACCAACGCCATCATGACCATGGGGCCTCCCAGAATGGTTCGGCCCGAGATGATCCCAGCCTAACCCGTTCGGCACCCAGGATGAGGCACGCCAACGACGTGACCCACCGGGTTGCGCCAGAGGTCTGTCACCACTCTTCTTGTGGTGGGAGCACGCAGAACTCGTTGCCTTCTGGATCGGCGAGGACCACCCATTCCGCGTCGTCTGGCTGGTCGATGTCGACCTTCCGTGCTCCCATCCTCAAGAGCCTGGCCACCTCGGCTGCCTGGTCATCCGGATTGAGATCTAGGTGGAGTCGGTTCTTGAGGACCTTGCGATCTTGGTTCGACAGGAAGGCGATGCCAGGGAAGGTGTCGTCGTCGGGAGCGATGTCGACCTCGCGCTCGTTCTGATACACGATCCGGTAGTCCAACGCGTCCGCCCACCATTGCGCTAGTGCCTCAGGGTTGCGACAGTCAACAACCGCGCTGAACCATCTGAGCGCCATGGTGAGTCCTCTTCCGTGTCGTCCGCGGAGTGGTCAACGGTCAAGCGGCAGGTCCATCCTTTCCGAGCTGCGCGAGACATGGTCGAGCCGCGCGGCTGTCCCTGGCAGAATCCGCGACCTGCGGCGTCGTCGGATCGTTCGAAGGACGAGGAAACCGCCGAGGAAGGCGACCGTGGCAACCTCGGTGATCCGCGAGGCCAGGATGGCCGGAGGGTCATAGCCGGGCTCCTGGAACCCGAACAATGGCCGCTGCTCGCTGATGGCGAGAAATACGAACTGGGTTGCGGCCTGGCCGATGCCGGCCACCGCGAGGCCGACCACGGCGACGTCACCCCATGGTCGGGGCAGCCAATCCACCGGCAACAGCAGCCCGGTGCAGACGACGACGGCGCCGACGAAGCTGAGTACGAACAGGGTGCCGATCGTCGGGATGACGGAGTAGAGCTTCTGGTACTCGTGCAGGTGAATGATGCCCACCGCCAGCAGCGAAAGCGCTCCGAGCACTCGAGCCGCCAGGGCGAACCAACCGTCAGTCGTCATACCGGCCACGGCCACCCCAGTTCGCCGTCGTGAGGACGACTCCACCGACCGCGAGGACGGCCCACGCACTGAACAATCGCATCCTTGCCATGGCCTTACTACGCCTCGTGCGAGGTGACGGTTCATCCGCGCTGACTGATCTATGGAGCGGTCGTTGCCCGATCTCCGGCGGGGATGTCGCGTGTGTGGTAAGCCGTCGGGTAGGTGAGTGCCAAGCCGCCCAGCAGCGATCCCGCCGCGGCGACCGGCGGCAGGAGGTGCCAGACGTCGACGTAGCCGACGAGGAAGTGGATCCCGATCGCCGTCGTGAGCGAGACTGTGCCCGCCAAGAGCAGCGCCTCCCACAGCGCCCGGCTGGTACGCGAGAACCAGACGCAACCCAACCCGGTGAGGCCACAGGTGAAGACGGCGCCTCCGTAGCCGGCGCGATCGTGAGCGATGAGGGGAACGAGCCGCGGGTTGAGGCTGCGAAGCTGGTCGGCCGAGACTCCCATGAACTGCAGGTCCTCGGGTACGAAGACGCCGCTGACGCCGATGCGCAGGATCTCCAGACCAGCGACCATGGCGGCGGCCGCGCCGACAATCAGGAGGGCGCGACCGATGCCTTCTGGAGTTGTCACGTTCTCCAGCCGACCGCGCAGCACCGGTCTGACCGCGCCGAAGTCATCGATGAGGCGTCTCGACCTGGCGAGTCCGAAGAGGAACACCGGCAAGAGCAGCAGGGTGCCGACTCCGTGCCAGGTATCGAGGTAGCCGTACCCCAAATAGGCCAGGAAGGAGGCGAACCCGGCCCCGACACTGACCGCCAGCAGCCACCAGGCCCACGCGTCACCTCGACGCAGCGGGAAGTACGCGATGTAGACGTACAAGATCCCGAGCGCGATCAAGGCTCCTCCAAAGGCCGCGCGGTCGTGCACCATGAAGTCGACGATCCGGCAGTCCGCGACCCCGCAAAGGTCATCGGCGGTCATTCCCAAATACCGGGTGTCATGCGGCAAGAACTCGCCGCTCAGGGCCAGGAAGAGCGCGAAGCCACCGGCGAGGATCAGGCTTCCCGCACCGGCCAACAACAGAGGCACGCCGTCACCGATGAGTGCCCGCATCAGACCACGACCCTCGTCGGCACCGCCAACCTCGCGCACACGACGAGTCTGTCAGACCAACACCGCAGGCCAGTCGGCCAGTCGGTCCGCCAACGGAAGCATCGCCCGTTGTTGGCTCGCAGGGTCAGATCACATGGTCGGGACCATCAGCTCCGTGCCGATCAGCGAGGCGATGAGGAGCGTGCGCAGCGGCTCGGGAGCGAGGTTGTCGAGGCGCATGGTGTATCGGCGCCTGCGATCGGAGTACGGCGACCGTTCGACGTTGTAGCGGGCGATCTCTGCGCCGGCCGAGTCGGAGATGATGCCCGCTTGGGTTGGATCCGTCATCGGCGGACTCACCATGGTTGCGAGGTCCTGGCCATGGGCGTCCATGAGCACGTGGCTACTCCCTGTCCGGCCGGAGAGGAGCTTGAAGACTCCTTTCACGCCACCCGTGCGGACTGTGACAGAGCCGAGCGGCTTGGCGTCGGGCGCCACGACGTACGCCGGCTGGGGCGCTGTCGCCGGGTTGTTGACGCGGTCGACGTAGAAGAACGGCGTGCCCGCTGGATCGGCTACGCACACGACGACTCGGCTCTCGTCATATAGGGCGTGTGGATTGGCGTACGGCGTCGCCGCATCGTCCGGTCGACTGATCTTGACGCGGGTGTACGCCGGAGCCGAACATGCCAAGGAGACCCTTGCGCGGCTTCGGCCCGGCGCGTTGGCTGGCCGTACCGATCGGTCGGCCGGAGTCGTCGCTGATCTGGTACGCCAGCTGCGAGGACTGTTGCTCTATTTGAAGAACCGGAGAGTCGAGGAGGCCCATCAGCCCTGCTTCATCCGTGACACCGCGGGTGGTTTGTCGTACGGCGCTTCACCCTTCTAGCGGCAAATCGCGAAGCGACAATCGTCCCTGCACCGCGGCGCTAGGCGTGGATTGCAGGTCGCTCGGGGCGAACTTTACCGACGGCCGGATCCGTTCTGTCACCGAAAGCCCCCTTGCGGCAGCTCGCCCGCATGCGGTAAGAATGCGCTGCCGGTCGCGCACCGGCCGACTCATGTTGGGGGTATTTCTCGGGAGCCCACGGTGGTCGCTGCTGCGCGTCCACTCGGGGACGACCGTGTTGGGTTGTCCGAAGGGGAGCGCCATGAGGGTGTGCGGAAGTCCTGGTCCGCCCCCGAGCTCGCCAGACGGACTTCGTCTGACCTGACTTGAGAGGCACCCATGGATCTCCGCAAGAAGGCAACGGCCGCCGCGGCCGGCGCGCTTGTGACCATCGCCGCAGTCATCGCGAGCGGCCTAACCGTGGCGGCGCCGGCCAGCCCGGTGGCCGCGGCACCCGACGACCCCGTGACGCACGAAGAGAACCCACGGGTCCCGGAGGGTGCGGCGTGGACGGAGACCTACTTCCCGTCCTCGGACAACAGCGGTGTCGAGTTGCACGCCGACGTCCTGCGCCCGGCGGACCTGCCGGCCGACGCGAAGACGCCGGTGATCCTCGCGGTCGGCCCGTACTTCGCGCACGCGGGGCAGACCGGCCCCGAGGGATGGGACCGGGTCGGACCATCGGCACGCTTCCAGGACTTCATCGACGGCGCCGACCTGATGGACCGCGGCTACACCTTCGTGATGGTCGACCTGCGCGGCTTCGGTGGCAGCACCGGATGCCTCGACTGGGTCGGCCCGGGCGAGCAGGCCGACGTGCGGGCCGCCATCCAGTGGTCGGCCAGCCAGCCGTGGTCGACCGGGGACGTCGGCATGTACGGCAAGTCGTACGACGCCGTCACGGGCCTGGTCGGCAACAACCTCGACATGGACAGCTTGAAGGCCGTCGTCGCGCAGGAACCCCTGTGGGACATGTACAACTACCTGTTCAGCAACAAGGTGCCGCGGCCCAACGTGGTGGGCACCCCTGCGGCGTACAACTCGATCGCGACGATGCCTCCGATGGCCGACGACAGCGACCGGTACAAGGCGAACGCGACGTACGAGTCGAGCCACCCGGAGTGCCTCAGCGACAACATCACCAACAACAACAATCCCGATCCGGAGTCGGCGTACTGGCGGGCGCGCAACCTGGCCCGGGACGCGGCCGGCACGGACACGCCGTTGTTCGTGACGCAGGGATTCATCGAGCCCAACACCAAGCCCGAGGACATCGAGGAGTACCTCGACAACCACCAGGGCCCCGAACGAGGGTGGCTCGGCCAATGGGACCACGTCCGTGGCAACGACACCGTCTCCGACGGCCGGTTGGCACAGGGCCGTGCCGGGTGGTTCGACGAGGTCATGCGGTTCTACGACCAGTACGTGCGCGGTGTCGACCCGTCGGTGACCGACCCGGCGTACGCGATCGAGGACAGCCTCGGCGACTGGCGTGCCCAGGACACCTGGCCGATGACCTCGACGTCGTATCAGGCGCGGCTGACCTCCGGCCGGTACGTCGACAATGGCGGTGCGTCCACGGCCGCCGCCTCGGCCGCCACCGCGAAGGACGGTGGTCGCTGGGACATGGAAACCGCGCCACGGACCGAGGCGCTGTCCCTCGCCGAGAAGAGCGTCGCCGAGAAGGGTGGCGCGGCCACGTCCAACTACTGGGTCTGGTCGTCGCCCGCGCAGCGGACGCTCCGGCTCACGGGCACCCCGAGTGTCTCACTCGACGTGAGCGCGACGGGCAACATCATGGTGCGCCTCTGGGACCTCGCCCCTGACGGCACGGCGACGATGTTCGACGAAAACGTCGCGTTGCTGGAGCGCAAGGGAGGCATCTCCTTCGACCTCAAGTCGACCGACTGGACCATCGAGCGCGGACATCAGCTCGGGGTACAGATCGGGACCATCACGTCCAACGGATGGCTGGACGTGCCCTCGGGCAACACGATCGAGGTCACCCGCGCGTGGCTCAGTCTCGACGTGCTAGACCCGCGTATCGACGAGCCCACGCAGGGCGACCGCTCGCCCTACCTGGACCTGTACCTCGCGAGGAACACCACCACGCTCACCGATGTCGGCCCCGGCAGCTTCCCGCTGCGGGTCTTGTGACCGCGATCAGGTCGTGGGTTCAGGGATGTCGTGGTGGACGAACTCCAGTCGCGCCAGCGGGTCGACGCCGTGGACGATGCGATCCGGGGAGGCGCCGGGAGGGTGTTCGATGTCCACCACGCGTACGTGGGCATAGCCGATCGGGCGTGACGCGCGGAACGTGTCGTCGTGGCCTAGTTCCCGCATCAAGGTGACGGCGCGCTCGGAGCTACTCATGTGGTAGCGACGATGGGCCATGCCGACCAGACTCCCTCCGCGAGGGTCTGCGCTCGTAGGGCCGTTTGGCCCTAACATCAGACCTTCGTCTGTTTATCACTGGGTCTGGCCGATGGTTTCGACCAGGGACCGCTCCTGCTCTGGCGCGATGTGGCGCGGGCGTACGAACACGAACACTGCGAGCCCCGCGACCACGCCGAAGCTTGCCGCGACAGCGTACGTGAGGTCAAGAGCATGGGCGTACGCCGCGACCACCAGCTAGTCGAGGAAGCCCAGGTCCAGCCGTGCGAGGCGTTCGGGGTCGGCCATGATGTCGATGCGCGCGATCCTGCCGCGCGAGACGGTGAATCCCACGACCGAGACCGGCTGACCGTCCACGGTGACGACAACGCCCGCTGCCCCGTTCACGAGGACCGGCCGTACCCGCGCGGCGGGCCGCTCGAACGCGACGGCCCGTTGCGCGACCGCCTCGGCACCACGGACCACCACGGACGCGCCCGGACGCGCTGCACCTTCGTCGGCTCGGAGCACGACGTCGGGATCGAGAACCGCGACCAGCGCGTCGAGTTCGCCGCTACGCGCCGCAGCGAGGAAGGCGTCGACGACCGCCCGTTGACGGCCGATGTCGGGGTCGGGGAGAGGGACCTCGTTTCCGCGTACTCGACGCCGGGCCCGGCTGGCGAGCTGTCTGGCCGCGGCCGAAGAGCGCCCCACCATCGGGGCGATCTGATCGAACGGCAGGTCGAACATGTCGTGCAGGACAAAGGCCAGTCGCTCGGCGGGGGTCAGTGTTTCGAGCACCACCTGGAGCGCGAGTCCGACCGAGTCGGCCAGCAGCGCGGCATCCTCGGGGTTGACGCCACTGGTGCGGCTGACGACGGGGTCGGGCACATGGACGTCGAGTGGCTCCTCACGGCGCGCCTTACGCGAACGCAGCATGTTGAGGCACACGCGGACGACGATCGTGGTCAGCCAGGCGTCGAGGTTGTCGATGTCGTCGGCATCCGACCGGCCGGCGCGCAGCCAGGCCTCCTGGACGGCGTCGTCGGCCTCGTCGAGCGAGCCGAGCATCCGGTAGGCGACTGCCCGCAGCCGGATCCGGTTCTTCTCGAAGTCCTCCACCAGCCAGTCGGACTCACTCATCGGTCCCATTTCCTCCGGCGGTTTGACGTGTCATAGAGATGACACCTCACGCCGGTTCGATGTGACACGAAGGCGCGCATCCGCGCGGGCGTGTGCGACCGAGCGGGTTCGAACACACGTGCTAACGTCGCGGAATGGACGACGAACACGTGCAGTTTCGCGCCGGCACCGATCCCTTCGGACAGGTGCGGTGGGCGGTCGGCTTGGTCACCGAGCGGGAGCAGCGTCGTGACGGCCTCTGGCTCAGGGTGCTGCCGGCCTACTCGGAGTCGGACGAGGATGCCCGATGGGTGCGTCAGGCGGATGTTCGAGGTCCGGTCGACGTCTGATCTTCTCGCCACCTATCGGTAGGTTTGGACGTCCTGCTGACCGTATGGCGGGATTCGTGAGATCCTTTGCACCGTAGGCGTGAGCTCGGGCCACGTACCACGTGCGGCCCCTCGGGTGCGGATCCACTCGACGGGGCCTCGGACCCCACCTACGTGGAGGTAGGACCCGTGACCTCATCATGCCGCTCCACATCGACAGCGCGGACGCCTGGTCTCGAGCCGACAACCGCGTGAACGCGCTGTTCACCGCCCGGGTACGGCCGGGCCGAGTCGACATCTTCCGAGACGGCGTCGCCAGGGTCGATTCGTTCGCCGTGCCCCCTGGTGCTCGCCTTCGCGACGTCCTCGCGACGAACGGGTGGCGGCCGACGGGACGTTCCCTCCGCAGCGGCATGCATGACGATCTCGTTGTCGAGGCGTTCAAGCAGACCCGGTCTTGACGCCGGAGCGGACGTCGTCGTGCCGTAGCCTCGCAGCGTGCTATTCACTGTCCTCGGTGGCAGCGGTGCGTTTCCGCAGCCGGGTGTGGGATGCAGCGGCTATCTGCTCGACGCCGATGGCTATCGGCTGCTGGTCGATCCGGGGTACGCGACCGTCGGCGAGCTGATGCGCTTGATGCCGGCAGCGGCAGTCGACGCGGTGTACGTGTCCCACGCGCATCCGGATCATTGCGCCGACCTGAATCCGTTGCTGCGGGCTCGCGCGTTGCTCGACCAGCCGGCCGATCCGTTACCGCTCTACGCACCGCCCGGTGCCCTCGACGCCGTGCTGGCGTTGGATCGGCCCGGGATGCTGGCGGCGGCGTACGAGTTGCGGGAGTTTGCCATCGGCGACTCGTTCCGGATCGGCCCGCTCCGGGTGGAGACGCGGGAGCTGCCGCACTTCGTGC
This sequence comes from Actinomycetota bacterium, assembly GCA_046725375.1. GTDB lineage: Bacteria > Actinomycetota > Actinomycetes > Propionibacteriales > Nocardioidaceae > DATFRX01. The sequence continues at coordinate 26,933 of JBKOYM010000032.1, forward strand.
CGAACGCCGCGGCCCGTTTTGCCGGTGATCGCGAGCAGTCGGTGGTCTACACCGGCGACGGCGGCCCGTCGGGGGAGTTGGTCGATCTCGCGGCCGGGGCCGACCTGCTCGTGGCCGAAGCGACCTACCTCGAGCCCACGCCCGACGATCCGCTGTTGTGCGATGCGGGTGCGGCGGCGCGGCAGGCCACGGGGGCGGGCGTCGGTCGCCTGATGCTGACGCACCTGTGGCCCGGCAACGATCCGGATCTCGCCGTACAGGCGGCAGCCGCCGAGTACAGCGGGCCGCTCGACCTCGCGCAGCCCGGTCTCGTCATCGAACTCGGAGCAGCGGCCGACGTCTGACGGTCACCGCGACACCGGATACGCTGCCGCGGTGACCCGTACTCCGACGGTCGCCGAGGTGCAGGCTGTCCTCGAGGCGACCTACGACCCGAGTCGGGCCGAGGAGTGGGACGCCAGCGGCCTCGTCGCGGGCGATCCGAGTGCCCCGGTGCGCAAGATCCTCTTCGCCGTGGACCCGACGGACGCGGTGATCGACGAAGCGGTCGCCACCGACGTCGATCTCCTCGTCACCCACCACCCGCTGCTTTTGCGCCCGGTCAACTCCGTCGCGGCGACCACACCGAAGGGCCGGGCGGTCCACAAGCTCATCGTCAACAAGGTCGCGTTGCTCACCGCGCACACCAATGCCGACGCTCCGCCCGGCGGGGTATCCGAGGCGATGGCCCGTGCGCTCGGAGTCCAAGACCCGAAGCCGATCGCGCCGCAGCCGGCCGAGCCGTCGGACAAGCTCGTCACGTTCGTCCCGCGAGCCGACACCGCCCGGGTCGTCGACGCCCTGGCGGCCGCTGGCGCCGGTGACATCGGGGCGTACGAACGCTGCGCGTTTACCTCCGACGGCACCGGCACCTTCCGACCGACGACGGGAGCGAGCCCGACGATCGGCCAGGTCGGGGCCATCGAGGAGGTGGCCGAAACGCGGGTCGAGATGGTCGTGCCCCGCGTCCGGCGGTCCGCGGTGGTCGAGGCGCTCCGCGCGGCCCACCCGTACGACGAGGTGGCCTTCGACGTCTACGAGCTGGCGCCCCAACCGAGCGCCGGTGGCAGCGGCCGAATCGGAGGGCTCGCCGAACCGACGACACTGCGGAGCTTCGCCGCCGCCGTGGTCGCCGCGCTGCCGGCCACTCACAGCGTCGCTCGCGTCGCCGGTGATCCGGGTCAGCCGATCCAGACGGTGGCCCTCTGCGGGGGATCCGGTGACTTCCTGCTCGACCGGGTGCGGGCGACCGATGCCGACGTGTACGTCACGTCCGACTTGCGCCATCATCCGGCGTCTGAGCTGCGCGAACATGGCGCGCCGGCGCTGATCGACGTGCCGCATTGGGCGGCCGAATGGACCTGGCTTCCGGTCGTCGAGCGCTTGCTGACTGACGCATTGACGGCGGAGGCCATTACCGTGGAGACCCGCGTGTCGAACATCGTCACCGACCCGTGGACCAGTCACGTCCCGATGAGCCAAGGAGCCCCACGCTGAAAGCCGATCCGAGCGCCGTGCGGACTCTGCTCGATGTACAAGCCGTCGACAGTACGCTCCAGCAGCTCGCCCACCGCAAGAAAAACCTGCCGCAGTATGCCGAATTGGCCGAGGTCACCGGGCGCAAGACCGAGCTCGACAACCGCCGAGTCGAGCTGGACACCCAGATCGCCGACCTCACACGCGACCAGAAGAAGGCCGACGCCGACGTCGAGCAGGTGAAGTCGCGCCGCGTTCGCGATCAGCAACGCCTCGACGCCGGGCAGGTGTCGTCCCCCCGCGAGCTGGAGCAACTGCAGAGCGAGATCGTGGCTCTCGACCGACGGATCGGCGTCCTCGAGGATGCCGAGCTGGAGATCATGGAGCAGCTTGAAACGCTCCAGGGCGAGTTGGCCGAGGTAGCGTCCGATCTGGAGAGCCTGAACGCCAAGGCGGCGCAGATCGAGTCGGCTCGAGACGAGGCCGTCGGCGAGCTCGACGCGGAGGCCGCCGACGCGACCGCCGAGCGGGACCGGCTGGCGTCCGGCGTTCCGGAGCAGCTGCTGGCCGTGTACGAGCGGATGCGAGCCCAGCTGGGTGGCGTCGGTGCGGCGGCATTGCGGCGGCGGCGATGCGAGGGCTGCCGTCTCGAGCTCACCGAGGCCGACTTCGCGGCGATCCGATCCGCTCCGGAAGACGAGGTACTGCGATGCCCCGAGTGCAACCGGATCCTCGTTCGTACGCCTGATTCGGGGCTGTGATGGCTCCGAGCCGGGTGATCGTCGAGGCCGACGGCGGTGCGCGGGGCAACCCGGGTCCGGCGGCCTACGGTGCCCTGATCCGCGACGCCGACACCGACGACGTCATCGCGGAACGAGCCGAGCACATCGGCGTCACGACCAACAACGTCGCCGAGTATCGGGGGCTCGTCGCCGGGCTGGAGCTCGTCCGCGACTACGCCCCGGATGCCGCCGTCGAGGTACGGATGGACTCGAAGCTCGTCGTCGAGCAGATGGCCGGACGGTGGAAGATCAAGAACGCCGGGCTCCGTCCCCTGGCGCTCCAGGCCCGCGCGCTTGCGCCGGTCGACGTCACCTGGTCATGGGTGCCGCGGTCCGACAACGCCGCCGCCGACGCGCTGGTCAATCGCTGCCTCGACGACGGGCCGGGGTCGCGCATCGAGACGTCCGGCTCTGCGGGCGAGGCCGAAGCGTCCGCGCCGACGCCGATCGTGCAGCCGCTTGTCGGCTGGCGGCCGCCGGCAGCGGGTACGCCGACGGCCCTGATCCTGCTGCGGCACGGCGTCACCGACCACACCGTGGCCAAGATGTTCAGCGGTTCGGGTGGCGCCGACCCGAAGCTCAACGCCGAAGGCAAGGCCCAGGCGACGCGGGCCGCCGACTGGCTACGACACTGGCGGTTGGTCGCGGCCGACGCGCAGCTCAACGATGCGATCGCCGCCGTGCACTCGTCGCCACTACGGCGCTGCCGCGAGACGGCCGAGATCGTCGCCAAGCGGCTCGGCGTCAGCATCGGCATCGACGACGACCTGTCCGAGACCGACTTCGGCGAATGGGACGGGCACACCTATACCGAGGTACAGGAGCGCTGGCCCGACGAGTTCGCCGCCTGGATCGAGTCGACCGCGTTCGCCCCGCCCGGCGGTGAGCCGATCGACCGCGTGACCGAGCGAGCCGGTGGTGCGCTGCATCGGCTGATTGACAAATACCCCGGGCAGACCGTGGTCGTGGTGAGCCACGTGACGCCGATGAAGATGATCCTTCGCGAGACCCTCCACGCGCCGATGGAGGTGATCCACCACCTGCATGTCGCGCCGGCGTCGCTTTCGATCGTCGCCTGGTGGCCCGACGGAGTGTCGGCGGTCAAGCTCTTCTCGTACGCGCCGATCTGAGTCGCTGGCACCGAGGCGACCCCGTCGGGGAGCAGTACTGGGCGAGGAGCGAGACTGGCGGGTCGACGAGCCGGCACTGGGGCTACCCTGAAAGCTGGACGAGCCGGCCGGGCGGCCGCGTCGGATGGCATGTGTCGTCCGCCGAGGAAGGTCCGGACTCCACAGAGCAGGGGTGGTGGGTAACACCCACCCGAGGCGACTCGCGGGATAGTGCCACAGAGACAGACCGCCAACGGCCCGACGGCTCGAGCCACGTGTTCGGCCGAAGGGTGCGGGCAAGGGTGAAACGGTGGTGTAAGAGACCACCAGCGCACCGGGCGACCGGAGCGGCTGGGTAAACCCCACCCGGAGCAAGGCCAAGAAGGTCCGGTACGCCGGGCCGCGCGGATGCCGGAGGGCTGCTCGCCCGAGTCCGCGGGTAGGCCGCACGAGGGCATCGGCAACGGTGCCCCGGAGATGGATGGCCGCCGGGCGCGTCATGCGTCGCACAGAATCCGGCCTACAGGCCGGCTCGTCCGCCTTACGTAGTCTGACCTGCGCGTACGCCTGCTGCCTCAGGTCGCCTCCGGCGCATATTCCTCCGCCGGACTGGAGGTGTGCTCTCCAGGGGTCGACTCTTGCGCGGGATTGGATGCGCCCCCCGGCTTGTCTCTCGGGTGGCAAGCCGGGGGGCGCCACCTATATACCGCTCGCAGAGGTCAAAGGTGTTACACCAGCTTGCCGAACACCTCGTGGACGGTGGCGCCGACGTCGGCCTTCGGCCCGACAGAAGCGGCCCCTCGGTCGTCAAGCGAGCCGAGGGACCGCTGTCATGTGGGCCTAGCGGCCCGTGGTGATGCTGCTACTGCTGACCCGGAGGTGTGCCACCGCCCCGGTTCGTCACGGGTCCCGTCTCGAAGGTTTCCCCGGTGTCGCTTGCGCTGTCACACTGCGCGATCTGGGTCTCGGTGGTGGTCTGCGTCATGCCACTGTTGCCGGGACCGACAACTGCGACGGTGGTGCCACAGTCCTTGAACTTGTCGGCGTTGGCGGGGCCACCTGCCGCAAGGACTACCGATCCAGCCAGCGCGAGAGCCCCCAGCGTTGCGGCGATTGTGCGTCGCATCCGTCTCCCCTCCCTCAAGGATTGAATGGACAAAACCCCCGAGTTCCAGCCACAGAAAAAGTCTCGATGTGGCAGGGTGTCAAGGTCCCTGAACCACCGGTTCCGTCAACGGCCGCCCGGCCTGTCACCCTGGGTGATCAGCCGTACGAAACCTGTCCACTGGGACGTTCGGGACGGCCGGTATTTTCCGCCCCCGCCGACGCCTCCTAACGACGGGGCAACTGACGCATGCTTCGACTCAGGAGGCCGGATCCCATGAGCAAGCCCGCCATCCTGACTGTCGACGACGATCCCAGGGTTTCGGCGGCGATCTCACGCGATCTGCAGTCCCGCTACGGCGCCGACTACCGCGTCGTTCGGGCGACGTCCGGTGACGAGGCTCTCGGCGTGCTGACGAAGCTCGCGCTGCGCAGCCAGCCGGTGGCCATGATCGCCTCCGACCAGCGGATGCCGGCGATGACCGGGATCGAGATGCTGGAGCGAGCACGTACGCTCGCGCCGGGGGCGAAGCAGTTGCTGCTCACGGCGTACGCCGACACGGGCGTGGCCATCAAGGCGATCAACGACATCGGACTCGACCACTATCTCCTCAAGCCGTGGGATCCCCCGGAGGACCGGCTCTACCCGGTCATCGACGACCTGCTCGGCGATTGGCGGCGGGCCAACCTCGACGTGACGACCGACCTGCAGGTCGTCGGCCACCGATGGTCCGACCGGAGCCACGAGATCAAGACGTTCTTGGCCCGAAATCACGTGCCGTACAGGTGGTACGACGTCGAGCGCGACCCGGAGTCGCAGCGGCTGATGGACCTCGCCGAGGCGACGACGTCCGATCTCCCCTTGGTGCTGGTGCCGGATGGCGAGGCGCTGCCCCTGCCCACGACGCTCGATCTCGCCGATGCGCTCGGCCTCCGGACCAAGGCCGAGCAGCCACTGTATGACCTGTGCATCGTGGGCGGCGGCCCAGCCGGACTCGCGGCCGCCGTGTACGCCGCGTCCGAGGGCCTCAGCACGGTCATCGTCGAGCGTGAGGCGCCAGGCGGCCAGGCGGGTCAGAGCGCGGCGATCGAAAACTACCTGGGCTTCCCGAAGGGACTGAGCGGCTCCGATCTGACGCAGCGTGCGGTCGCGCAGGCGGCTCGATTCGGCGCCGAGATGGTGCTCGCACGCGACGTCGTCGGGCTGCAGACCCGCGGACCGGTGCATGCCGTGGTCCTCCGGGGCGCCGGCGACATCGAGGCGCGGGCGATCATCGTCGCGACCGGCGTGTCCTATCGGCACCTCGACGCCGACGGGATCGATGCGTTCACGGGTAGGGGCGTCTACTACGGCACGAACGCGAGCGACGCGAGCCAGTGTCAGGGCGACGACGTCTACATCGTCGGCGCCGCCAACTCGGCCGGTCAGGCCGCACTGAACCTTGCGAGGTTTGCCAAGCGGGTCGTTCTCGTCGTACGGGGGCCGACCCTCGAGAACCGGATGTCCCAGTACCTCGTGGACCGCATCACGCAGAGCCCCACGATCGAGGTGCGCTATCGCAGCGAGGTCGTGGGCTGCGCGGGCGATGGACATCTCGAGAACATCACGCTCGTCAACCGGGCATCGGACGATCGCGAGGACGTGCCCGCGAGCTGGCTGTTCGTCTTCATCGGTGCCTCGCCGCGTACCGACTGGCTCGGTCCCGAGATCGCCCGCGACGACAAGGGCTTCGTCGTCACCGGCCAGGACCTGCAACACCCGGAGTACGGGGACCGTTGGCGACTGGCCCGGCCGCCGTACGCCCTCGAAACCAGCCGGCCCGGTGTCTTCGCCGCCGGGGACGTCCGGCTCGACTCGATGAAGCGGGTCGCCTCGGCCGTCGGCGAGGGTGCGATGTCGGTCCATCTCGTTCACCGCTACCTGGCGACGATCTGATGCGGCTCGACGACGTACGCGGGCTGGAGCTCTTCGACGGGCTGACCGACGATCAGCTCGGCGATCTGGTGGAAGCCGGCGACGACGTGCCGATCGAGCCCGGCGTCGCCTTGTTCGTCGAGGGAGAGCCGGCCGACTTCTGGTGGGTTCTCGTGGACGGCGCGATCGATCTCGTACGGACGGTCGGCCACGAGCAAAGCGTGCTCGGCCGGATGGACGTACCCGGTCGCTGGGCCGGCGGCTTCCGGGCGTGGGACTCGGGCGGCGTTTATCTCGCGACCGCCCGCGGAGTGACGATGGGCCGGGTGCTGCGGGTGCCGTCCGAGGCATTGCGGGAGTTGACCGACGGGTGGTTCCCCTTCGGCGGCCACCTCATCGAGGGGTTGTACGGGACGGCCCGGTCCATCGAGGCAACCGTGCGACAGCGCGAGAAGCTCGTCACGCTCGGGACTCTCGCAGCCGGGCTGGCGCACGAGATCAACAACCCTGCGGCCGCTGCGACACGCGCCGTCGACGCGCTCGACGACGCATGCCAGACGCTGCTGTCGTCGCTCACCCGGCTGGCGCACGACGAGATCTCGGCCCGGCAGTTCAGTGCGCTCGACTCGCTGCGTCGGGAGCTCGACCCGCGGGCCACGGTGATGGATCCGCTGGATCGAGCCGACCTCGAGGAGGCGCTGTCGACGTGGCTGGCCGGCCACGGTGTCGAGCGGGACTGGGTCATCGCGCCGACGCTGGCCGCCGCCGGTGTGGACATCGCCTGGTGTGAACGGGCCGCCGCGGCACTCGAAGGTACGGCGCTGGAGCCGGGACTCGAATGGGTCGCGAGCACCCTCGCAGCGGCGTCGCTCCTGTCCGAGGTGAAGGAGTCGACGCAACGCGTCTCCGAGCTCGTCGCCGCTGTGCGGTCGTACTCCCAGATGGACCGGGCGTCGATCCAGCGCTTCGCGGTCACCGACGGCCTCGAAAGCACCCTGGTGATGCTGGGCCACAAGCTCGACGGAGTCGAGGTCGTCCGCGACTTCGGCACCGACGTTCCGCCGATCGAGGCGTATGCCGGTGAGCTCAACCAGGTGTGGACCAACCTCATCGACAACGCCATCGATGCCATGGACGGCGCTGGCAGGTTGCGGCTGGCGACGCGTGCCGACGACGGTGCGGTCGTCGTCGAGATCGGCGACACCGGGCATGGCCTGGAGCCCGAGGTGGCGGCGCGGGCGTTCGAGGCGTTCTTCACCACCAAGGACGTGGGCAAGGGCACCGGCCTCGGGCTCGACATCGCCCGGCGCATCGTGGTGGAACGACACGGCGGGTCGATCGACATCGACTCGCGGCCCGGCGACACGGTCGCTCGGGTCCGCCTTCCGCTGCGGGCGCCCGAGGTCTGACCTCACGCGCGACTGGGGACGATAGCGCCAACGCGGTTTTGGCGCGGGGGACCCCTACGCCAATAGGTTCGTCGCGGGGGACCCCCGCGCCAAAGCAACCGGCGGCCGTCAGCCCGGGAGCGCGTTTCAGTCGGCGCCGGTCTTGAGGGCGGCCGCCAGGCTCTGACTGATCGGCACGTCGGGCAGCAGCATGGCGTTGACGATGTGGTACGCGTCGGGCTTGCCGCTCCAGGTGCGCGACGAGACTCGGAGGTCGTCGCCGAGCTCGTGATGCCAGCTGCCGGTCGTTCGGTCGACGAAGTGCTTGTCGATCGCCGACCACCACTCGTCCTGCTCGGCTCCGATCGCGCCCGAGGTACGCCGCGCCAGCGCGTCGGCCGCGGCGACCGCCTCGGCGAGCACCCAGTGGAAGCGTTCGCGAACGACCGGGCGGCCGTCCCAGTCGGTCGTGTAGACCAGCGTCCCGTCACCCGCGTCGCCGTCGATCGTCGCCCGCTCGAACAGGGCGGTCGCCGCCTCGAGCATCCAGCCGGGCGGATCGTCGAGGGTCGCCTCGACCGCCAGGACCAGCCGGGCCCACTCGAACCCGTGACCGGGCGTCGCGCCGTACGGTCGGAACGGGTCGGCCGGTGCGTCGGCGTTGTAGTCGACATCGACCCGCCAGTCGGCGTCGAAATGCTCCGGAATCCGCCAGCCGTTGGCCCGCGCCTCGCGGTCGATCAGACGCTCGCAGATCGACAGGGCGCGCGCTCGCCACCTCGGGTCGCCGGTCGCGTCGGCGGCCGTGAGGTAGGCCTCGACGGTGTGCATGTTGCTGTTGACGCCTCGGTACGGCTCGGTCTCGGTCCAGTCGGCGTTCCACGACTCGCGGCAGCGGCCAGTGGCGTCGTCCCAGAAGTAGCGCTGGTGGATGTCGAGCGCGGTGTCGAGCAGCCGGCTCGCGCCGTCGACCCCGGCGATTCGCGCCGCCGCCGCCGCGAGTACGACGAACGCGTGCTCGTAACATCCCTTCGTCGTTGCCATGGGGGTCCCGTCGGCCCGGACCGTCTGGTACCAGCCGCCGTGGTCGTGGTCGGCGAACAGCCGGTCGAGGCCGCGTACACCGTGCTCGGCGAGGAGGTGCACGCGGCCCTGGAGGAGCGAGGCGATCGAGAAGACGTAAGTCATCCGCGCGTTGATCCAAAGCGTGAGGTCTCGCGACTTGTCGACCCGGCCGGCGCCGTCGAGCCAGCCGAAGCCGCCACCGGGCAACGCCGCGGCCTCCGCGAATCGCAGCGTCGCCGCGAACTGGTCGCGTCGCCATGCGAGCGCGCCCGGTGCCGTGTCGGTGGTCATCACGCTCCTGTCTCGACGAGTTCGGGTAAGAGTTCGCGCGCGGTGCGGCGGGCCGGTGCCACCACGTCCGGGGGTATCGAAGCGTATGGCCAGCGCACATGCAGCCCCACATCGCACCATTCGCCGATCCTGACCAGAAACTTGTCCAGTGCGGGGTTGCCGTATCCCTGCCGCTGGAGTGGCTCGACATGGCGCGCGAACAGGTCGGCGACCCGGCTCTCGAGGTCGGCCGCCGCGGTCGGGTCGGCCCGCGACGTCGCCAGCCATCGGGAGGCGCCGGCCGGCGAGATCGCCGCGACGTTGGAGTAGCTGCCCTTGGCGCCGCGGGCGAGCCCGGTCGCCATCCGATGACCGGGCACGAACACCGCGGCGAGGTCGAGGACCGGACGCATGGCGTCGTACCACGCGTCGTCTCCGTCGGCGACCTTGAGCCCGACCAGGGCCGGCACCTCCTCGAGGAGCCGAGTCAGCTCCGCCGGCCCGAGAACGGTCTTGGCATGCGGCGGGTTGTAGAGCACCAGGGGAACCGGATCGGCGACGGCCGCGAGCCGACGGACGAAGGCCACGCATTCGCGCTCGGCCGGGGGCACCCAGTCCGGGAGGATCACCTGAAACGCACCGGGCGCCAGCGCCTTGCTCCGTGCGATCCGCTCCAGCGTCACCTGCGGCACCGGATGGCTCGCGCCGATCTGAAACGGCTTGCCGACCGGCTCGCACGCCGCCGCCAGCATGCCGTTGATTCGGTCGAACTCCGCCTCGCCGAGGGTGTGAAACTCGCCGGCCGTACCGTGCGCGTAGGCGCCGTCGAGATCGGATCCGGCGAGCAGGTCGATCTCGTCGGCCAGCCGGTCCCACTCGATTCGGTCGTCGGCGTCCAGCGGCAGGAGCACGGTGCCCCAGACGCCGCACAGAGTCGATCGGGACAGCGGGGTCACAGCGCCATCCTCTCGCCGGCGGATAACGGCCCCTCGACGAGATAGCGGTACGTACCGTCCTGGGCTCCGGTCAGGCCGTGGTCGTCGGTCGCGTACGCGATATCCCACATGCGTCGGGTCAGCCGCCGAAGGACGTCGCCGTACGCGGGGTCGCTCGCGCGATTGACCTGCTCGTGAGGGTCGGCCGCGAGATCGTAGAGCTCGTCGAAGTCGAACGCGTTGAAGACGTACTTCCAACGGCCCTCCCAGACGACCCGCTGGGTGTACGAGAACCGCTGCCCGTGCAGCTCTGCGACCGCGACCGTACGCGGCGGCGTCGGGTCGCCGGTCAGTCGAGGCATCAGGTCGACCGCATGCCCGCCGAGCCCGTCGCCGGTCAGTCGGGCCAGCGTCTCGGCCACGTCGTGTGACTGTACGAGGTCGTCGACCACCTGACCGGCCTCGACTGCCGCCGGCCAGCTGACGATCAACGGCACGCGATAGACCTCCTCGAACGCGGGCACGCCCTTGAGCAGCAGCCGATGCGCGCCCATGAGATCGCCGTGATCCGAGGTGTAGACGACGATGGTGTCGTCGGCCTGCCCGGCTGCCTTGACTCGCTCCAGCAGCCGGCCGACCTGGTCGTCGACCAGACTGCACGCCGCGTAGTAACAGGCCGTCGCGGTCCGGAAGTCGTCTGCCGTGAGGTCGGCCCAGACCGACTGCTGTCGGCGATAGATGGCCGGCCGATCGGCGAGGTCGTCGTCGAAGCTGGCCGGCAACTCGATGCGATCGGGGTCGTAGCGGTCGAAGTACGGTCGCGGCACGACGTACGGCTCGTGCGGCGCCTTCGTACTCACCATCAGGGCCCACGGATCGCGGCCCGCGCAGGCATCGTCGAGAAACCCCAGGGCGCCCGACACCGTGAAGTGCTCGAGGGTCGACTCGACCGGCTCGTCGGTGACGCCGTACAGCGGGAGGTCGCGATAGCCCGGCTGCGTCACGATCCGATGCGGGTCGGCGAGTACGGGGGAATCGTCGAGCCCGAGGCGCCGGCGATGCGCGAGGTAGTCGTGTCCGGGCTCCCGATACGCCCCGGACGCGGCGAAGCCGAAGCTCGCCAGGTCGTAGCCCCGCTCGACGTGCCACTTGCCGAAGTAGCCGAGCCGGTAACCCGCAGACGCCAGACGATGACTCCACATGGGCAGCCCGTTGACGAGGTCGGCCCGGTACGTCGGTACGGCGTGCTCGACGTCGACCATGCCGTGCTGATGTGGGAGGAGGCCGGTCATGAAGCTCGCCCGGGCCGGTGAGCAGACCGGGCTCGGCGTATAACAGCGAGTCATGCGGGCGCCGCTGGCGGCGAGCCCGTCGAGGTTCGGCGTGTGGCACGGCCCGTCCGGGGCGACGGTCGCCGCCTGTTGCTGGTCGCTCATGACCACGAGAACGTTCGGCCGGCTCGACATGCTCAGATCGCCCCGTAGCGTCCTGCACCCCGGGGCTTCGAACGCTCACCTTGCAGGACGTTGTCGTCATCGTGCAGCAGCGCGGCGCGGTGGCGTACGTCGTCGAAGTGCTCGCGCATTCGGGTCTCCGCCGCGGCTGCGTCGCCAGCCTGCAGGGCGCGGATGATCGCGAGATGAGCCGCGCCGCGGCCTCCCTCTGGGCTGCCGGGGAGCGCGTCCCCGAGCCGGACGAACAGCTCCCAGAAGAGCTCGATGAGGTTTTCGACGAGGGGGTTCTCGAGCGACCGATAGAGCGACAGGTGAAACTCGCGGTCGACCTCGGCGAACGACTCGCCGCGGCGTTCGAGCTCGGTCATCCGCTTGGCGAGCTCGGCGCACCGGACGAGCCGATCCTGTGCGTCGGTACGGACGACGGCTGGCATCAGACCGCTCTCCATCCCCTCCCTGGCCGTGAGGATCTCGTCAAGGGCGCGACCCGACTCGGCGAGCCCGTACGGCAGTTGCTCGATGACCGGGCGGAACGAAAACTCCGCGACGAAAAGCCCGGTGCCCGGTTGGGCCTCGATGACGCCGAGGGTCTGCAGGCTCCGGGTCGCCTCGCGCAACGAGGGCCGGCTCACCTCGAGCTCGGCGGCCAGCACCGCCTCCGGCGGCAGTCGGTCGCCGGCGCTAAGGCCCCGCTCCCGGATGAAGTCGCGCAGCCGAACCTGGGCGTCACGATAGATCGAGCCGCGCTTCATGCCGACGCTCGCGCCGCCGCATCCGCATCGGCAAGGGCTTGCCGAAGGCCTGGGAGCAGCGTCGCGACGGCCGCCCTGTCCCGTTCGCTGAGGGGACCCCAGGGGGTGCGCGGGCGGCCGCAGTCGGGGCTCAGCGAGTTCATCAGCTCCTTGACGAAGCCGAGTCCGCCGTGTCGCTCGCTAACCGTCGCGATGTCGCGAAACGGCCGGTGCAGCTCGAACGCGAGCGAGTAATCGCCGCGATCGAAGGCCTCGACGACGCGATGAGCGATCGGTGCCAGGCCGTTGTACAGGCTGCCGATGACCGCGTCGACTCCGAACGCGAGCCCGGCCGGCAGCAGTTCGTCGCGCCCGAAGTACACCCGGATGTCGGCCGCACTCGATCGGCTCCGGTCGTACTCCATCAGGTCGCCGTCGGTGAACTTGACGCCCCGCAGCGTCGGGATCTCGCTGGCGGCCCGCGCGACGACGTCACTCGGGCGGTGTTTGACCCCGGTCATGCTCGGGATGTGGTAGTAGCACAGCGGCATCGCCGGTGCCGCGGCGGCGACCGTACGGAGGTGGCCGACGAGCAGTTCGATGGTCGGCGCGTCGCCGTAGTAGGGAGCGACCGCCGCGATGAAGTCGACACCGTTCGCCTCGGCATGCGCCGCGAGCTCGGTGGCCTGCGCCAGGTCGGTCCCGCCGACGTGGGCCGCGACGCCGAGGCCCTCGGGCCGGGCCTTCGCCCAGGCCTCGACGATCTGGCGACGCTCTCCGGTCGACAGCGCCGCAAACTCCCCGGTCGTCCCGGTGACGAACGCGCCGTGTACGCCGGCGGCCGCGAGATGGGCGGCCTGCTCGGGGATGACCGACACGTCGAGCCGCCCCTCGGTGTCAAAGGGGGTCGGCGTCGCCGCCCAGATCTCCAGTCGACTCATCGTGGCCAGTCCCTCCGGGTCGGCGTGCGGCGTGGTCGCGCGTCCGTGGTCGTCAACTCTTCGTCGCTCCTTCGGTCAGGCCCGCGACGATGTAGCGCTGCAGGAAGATGAAGGCCAGGATTACCGGCAGCGCGATGACCGCCGAGACCGCCATCAGGTCGTTCCACCTGGTACCGAAGGCGTTGGTGATGCCGGCCAGCACGACCGTGATCGGCTGCAGCTTCTCGTCGGTCGTGAGCGCCAGGCCGAAGACGAACTCGCCCCACGCCCCGAGGAAGCTCACGACCGCGACCGTGATGACGCCGGGCGTGGTGATCGGCACGGCGACCCGCCAGAACGCGGTCAGCTCGTTGCAGCCGTCGATCTTGGCCGCTTCGACGATCTCCTCCGGCACGCTGAGGAAGTACGGCCGAAGGATCGTGACCGCGAGCGGGATCGCCAGCGAACAGTTCGCGACGATCAACCCGACGTACGAGTCGACCAGCCCGGCGCTGCTGAACAGGATGAACATCGGCAGGGCGAGGTTGACCGACGGGACCATCTGTACGACGAGAAACAGCAGCAGGATCGCGGACACGAACCGTACCCGCAGGCGGGCCAGGCTGTACGCCGCCGGCAGTGCCACGACCAAGGTGATGAGCGTCGTGCCGATCGCGATGATCGCGCTGTTGGCGAGGCCGCGGGCGATGTCGGAGTCCGAGAACACCGCCCGGTCGTACGACTCCATCGTCGGCGGCAGCGGCAGCAGGTCGGGAGGGGTCGCGAAGATGTCTCCGGCTTCCTTGAACGACGTGTTGATCATCCAATAGACCGGGATCAGGTAGATGACGGTCACCGCAAGGGCGCCGATCTGCGTCCAGCGGCGACTCATGCCGTCTCCTCCGAGCGCAGCGCGCGGAAGTAGACGATCGACAGCAGGATCGGGATGACCAGCAGGGTCGTCGTCGCGACGGCAGCGGTGTCGAAGCGCGAGAACTCGAACGCCTCGTTGTAGGCGTACACGGGCAGGATCTCGGTGGCGTCGCCGGGCCCGCCGCCGGTCATCAAGAAGATCGTGTCGAACGTCTTGAACGTGAAGATGAACATCAACAGGGCGACGGTCATGCTCACCGGTCGGAGCAGCGGGAACGTCAGCGAGCGAAACTGCTGCCACGCTGACGCGCTGTCGATGCGGGCCGCCTCGTAGAGCGTCGGCGAGATGCCCTGCAGGCCGGCGGTCAGCAGCAGCATCGCGAGAGGTCCGAAGCTCCATGCGGTCGCGATCGTCACCGCGGCGATGGCCGGGTTGGGTTCGCCGAGCCAGAAGATGTCTCGGTCGATCAAGCCGACCGCGTCGAGGCCGGCGTTGAGGAGGCCGTAGCTGCCGTCGAGCAGCCAGCGCCAGACGTTCGCGCTCACGACCGTCGGGAGTACCCATGCGATCAGCAGGAGCGCTCGCATGATGTTGCGACCGGGGAACGGGTGCCGAAACAGCAGGGCCAGGCCGAGTCCGATCGCGAACGTCAAGACCACCGTGCCGACGGAGTAGACGATCGAGATCGTCAGCGCATGCCAAAAGTCGGAGCGGCCGAACTGATCGGCGTAGTTGTCGAGTCCGACCCAGGCCGCGCCGCCGTTCACGACCTCGCCGAGACCGACGTCAAAGAAGCTCTGCGAGATGTTGTAGAGCAGCGGATAGACGACGGTGAGCGCGACGAACGCGACCGCGGGCAGCAAGAAGAGATAGCCGCTGCGAGCACGTCGCCGTCGTCGCCGGGTCGGTCCGCTCGCCGCCGCGCCCCGATCGTCGGATCGCGGCGGCTCCGTCGGACTCGTTACCGCCGTACTCACGACGACGACAGCGCCTCGTCGATGTCGGACTGGGCCGCCTCGGCCGCTTCTTCGGGACTGGCCGACCCGCTGATGGCGGCCTGCAGCGCCTCCTGGACGATCGTGAACGCCTCGGCAGAGTGCGTCGCGAGATCGCCTTCGGGTGCCCACGCGTTTTGGAGCTGGTCGGCGAAGGCCTGCCGGATCGGATCTTGGACCGCGCCGGGCACGTCGTCACGGGCCGGCAGCTTGTTACGCACCGGCAGGTACTTGGTCAGCACCTGCGGATCCTGCAAGTACGTGATCAGGTCCCAGGCCGCGTCGGCATCGCCGCTGCCGGCGCCGATCGTGAGGTTTTCGGCCGACAGGAACGTCTTGCTCGTCGCGTCGCTCGGCAGCGGAGCGACGTCCCAGTTGAGGTCGGGGACCTCGTCGCGAAGGATGTTGACGTACGTTGCGGAGTTGATCATCATCGCGGCGTCGCCGTTGGCGAACTGCGTCTTCGCGTCGTCCTCGAGCCAGGTCAGGAAGCCCTTGGACAGTCCGCCGTTGTCGACCATGCGCTGGAACGACGCGAGCGCCTCGGCGCCACCGTCGCCGAACTCCTCGATCGATCCGCCGGCCGCGAGGGTACGCATCACCACTGCGGTCGCGCCCTCGGCCCCTTCGGCGCCCGCGATGGCGATGCCGTACTTCACGTCGCCCTTCGCGAGCTCGGCGGCGGTCGACTCCATCTCGTCCCACGTCTTCGGCGGCTCGAGCCCGGCCGCGTCGAAGACGTCCTTGTTGTAGTAGAGGGCGTAGTCGTCGGCGACGTGGGGGATGCCGTACGTCTTGCCGTCGACCTGCGTCGTGTCCCAGCTGGTGGGGTAGTAGGCGTCCTGCTCGCCCCACTCCTCGACGCGGTCGCTGAGGTCCTCGATGATGCCGGCGTCGGCCATCGCCTGGGTGTCGAACGCGTTGATCAGCGCGATGTCGGGCAGGTCGCCTCCGGCAGCGGCCTGCTGGAGCGTGCGATTGAAGTCCTCGAACGGGATGTAGCGGATGTCGACCTCGACGTCGTCGTTTTGCTCGTCGTACGCCTCGAGCACGTCGTAGAGCGGCGCGCCGGTCGGCTCCTCCTCGTCCCCGTAGTACTGCCAGAACGTGATCGTCCCATCGCCCGACTCCTGCGCATCCGAGCCGCCGCCGAAGCTTCCGCAGCCGGCGAGCGAGGTCGAGGCGAGAGTGGCGAGAGCGACGGTGGCGATGCGGGCGCGGGCGCGCGAGTCGATCGGATGCATGACACGTCCTCCATGTGGGGTCTCCGTCTGGACCGTAGTTAGATATCAGATATCTGTCAACTACCGATCCGCCCGAGTTGGCCTGCCGATCCGCCCGAGTTGGCCTGCCGATCCGCCCGAGTTGGCCTGCCGATCCGTCCGAGTTGGCCGTGGGGTCGGGCCAAGTGGGGCGGATGAGCGGGCACGGTGGGGCGGATGAGCGGGGTGTATTGACCCGATTCCTAGGGCAGGGTCAGGATCTCCGCACCCGAACCGGTGACGAGGATCGTGTGCTCGAATTGCGCACACCGCGACTTGTCCTTCGTCGTGACCGTCCAGTTGTCCGGCCACATGTCCCATTCGTGGCTGCCGAGCGTCAGCATCGGCTCGACGGTGAACGTCATGCCCGCCTCGATCGGCGTGTCGAAATGCGGGGTGTCGAAATGCGGGATGATCAACCCCGAGTGAAACCACTCGCCGATGCCGTGGCCGGTGAACTCGCGGACCACGCCATAGCCGAAGCGCTTCGCATACGACTCGATCACGCGGCCGACGATGTTGACCCGCCGGCCCGGGCGTACGGCGTTGATCCCTCGCATCGTGGCCTCGCGCGTCCGCTCGACGAGCAGCCGGCTCGCCTCGTCGACGTCACCGACGAGGTACGTCTTGTTGGTGTCGCCGTGGACGCCGCCGATGTACGCGGTGATGTCGACGTTGACGATGTCGCCGTCCTGTAGCGGCCGGGCATCGGGGATGCCGTGGCAGATCACCTCGTTGACGCTCGTACACAGCGACTTCGGAAAGCCCTTGTAGCCCAGCGTCGACGGATAGGCGCCGTGGTCGACCAGGAATTCGTGCCCGACCCGGTCGAGCTCGTCGGTCGTCACGCCGGGTGCGATGGCCGCCCCGACGGCGTCGAGGGCCCCAGCTGCGATCCGGCCGGCGAACCGCATCCGTTCGATCGTCTCGGCGTCCTTGACCTCGGAGCCGGTGAACGGCGCGGGTTGTGGCCTGTCGACGTACTCCGGGCGCGCGATCGACTCCGGTACGGGCCGGCGCGGCGAGATGGCGGCGGGCGCGAGGGCAGTCACACGGGCGAGTCTAGAGGGGCTCGGGTCGCACCCATCGGTCGTA
Source organism: Actinomycetota bacterium (assembly GCA_046725375.1). Classification (GTDB taxonomy): domain Bacteria; phylum Actinomycetota; class Actinomycetes; order Propionibacteriales; family Nocardioidaceae; genus DATFRX01. The sequence goes on from JBKOYM010000032.1 coordinate 44,347, forward strand.
CGGTGGTGGACGACACATCGTGGAGGTGCGCGATGAGGGATCGGTACTACTTCTGCCTACGCCATCACGCCGTCGAGGGCGCGTCCGGCTGCTCGGCGCGACATCGTCTGGGTCCCTATCCGACGGAGGCCGAGGCGGCGCGGGCATTGGACAAGGTCGAGGAGCGCAACGAGGCCTGGGACAACGACCCCCGCTGGAACGACGACCCCGACTAGCGGCCGCGGGCGGCTATCAGCCGAGCCCGTTGGCGCGAAGCGTGGACACCGCCGAGACGGTGACATAGCCGCGCCAGTCGAGCTCGGCCGCCGGTGAGTAGGCCGCGAAGTCGACGCGCCATCCTCCGTCGGACTGCTGTCCGCCGGCGAGCCGCTCGAGATCGGCTTCGATGGCCGCGGCCGTGAGGATGCGTCGGGCCGGCCGGTCCGGCAGCGGCGAGAAATCCAGCGGCCGGATGGCCTCACCCTCACTGCCACCCGTGACGGGCGCGATCCCGCTCTCGGGGATGTGCCGGCCGAGCTTGTCGAGCAGGACGCTGGCCTCGGGATGCTGGTCGTGGACGGCGTCCAGCAGCTGGATCGCGAAGGACAGCTCGATCGCGTGGATCGTTCCCTCCCAGTCGGCGACGGTCTGGAGGCAGTACGTGGTGGCCTTGGCCAGCCAGGGGTGTGCGGCGACGGCCGGATCGTGCGCCGCGACCTGGTGTGCCTTCGCCGCCGCGATAGCAGTGATCTGAAGCGACGAGGGGTACGGCTCGGCGTTGACCCAATGCGGCGCGCTACCGGTCGGATCGGTCACGGGGAGCGCGAACGGGAGCCCGCCGTCGTCCAGCGTCACGCTCTGCAGCCAGTCGCAGAGGGCGACCGCGTCGGGAGATGTGTGCGGGGCGACGTCCGCGAACACCTCGAAGGCGTGCAGCGCCGAGCTTGTCTGGCTCTCCGGCGAGCGCAGGTCGGGCTCGAGGCCCCAGCCGTACCCGCCGTCGGAGTTTCGGTAACCGCCGAGGGCGTGCAGGGCGGCGTCGGTGGATCCAACGCCTCGGATTAGGTCGAATCGGTGCCGGTCGAGAAGGCGGGCGTGGGCCGTCATGAAGCTGCGGGCTGCGGTGATGTCGATTGCCATAGCTCGGACCGTACGCTGTCGCTCGCGGCCCCGTCTTGAACCTTTCAGCCACCATGTCGGCGCGGGCGACCACTGACACGCGGGCGTGTCTCGCGAAATCGGTCCGCTCAGCGGTGGCGGAGCCGGGCTGGCAGGATCGGGCGCATGGCGAGCGCGACGGATCTGACGGTCGGGGTGATCGGTGGGACGGGGCCGCAGGGCAAGGGCCTGGCGCTGCGCTGGTCCGCGGCCGGGATCCGGGTCGCGATCGGCTCCCGCAACGCGGACCGGGCCGCCGCAGCCGCGGCCGAGCTCGGCGGGTCGGTGACCGGCAATGCCAACGACGCCGTCGCGGCAGCCGCGGATCTGGTCGTCGTGACCGTGCCATGGGGCGGACACGGGGACACGGTGCGGGCGCTGGCGCCGCACGTCGACGGCAAGATCATCGTCGACTGCGTCAACCCGCTCGGATTCGACAAGCGCGGGCCGTACCCGCTG
>JBKOYM010000019.1:0-16343 GCA_046725375.1 Actinomycetota bacterium
TCGTCACCGACCCCGAGCGCATGGAAGCCGTGCTCGAGGACCCCTACATCCTGCTCGTCAACAGCAAGATCAGTGCGGTCAAGGACCTGCTGCCCGTCCTCGAGAAGGTCATGCAGGCCGGCAAGCCGCTGCTGATCATCGCCGAGGACGTCGAGGGCGAGGCGCTGGCGACCCTGGTCGTCAACAAGGTCCGTGGCACCTTCAAGTCGGTCGCCGTCAAGGCGCCGGGCTTCGGCGACCGCCGCAAGGCCATGCTCGGCGACATCGCCGTCCTGACCGGCGGCCAGGTCATCAGCGAGACCGTCGGCCTCAAGCTCGAGAACGCCGGCCTCGACCTGCTCGGCCGGGCCCGCAAGGTCGTCACCACCAAGGACGAGACGACCATCGTCGAGGGTGCCGGCGACGCCGACCAGATCCAGGGCCGGGTCAACCAGATCCGCGCCGAGATCGAGGCGAGCGACTCCGACTACGACCGCGAGAAGCTGCAGGAGCGGCTGGCGAAGCTCGCCGGCGGCGTCGCGGTCATCAAGGTCGGCGCGGCCACCGAGGTCGAGCTCAAGGAGCGCAAGCACCGCATCGAGGACTCGGTCCGGGCCGCCAAGGCGTCGGTCGAGGAGGGCATCGTCGCCGGTGGTGGCGTGGCGCTTCTGCAGGCCGGTCAGAAGGCGTTCGAGAAGCTCGAGCTCGAAGGCGACGAGGCCACCGGGGCCAACATCGTCAAGGTCGCGCTCGAGGCGCCGCTCAAGCAGATCGCGGTCAACGCCGGTCTCGAGGGTGGCGTGATCGTCGAGCGGGTGAAGGGTCTGCCCGAGGGGCACGGCCTCAACGCCGCGACCGGTGAGTACGGCGACATGCTGGCCGCCGGTGTGCCCGATCCGGCGAAGGTCGTGCGCTCGGCGCTGCAGAACGCCAGCTCCATCGCGGGCCTGTTCCTCACGACCGAGGCGGTCGTCGCGGACAAGCCCGAGAAGGAGAAGGCCCCGGCGGGCGACCCGACCGGCGGCATGGGCGGCATGGACTTCTGAGCAACGGCTCAGAGCCGACTGTCAAAGCAAGGGCGGCCCGGGATACGCTCCCGGGCCGCCCTTCGCATGCGCTCTGCCCGACTGCGGTTTTGCGTCCGTACGCACCGTCCGGATGGCATGCGGTGGTGCGTACGGGCGCAAAACCGACTCAGTCCGCGTAGCTGACTCCGCGGCGCCAATACCCGCAGAAGTACACGTCGTCCTTGGCCATCCCGCGCTGGTCCACCAGGTGCCGGCGTACGCGGCGGACGAGCCCGGACTCCCCGGCGACCCAGGCGTACCCGACCCGTACCTCGCCGAGCGACGCCGTCCGTACCACGTCGACGACCAGCGACCCGACCTCGGCTCCGTCCCGCGGCAGCCAGCTGACTCGAATGCCCTCCGGCACACTCAGGTCGAGTCGATCGGCCGTCGTCGGCACCTCGATGAACGCCTGTACGTCGGTCCCGGGCCGCAGGCTTTCGACGATGGACGAAATCGCCGGCACAGCAGTCTCGTCGCCGACCACCAACTGCCATCGGGCGCCGGCCGGCGGGTCATAGGGCGCGGTCTGGTCGAGCAGCCCGACCCAGTCACCGGCGGCGGCTCGCAAAGCCCACCGCGACGCCGGCCCGGTCGTTCCGTGCAACACGACGTCGAGGTCGATCTCGCCGAGCTCGGGTCGTAGGTAGCGGACCGTGTAGTTGCGCACCCAGGGCCGCATCTCGTCGGGCATCGCGACGATCTGCGGCCACCAGTCGTCGGCTCGGGTGGGGAGAACGGGTCGCTCCTGACCGTCTCGGGGGAGGAACAGCCGGAACCACTGGTCGGGCCCGTGCCACGGAAACTCCCGCAGCTCCTCGGAGGCGACGGTGATCCGCTTGAGGTTCGGGGTCATCAGCTTGGTCTGGACGACCCGGGCGTGGACGCACCGGTGAAGGTACGTGGCGCGCTCCCGACTGGGCGCAAACGCGGAGGTCATGAGGGCTCCGGGATCGAACGACGCTACCAACTCACTTAGGTAAGCCTTACCTTAGCGAGCCTAGCTGTACCCGAGGTCGCACGTCGAATCGGGGCAGCTTCAGGTCGATCGGGAACCGATCGGGAGTGAAGCCGATCTGAAGGCGCAGTGAAACCCGCCGCTGGTCCCCTACCACTATCGAAGGTCACTGTCACGATCGGACGAACTCATGCAGCAGCACGCCGACACCATCGCGCGAGTTCAGTCGCACCCGGCGCTGATCCAGCCGCCCGGGTACGAGTTGCCGCCGGGACCGGAGTCGTTGCCGTACGCGCCCCTGCCCAAGCGGCGGGGAGCCGGCCCGACGGCGGCGCTGGTCGTGTTGGCGCTGGCGATCCTCGGTCTGATCGCGACGCTCGCGGCTGTCGCCCACGGGGGTGGCGACAGCCGCGGCGGGGGGTCCGAATCCGGCCGTACCGACGACATGGCCGGGCCGACCATCGAGGGCGACGGCTATGCCTACACAGCGCCAGCGGGCTGGGAAGACCGGACCAGCTGGGCCCGTGATATCGCGCCGGACGGCGGCGACTCGGCCGTCGGCGTGACGCAGCCCGACCACGGCTTCGACACCAACCTGCTCGTGGCGGCGTGGGACGCGGAAGGCGTGACCTCGGTCGAGAATGCTCGGGACGAGTGGCTGCCGGCCGGCGCCGAAGTGGATCAGCTCGAGCCGACGTCCATCGACGGTGTCCAGGCAGTGGGCGTACGGCATGAAACCGAGAGCGACGGCGGCCGGCCGATCATGCAGGTCGGATACCTCGCCCTGCGAGGCGGGCAGCTCTACTCCATCGTCTTGAGCGCCCCAGTCGTGAGCGAGCACGACTCGCAGGCGGCGTTCGACTCCGTACTCGACAGCTGGTCGTGGGCCGACGACGACGCGGTCCCCGGCCCGGCATGAGCCGGTGTCGCACGAGTTCCGCCTTAGCGTCGGTGTCGACGCCTCCACGCCGACCAGAGCGGGGTCAGCCCTTGACCGCGCCCATCGTGAAGCCGGAGATGAAGCGGGCCAGGAACAGGTTGAAGATGAACGCGATCGGCACGGCGACCAGGATGTTGGCGGCCTGCAACTCCTGCCACTTGTAGACGTCGCCGAGGATCAGCTCCTGCGAGAAGCCCGTACTGACGACCTTCTCTCCGGTCGGTGAGATGAACGACAGCGCATAGATGTACTCGCTCGCCGTCAGCGTGAACGCGAACACGATGACCGCCACCATGCCCGGGAACAGCAGCGGCACGACCGTACGCAGGAACGCGCCGAGCCGGCTGTAGCCGTCGACCATCGCCTGCTCCTCGATGTCCTTCGGCAGCGCCTTGAGGAACCCGATCAGCAGCCAGGTCGACACCGGCACCGTGATCGTCGGGTAGATGACGACGAGCGACCAGGTCGAGTCCTGCAGGCCCAGCCACACGACGAGTCGCGTGAGCGACAAGAACAGCAGGCTCGGCGGAACCAGGTAGACGAAGAAGATCGCGATCCCCATCGGCCCGGACCACGGCCGGTTGAGCCGCGCGATGGAGTACGCCGCCGGCACCCCGAGCGCCAGTGTGATCGCGACGACGAGGAGCCCCACCCACAAGGTGTTCCAGACGAACGTCGGGAACGCCGTGTCGGTGAAGAGGTACGCCACGTGGTCGATCGTTGGCGCCTCGTTGTAGATGAACGGGTTGTTGTCCGTCGGGTAGAGGTCGGCGTTGAGCTTGGTCGCCGTCATCGTGCTCCACAAGAACGGCCCGGCGCAGCAGAACGCGGCGACAACGGCGATGACGTAGAGCCCGACCCGACCCATCACGTGGCGCCGGGCGTACCGTCGGCGCATCTGCTCCGGCACGTCGGCGGCGGCGAGACCCGTACTCACACTGACCGCCTCTCGCCGGACCCGTGTCTGCGCACATCTGCGTCATCCAACGCGCCGAACGTGACGCAGATGTGCGCAAAACCGAGGCGACGACCGGCGGCGTTCACAGGGTCTCCATCCGGCGGACCGCGCGCAGGATGAGGACGGCCGCGGCCAACAGCATCGGGAACAAGAACAGCGCGATCACGGCCCCTTGGCCGATATCGCCGCCCCCGATGCCGCGCTGGAACGACCAACTCGCCAGCACATGCGTGGAGTTAGTCGGCTGGCCCCCGGTCAGGACGGAGACGACCGCCGCGTCGGTGAACGTGAAGATCGAACCGAACAGTGCCGCGACCGCGATCAACGGAAACGTCAGCGGGATGGTGATCTCGAACATTCGGCGCCAATAGCCTGCCCCGTCGACCCGCGCCGCCTCGTCGAGGTCGCGTGGGATCGACATCAGGCCGACCATCATGATCACCGCGGCCAGCGGCACGAGCCGCCAGACATGGACGGAGATGACCGAGATCATCGCGTGCGGCTCCTTGCCGAGCCAGTTGACGTGGCCGGTGCCGCCGATGATCCCGAATCGGTCGAGGGCCCAGTCGACGGGTGAGTAGATCGAGTGCAGCAGCCACTTCCAGGTGAGGCTCGACAGCGCGACCGGGGTGGTCCACGGCAGTAGCACGAGGAACCGCACGACCCACTTGCCTCGGAAGTCGGCGAGCAGGATGTTGGCAAGCACCTTGCCGAGGATCACGATGAACAGCATCGACACGATCGTGAAGACGAACGTGTTTTGCAGCGATTGCCAGAAGACGTCGTCCCGGAACACCCGACGGAAGTTGGTCAGCCCGGCCCAGTCGTACGACGGATCGCCGGCCGTCACGTCGCTGAACGCGTACGCGATCGCGAGGACGAACGGCACGCCGACCAACGCGATGATGTAGACGACCGTGGGAACCAGAAAGATCCAGGCCAGGAACCCCTCGCGATCGGACAGGCGCTGACGCGCCTCGGTGACCTGGCTCCGTGCGACGGCGGGGGCGGTGGCCGTATCAGTCATGTACGTCACCCAGCCGGATCGGGTCGGCGCGCAGGCCGCTGCCGGAGTCGAAGTAGCGGATCTGCTCGACCCCACAGGCGAACTCGTGGGTCTCGCCCGGCTGCAGCGGCGCCGTCACGGTCGCGGGGAGCCGAGCGATGACGCGGGTGTCCTCGCCGAGCCCCGAGACGGTGCCGTAGACGTGGCGGTCGCCGGAGAGGTACTCGATCCGATCGACCCGGAACGGCAGCCGCACATGGCGTCCGGCCACGACCCCCGCCGGCAGCATGTGCTCGGGCCGGAAGCCGACCAGCGTGCCGTCGTGCTTGACGAGGTTCATCGGTGGCGATCCGATGAACGTCGCGACGAACGTGTCGGCCGGGTGGTCGTAGACGTCGACCGGATGGCCGACCTGACGTACCTTGCCGCTGTCCATGACGGCGATCCGGTCGCCGAGCCCCATCGCCTCGGCCTGGTCGTGCGTGACGTAGATCGTCGTCGTGCTGACCCGCTGCTGAAACCGCTTCAGCTCGTCTCGCGCCGACGCCCGCAGCTTTGCGTCCAGGTTGGACAACGGCTCGTCGAGCAGGAACACGTGTGGCTCGCGTACGAGGGCCCGCGCCAGTGCCACGCGCTGCCGCTCACCGCCGGACAGCTGACGCGGCTTGCGATCGGCCAGGTGCCCGATGCCGAGCAGGTCGGCCGCCCATCTCGCCTTCTTCTCGCGCTCGTCGACTCCGATCTTCTCGGCCTTGAGCGGAAACACGATGTTGGCGAGCACGCTCTTGTGCGGGTAGAGCGCATAACTCTGGAAGACCATGGCGATCTTGCGAATCCGCGGCGGCAGGCCGTTGACGACCGCGCCGTCGATGAGCACGTCACCCTCGGTCGGCTGCTCGAGGCCCGCGATGGTGCGCAGGAGCGTCGTCTTACCGCATCCCGACGGCCCGAGGAGGACGAGGTATTCGCCCTCCTCGGTCGCCAGATCGACACCGTCGACGGCGTGGACGTCGCCCCCGTCGTACATCTTCTTGAGGTTGCGTACCTCGACAGCGACCGACACTCAATACTCCTCAGACGCCGCCGATGAGGTCGCGCTGGCGCCAGCGGGCAAAGATCCGCTCGCACTCTTGGTGAGCGCTGCGTACGGCGTCTTCGGGGCTGGCGTCGCCGCGAACGGCGGTCGCGAACATGTTGGGGATGATGTAGGTCCCGAGCACCTCGCCGATGGCCGGGCTGGACGGGCCCCGGGTGGCCGATGCTCGCGCTCCACTCGGTGGCCTCCTCGACACCGCCGAGGAAGGCGAGCTTGTCGGCCGGGTTGGCGCCGAACGGGTCCTTTTGCAGCCAGTTCGGGAGCTCGGGCGACAGGCTCGGCCAGGACGGGAAGTCGTACAGCTGGGAGTGGTAGGTCACCAGCGCCCAGTTGTCGGTCAGGTGGAGCAGGAACTCCTTGGCCGCATCCGGGTTTGCGGCGTGTTTCGGGACGATGTAGTTGTACATCACGTGCTGGGCGGCCAGAGCGTCCTCCGGCCCCTGCAGCGCCGGGACGAAGAACGTGTCGTCGGCGATGGACGGGTCGGTCTCCTGCGACGAGCGCCAGGCCGAGATCGAGTTGAGGATGTAGCTGACCTCGCCCGCGACCCAGGCCTCGTTGTTGCTCGCGGCGTCCCAGGCGAAGACCTCGTCGGACATGGCCTGGTCGAACAGCTTCTGCATGTATTCGACGGCCGCGACGGTTTGCGGCGAATCGAGGACGACCTGCTCGTTCTCGTCCTGGATCGAGGCGCCGTACGACCACAGCAGGGCGTGGCCGGCCATGTTGGAGTCGATCTCCTGCGACATGCCGAGGCCAACCCGGTAATCCTGGCTGGACAGGATCTCCGTGCCGCCCTGGAGCAGGTCGTCCCAGGTCGTCGGGCCGTCGCCGAGTCCGACCCGCTCCCACATGCTCTTGCGGTAGTTGCCAGGGTCGGGGACCCAGCCCGGTGCGTACGCGTAGTACTTGCCGGTGTGCGGGTTGAAGCTCGACTCCTTGCACATCGCGAGCTGCTCGCCGTAGCGGTTGTTGGCCTCTTGGGTCACGTCGGCCATGTCGAGCACGCTGGGCTCAAACTGCGACAGCGTCGCGATGTACTGCATCAGATCGTGGCCCTGCCCGGCGGCGATCTCGGACGCGATCTGGGTCGGTACATCGGCGACGTCGATGTGGTCGACCCGGACGTCCACACCAACCTTTTCGCCCCATTCCTTGGCGAAGGTGTCGAACCACTCGTCGTGACTCGGGACGAAGTGGCTCCACATCAGCAGGCTGAGACTTCCGGAGAGTTGACTCGCGGGCTCGGTGAACTTCTCGCTGGGCGCTTCTCCCTCGCCCTGTTCGGTGGGACTCGCCGGCTCGCTGCCGCAGGCGCCGAGGGTGACTCCGGCGCCAACCATGCCGGCTACCTGGAGAAACCGGCGACGACTCCACGGGTCGATTGACGGCATTACGCACGCACCTCCTGAGTTGTACCCGCGACGGTAGTGCCGTCCGGTGTGTGGGGCTAGAGGTAGCTTCCACTCTCCGGCATCCTTCTGTAACCATTCGGTCGAGATTGGGCGTCTGCCCCGTTCGGTCCCGGCCGGGTTGGGCAACTGTTGGCGAGTTTGTGCGGATTCTCGGGTGGATTCGTGTCCGAACTCGGCAACAGTTTGGGCGGCGAAGCCGGGAAGGGTACGGGACGCTGGCGCCGCCGTACGCTGGCCGCCATGGTGATCCAAGAGGTGCGCGAGACATCCGAGATGGCCGACTGGCTCCGGGCTGTGCCGCTGGTCGACGGGCACAACGACTATCCGTGGACCCATCGCGATCTGGCGGGCTACGACCTCGATGCGATGCCGTTCGACGTCGACCAGCCGCGGCTGCACACCGACCTCCGGCGGCTCCGTCGCGGAGGGGTTTGTGCGCAGTTTTGGTCCGTGTTCGTCCCGGCATCGCTGGCCGGTGACGCCGCTGTCACGGCGACGCTCGAGCAGATCGCCTTCGTACGCCGGCTGGCCGACCGCTATCCGGCCGAGCTGGCGTTGACCACCACCGCAGGCGAGGTCGACGCCGCCGTCGCCTCGGGCCGGATCGCCTGCCTGATGGGGGCCGAAGGCGGCCACCAGATCAACGAGTCGCTCGGCGTACTCGCCATGCTGCACGAGCTCGGCGTTCGCTATCTGACGCTGACCCACAACGACAACGTGCCGTGGGCCGACTCTGCGACCGACGAGCCAGCCGCTGGTGGGCTCACCGAGTTCGGTCGCGATGTCGTACGCGAGATGAACCGGCTCGGCATGATCGTCGACCTGTCGCATGTCAGTGCCGACACGATGCGCGATGCGCTGCGTACGACGCGGGCGCCCGTCATGTTCAGCCACTCCAACGCCCGTGCTGTCTGCGACGTGTCCCGCAACGTGCCCGACGACGTGCTCGAGTCGCTGCGGGACAACGGCGGTGTATGCATGGTGACGTTCGTGCCGGTGTTCGCATCGGGTGCGGCCGGCGCGTGGTACGAGGAGTGCCAGCGGATCGCCGTGGAGCGTGGGCTGGATCCACGTCGGTTCTCCGTACTCGATCCGATCATGGAGGAGCGGGCCGCATCGGATCCGCTGCCGGCGGCCACGATCGACGACATCGTCGCGCACATCGAACACATCCGCGACGTCGCAGGCGCCGACGCTGTCGGCCTCGGGGGCGACTTCGACGGTACGCAGTTCGTGACGAATGGGCTGGCCGACGTCGCCGCGTACCCAGCGCTGTTCGAAACGTTGCTCGCTCGCGGGTGGAGTAGGGACGACCTCGCCAAGCTGGCCGGCCGTAACGCGCTGCGCGTTCTGCGGGATGTGGAGGCGGTCGCCGCGACGCGTGCCTAGTCTTGGGGCATGACGACGCTTTTGGTGATCTTGGTCCTCGTGGTGGCCGCTGGGTTCCTTTGGGTCAACCGAGTCAAGATCGCCGCGAAGATCACAGGCCAGTCCGAGGAGCGCGTCAAGCGTTACCTCGAACGCCGCAAGGACCAGTGAGCCGCGGCCGGACACCCGGTCCCGGTGGCCCCTAGGCTGACTCGCCATGCGAGACCGAGTCGTGGGGCTGCTGCTGGCCGCCGGCGCGGGACGTCGCATGGGCCGACCCAAGGCGTTGGTGCGCGACGCCGACGGTACGTCGTGGCTGCTGCGGAGCATCGACGTGCTGCGCGAAGGCGGCTGTGCCGAGGTGACCGTGGTGCTCGGCGCCGGGGCATCGGCGGCGCGGCACCTCCTCGGTGATGCGTCGGTAACCGTGGTCGAGGCGTCCGACTGGGCCGAAGGCATGGGGGCGTCGCTGCGCGCCGGACTGACGTCGCTCGCCGGCTCCGAGTCGGTCGCGGCCTGCATTCACCTCGTCGATCTGCCCGACGTCGGTGCCGATGCGGTGGCGCGAGTACTGGCGGCGGCTGCGCCCGATGCGGTGGCGCGCGCCACGTACTCCGGGCGGCCCGGTCATCCGGTGCTGCTGGGGCGCGATCATTGGGCCGCGGCCGCGGCGACGGTCGGTGGCGATCGCGGTGCCCGTCGATACCTCGACGCCAACGGAGTACGCGACATCGACTGCACCGACCTGGCGACCGGGCGCGACGTCGACCGACGACACTGACGCCGCATGCAACCTGAGCCCCGGCCCAACCACTATGTCTTGGTGGGGCCGGCCGCGGCGAGGGCACGGAAGGGCGGCGGCCGGTCTCCACCACGGTCGCCGTGCAACCCTTCCGAGGCTCCAACCACTTGGTCAAGGTAGAAGGCTCCGAGCTCTGTCGTACCAGCCGGCTGAGGGCGCTCATGTACCGTGACGCGGGTGTGCGGCCGTCGGCCGTCGCGGTCTCGCTGGATGCTCCGCCGGAGTGGCCGACGCGATTCCGCGGATTCGTCGCAGACTCGGAGGGGCGTCGGGTGGAGCAGCCGTCGTTCGAGGACTTCGTCGCGGCGCGATCGCGACACCTGCAGCGCACCGCTTACCTGCTGACCCGCGATCACTATCTGGCGCAGGATCTTGTGCAGACGACGTACGCGAAGGTCTGGCCGCAGTGGTCGCGGATCGGCGACGATCCGGAGGCGTACGTCCGCCGGACGATGATCAACACGTACACGTCCTGGTGGCGGCGCAAGTGGCGCGGCGAGACGCCGACCGAGGAGCTGCCGGAAGCCGGTCGACCCGGCGATCAGTCGCGGATCGAGGGGCGGGCCGGGCTGATGGCAGCGTTGGGCCGGTTGCCGGCGCGACAGCGTGCGGTGGTCGTGTTGCGGTACTTCGAGGATCTCTCGGAGGCCGAGACGGCCCGGCTGCTGAACTGCTCGGTGGGCAACGTCAAGAGTCAGGCTTCGCGGGCGCTGGCCAAGCTGCGGATCGACCCGGAGCTGCTCGACGCGCCTCGCGAGAGGGGAGATCGGCATGACCAACTCCAACGACCTGCGGCGGATGCTCGACGAGTTGTCGAACGAAACGCCGGAGGTACCTGTCCAGGAGTGGCTCGCGGGGACGCGGCACAAGGTACGCGTACGCCGCCGCGCGCGTTGGGCCGGCGCGGGTCTCGCCGGGGCGCTCGTACTCGCGGCGGCGATCGTGGGTGTACCGCGGGTCGCCGACCTCGCCGACACGGAGCCGAACGTCGTGAAGCCGGCGCCGATATCGGACGGACGCGACGGCTGGCCGTTCGCCGACGGGATGGATACGAGTCGCGTTGTCGCGGCGCGCATGAACGATCCCGGAGCCAGCCAGTTCCGGTGGAAAACAACGGCCAACCGGCTGCGCGACACCGCGTTCATGGAGTTCTGTCGCCTGCCTGACGAGCCTGAGGCCGGGCCACCTCGGGTGCGCTATGTCGTGAGCATCAACGGCCGCAGAGCCCTCGGCTGGGTGTGTCGCTACCGCGAGGACTACCCGCCCGTTCATGGGTCCCTGACCACTCAGGATCTATCACGAGACCTTGGCTCGACCTACCACGTCAAGCCCAACGTACCCTTCACGGTCGCGATGTGGTTGGAGCGCGAAGGACGGCGGGTGGAGGTACCCGGTGTCGCGTTCGGGTTCGCCCTCGCCAGATGCGAGGTGTCTCGCAACCCGACCTCGTCCGGGGGTTTCCCCGGCTGCGATTCGATGGACTTCCCCGGGCTCGACCCATCGGTGGCAGCGGGCTCCGTCGCTGAGCCACGGCACTGAGCCCGCACAACCGAGACGTTCGCGACGGGGACGTCAACCGAGACGCTTCTGCCACCAGGTGACATCCCAGTACGCGTCGAACTTGCGACCTACTTGGGTCATCGTGCCGACTCGGGTGAATCCCAGGGCCTCGTGCAGTCGGCTGCTTGGCGGGTTGGGTTCGGCCACGCCCGCGACGGCGAGCCAGATGCCGTCGTTGGCGACGCGGTCGAGGAGATCGGCGTACAGGTATGACCCGATGCCTTGGCCGCCGCGGCCGTCGGCCAGGTAGATGCTGGTTTCGCGCGTCGTGTCGTACGCCGCCTTCGGGCGATAGCGGCTGCTGCGGGCGAAGCCGGCGACCTCGCCGTTCACGAGTGCGACGACGAGGTGAAGTCCCGGCCCTCGCTCGGCAAGCCGATCGGCCCAGGTCGATGACGGTGGCGGCTCGAGGTCGAACGTGGCGTGGCTGGTGTGCACCGCATGTGCGTAGATCGCCGCGATCTGATCGAGGTGCTCCGGGACTGCCGCGGTGATCTTGACGCCGTTGTCAGCTCGCGAGGGGTGGGCCATAGGGGAATTCTCCCGAAGTCCCCGAGTACCAGCCCGGCGACCGTTGGCGAGCTCGTGCGGATTCTCGGTCGATTTCACGTCCAAACGCGCCAACAGTTCAACGTGGTCCGCGCGGGTCACGCCGGCTCGCGCTTGGGGCGGGCCCGGAGGTGGACGCGCCGGCCCTGCTGACCGAACAGGCTGAGGAACTCGACCGGTTCCTCGTCCGCGGACCCGAACCAGTGCGGCACCCGGGTGTCAAACTCCGCGACCTCGCCGGGTGTCAGCACGAGGTAGTGTTCGCCGAGTACGAGTCGAAGCCGACCGTTGAGGACGTAGAGCCACTCGTACCCCTCGTGCGTCTGCGGATCGGGCTTGGTCCGGCGGCTTCGTGGAGGGATCACGAGCTTGTATGCCTGGATGCCGCCGGAGCGCCGGGTCAGGGGCAGCATCGTCATGCCGTGCCGGTTGACCGGCCGTAGGTGGATGCGGGGATCACCGGCTGGTGGTGCGTCGGCCAGCTCGTCGAGGGTGACGCCGTGCGCCCGGGCGAGCCGGAGAAGCTGCTCCAGGGTGGGTCGGCGAGCGCCCGACTCGAGTCGGGACAGAGTGCTGACCGAGATGCCGGTCGCGGCGGACAAGTCGGCCAGGGTGGTCTCGCGCTCGCGCCGCAGGGCACGCAGCCGGGGCCCGACCGCGTCGAGCGCCTGGTCGAGGTCGTCCATGTAGCCAGTTTGCCAGATCGGCAACGAAGGTTGCCGAAATCGGGGGCACCCTGCACGCTGGTCGTGGAGGTGGTGATCATGACCGATCACGTGAAGGACGGATACGACGTGCTGGTGGTCGGCGGAGGGGCCGCCGGACTGAGTGGAGCGCTGATGCTGGCCCGGGCCCGGAGATCGGTCGCCGTGATCGACGCCGGCGAGCCGCGAAACGCGCCGGCTGCCGCTGTGCACGGGCTGTTCGGCCTCGACGGCACGCCGCCGAGCGAGCTTCTCGCGCGCGGTCGCGCCGACGTGCGCGGCTACGGCGGCCAGGTTGTCACGGGCGAGGTCGCCTCGGTGACCCGTGACGACGACGGGTTTGCCGTGACCCTGGCCGACGGATGCGTTACCCGGGCGAGGCGCATTCTCGCCGCGACCGGGTTGGTCGACGAGCTGCCCGACATCCCGGGGCTACGGAACCGATGGGGTCGCGATGTCCTGCACTGCCCGTACTGTCACGGCTGGGAGGTCCGCGACCGGGCGATCGGCGTGTTAGCGACCGGGCCGCGTTCGGTGCATCAGGCGTTGCTGTTCCGCCAATGGAGCGACGACGTCACGTACCTGACACACACCGCGGCCGGGCTGAGCGACGACGACGCAGAACGCATGGCCGCCCGCGGCATCGACGTGGTCGACGGCGAAGTCGCCTCGGTCGAGGTCGTCGATGACCGTCTGGAGGGAGTACGGCTGCGCGACGGCACGCTGATCGAACGCGAGGTGGTGGCCGTTTCGGCACGGATGGTGGCGCGTGGCGGTTTCCTGGCCGACCTCGGGCTGCGACCCGTGGAGCACGCGGGCTTCGACGAACGCATCGACGCCGACGCGACCGGGCGCACCGACGTGCCAGGCGTCTGGGTCGCGGGCAACGTCACCGATCTCTCGGCGCAGGTGGGGGCCGCGGCGGCGGCCGGCGCGATGGCCGGAGCGCAGATCAACGCCGATCTCGTGGAGGAGGACACCGAACGCGCGATGGCCGCCCGGCGGGCCGCCTGATCTCGCGCTGCCAGAACGACGATTCGTGCGGCTGGAACTTCTGAGCCGACGTCGACGCGGTCGAGAGCGGGCGAGTTGGGGCATGCCGCAATGTCTCGGCCACGCCTGTGGATAACCCGGATGCCGTCTGCCCTTGTTTGCCTAGCCTTGGGTTCGATCGAGTACGCCGTTTGGGGGTGGACCGCGATGGAGTACGGCATGGACCGCGGATCGAGCGGGCCGTTCGACCGATTTCCGGCCGCACCGTCGGCGATCGCTGCGGCGGCCGACGAGCTGGCGGCGTCGGCGGGGCCGATCGAGCTCGTGTCGGATGCGGTCGAGCGGTCGTCCGATCGGGCGGCGGATGGCGCGGGCGGACTGCTGCACGGTCCGCTGGCTACGGCTCCGCGTGGGTTCCGAATGCGGGCGCGTCGGATCTACCTCGCGGCGCAATGCGCGGCCGGCGCGACTCGCGGCTTCGGCCGGGCAGTGAGCCGCTTCGACCGCGAGGTAGGCGGGCTGAACGTCGAATGGGCGCAGGCGGTGGCCGACGACTTCGGTGTCCCGCCGGTCAGTCCGGACGGCGCTCGTACGCCGGGCGGCGGAGTCGATCCTGGGGCACTCGCCGCATTGACGGACGCGCGCGCCGATGCGGTCGTGGCCGCGCGTGCCGAGCTGTTAGACCGGCTGCGGCGCCGATACCGTCGGGCCGAAGCCCACCTCGACGACGCCGCTGCCGAGACCGCCGGTCAGCTCGACGCCGGTCCGAGCGACGAGGTCATGCAGGAGCTGTACGCTGCCGGGCTGCTGCCGCACCAGCTCGATCGCGCCTTCCCCGAGCTCGGGTTGGAAGTCGCCCGGCTGCCGTATGACTTGGCCCGGATGCCGACGGACGACCTGGCGGTCTGGCTCATCGACCATCCACGGTGGGACGCCGTCACCCTGCCGCAGCCCGCCATCGACGCCCTCGGTTCGGAGCTTGCCGACCGTACACGAGACGTCGTCGACGACCCCGACGGGTATGCCGCCGTCGACCAACTGCTCAAGCGTATGGCCGCCGTCGACGGCGTGGACGCGGCGTTCATCGACAGCCTCGGCGGCACCGGCTTGTTCGATGTGATCCTGGACCTGACAGTCCACGGCCCGATAGACGACGAGACGTCGGCCACGCTGTCCCTCCTCGCGACGCCGCCACGGCGTCGGCGACCGAGCAGATGTCCGTACCGGCGCAGCACGAGCTCGCCGACGAGCTGGTTGGTGTCCTGCTCGACGGGCTGGCCAACGTCACCACCAACGACAAACCCATCGCGCTGTCGTACCTGCTGCGCGAGGGCACGTACGACACCGCGTTCCTGAATCGGATGGGCGACGGCCTCGATCGGCTGGAGCGCGACGAAGGATTCGGCGTCGACGACTGGACCAACCTCGGACTCCACTCGTATCTGCCGGAGCTGCTGTACGGCCGCGGCGATGTGGCCGAGGCCTATGATCCGACGGCGGGCTTCATGTCGGCGCTCGGCAACAACGGAGAGGCCGCGCTGCGATTCTTCACCGAGGGCGACGGCGACGGATTCGGTGAGGGGACGCGTGCCGCGTACTACCTGCGCGACCGGATGTGGAGCCACGACGACTTCAACAGCATCCTTGCCGCGCTCGACGCCGCCACGACGAGCCGCGAGAGCCTGCTCGAGCACCCGCATGCCGCCGGGATGATCGCGTCGTACGGCGTCCACTTCCTGGCCGGGCATGCCGAGCTCGGACCGGGCGAGCTCGGCTCCGACGGCGCGCGTCGGCTGACGCACATGCTGGGCACGTACATGCCGTCGGTGGACAATGCCAACGACCCGGCCGGAGCCGCGGGAGCCGATGGGACTGGTCCGGGCGTGCGTAGCGTCGACACCAGGGACGACCTGAAGGCCCTCCACCTGGGCGCCAACATGCCGACCTTCGACGAGTCCGAGCTGGAGCGGCTGCTTGAGGCCGTCGTGTCTGACGATGACGGCTTCGCCGCGATGCGGGAGGCGGTCAGCAACTACCAGAACCACCACCTCTCCGCCGTCCTCGGTCACCTGCACGACCCCGGATTCGGTGGCGACCAGGGTAAGTGGGAACGGGCGACGACGGCCGACGTGCGGCTTGAGGCCATGCTGATGCGAAGCATAGGGAATGTGGAGATCGCCGAGGGTGCGGAAGCAGACGAGCGGGTCAAGGACTGGATCCTCGTCGGGCAGCGGCTCGCATACGGGCTCCCCTACCATCCGTTCATCACGCCGCTCGTCCCTCGCGGGGGGCGGGCACATCGGCGACGAGGCCATCGAGCATTACGCCACGCACGAGGCCGACGCCATCGACGACGCAACCGACGCGGCCCAGATAGCCATGACCACGCGGGCCATCGCGACCGCCGAGACCCTGTACAACATCGGCGACATCACCCGACACGAACTGCGGCTCGCAGCCCACGACGCCGACATGACCGACCGAAGATTCAACGAGCTCTTCCCACCCACGCATGCACATCCGGACGGCCACGGATCAGCGCGAGAACTCCCCGACTTCCCCAGCCAAAGGCAAATCCGCAACTGCGCCGCCCTCAGCGGACTAGTCGGAGATGTCCTCGACGACAAGATCGACATGACCAACTGGCGGCTGAACTACGAAAACGAGATCGACGACATCGACTTCGACTGACCGTCCGCTCCAATGAGTGCCCAATCCGACGTGGCGAGGCTCCGCACCGCGATAGCCTCGGCCCGATGTGTCGCGATCTGTCCAAAAGAGAGGCGAAGATGATGCGTCGTGCAGTACCTAACCGGTGCCGATCGAGCATGGTGGTGGGGGCGTTGGGGATCGCGACTTGTGGGACGTTCGTGGCCGGGTGTGATGGTGGCGATTCGGGCCCGTCGGAGGAGGCGATCGACAACTGCGCCGGCACGATGTCCCAGGTG
>JBKOYM010000060.1:0-79789 GCA_046725375.1 Actinomycetota bacterium
CGCTCAGGGGTGAGTCGATCACGACGTTCGTCATCCCCGGCGTCCAGCCCCGGTGAGGTCACACATGCGGCGTCAGCGGCGTCCCATCGCTTACGCCGATCCGTGAGTTTGTGGTCAGGGCCCGCGACCAAAACTCGCGGACGAGCGGTCCAAACCTCGCGGACGGCCGGTCCGAAGTCGCGGATGAGCGCACCAAAACTCGTGAATTGGGTTAGCGGAGCATGCCGCCGTGGTCGCCAGCGAAGGCCGCCAGCTCCGATCGGGTCGGTAGTCCCTCCCAGTCGCCGGCCGCACCGACCGCGACGGCGGCGACGTCGGTACCGCGCGCCAGCCGACCGTCGAGGTCGAGCCCGTCGAGTCGGGCCGACAGGTACCCCGCGACGAAGGCGTCGCCGGCGCCGACCGGGTCGACCGCCCGGACCGACCGGGCCGCGACCCGGGCATGCCGGTCGGACTCCCACGCCTCGGCGCCGTCAGCCCCGTGTGTGACGACGACCTCGGCGACCGGCGCTCCCGGCGGATCGGTGCCGAACACGAGCGTCAGCTCATCGGCCGACGCGAACAGTACGTCGACGTCTGCCAGCAGCTCGCGCATCGCGGACCCGGCCTCCTCGGGCGACCACAGCCGGCTGCGGTAGTTGAGATCCAGGCTCGTCACGGCGCGCAGCTCGCGAGCCCGTCGCAGCGCGGCGCCGGTCGCCTTGGCATTGGACTCCGACAGCGCCGGGGTCACGCCCGAGACATGCAAGAGGACCGGCGCCGGATCCATCGCCTCCTCGATCAGTGCGACCTCGAGCGCCGAGCCGGCCGACCCGCGCCGGACGTACTCCACATGGATGATGTCGCCGGTGCGCTGCTCCCGAAACATCAGCCCGGTGGGCCGCGCCGGGTCGCGCCGGATGCGTACATCGACACCCTCGGCCCGCAGGGTACGGAGCACCAGCTCACCGAGCTCGTCGGAGCCGACCTGCCCGGCCCAGGCGACGTCGTGTCCGAGCCGGGCCAGTCCGATCGCGACGTTGCTCTCGGCGCCGGCGACCGACGCAATGATCGGATCGCCGAGGCGTAGCCGACCCTGGCTCCGCAAGGTCACCATCGCCTCGCCGAGGCACAGCACCGACCCAGTCATGCGATGGCCTCACGGAACTGTGTCGCCCGCTTCGCGAGAGCCGCCAGGTCGCCGCCCGACGGCGCATCGCCGAGCAGCGGTGACCCGACTCCGACGGCAAGGGCCCCGGCCCGCAGGTACTCGGTCGCCGCCGCGGCGTCGACACCGCCCACGGGTACGAGCGGCACATCCGGGAAGGGATCGCGAAGCGCCCGGATGTACGCCGGCCCGCTGGCCGACGCCGGAAACACCTTGATCGCCGTGGCGCCGAGGGCGTGTGCCGCGTAGATCTCCGTGGGTGTCATGGCGCCAACGAGGACGGGGACGCCGCGCTCGATGCAGTGGTCGACGCCGGGACCGTACGCGGGCGTCACCGCGTACCTCGCGCCGGCCTCTGTCGCGGCGATCGCCTGGTCGGCCTCGAGCACGGTCCCGGCACCCAGCACGATTCGGTCGCCCAACTCGTTGCTGGCCCGCTTGATCACGTCGATGGCATTGCCACTCGTCAGCGACACCTCGACCAGACGGATCCGGCTCGCCGCCAGAGCGCGCAAGCAGTCGACCAGTCGATCCGGGTCCGGCCCCCGCACGATCGCGACGAATCGATCCTCCGCCAGCAGGGTGCGCAACTCGTCCGGCGTCACGACGACTCCTTCAGCTCCGGAAAGTCAGTCTCATCGAAAGCTTGGGGCTGAGGATGTGCCTGGTCGACCACTGCCGCCTCGTTGCTCCGCAGCTCGACGCGACGGATCTTGCCCGACACGGTCTTGGGGAGGTCGGCGAACTCGATCCGTCGGATCCGCTTGTACGGGGCGAGTCGTTCGCGGGTGTAGCGCATGATGTCGAGCGCGGTCTCCCGGGTCGGCTCGTGCTCGGCGGCGAGCACGACGAATGCCTTGGGCACCGCGAGCCGGATCGGGTCCGGCGAGGGCACGACGGCTGCCTCGGCGACGGCCGGATGCTCGATGAGCACGCTCTCGAGCTCGAACGGGCTGATCCGGTAGTCGCTCGCCTTGAACACGTCGTCGGCGCGACCTACGTACGTGATGTAGCGGTCGTCGTCGACGGAGGCGACGTCGCCGGTGCGATAGAAGCCGCCACGCGTCGCCTCCGCGGTCCGCTCCGGGTCGTCGCGATAACCCACCATGAGGCCGGCCGGCCGCCGGGCCAGCTCGATGCAGATCTCGCCGTCGCTGCCGACTTCGTCGCTGACCGGATCGACCAGCGAGATGACGTAACCGGGGAGCGGGCGACCCATCGATCCGAGCTTGAGCGGCTGGCCCGGAGGGTTGCCGATCTGGGCGGTCGTCTCGGTCTGGCCGTAGCCGTCGCGGACGGTGAGCCCCCACTCTCGCTGCACCTGCTCGATGATCTCAGGGTTCAGCGGCTCGCCGGCCGAGACGACCTCGCGCAGGGCCAGGTCGCGGCCGGACAGATTGCTCTGGATGAGCATCCGCCACACCGTCGGCGGTGCGCAAAACGTGGTGACGCCGGCCCGGCCCATGACGTCGAGCAGCGCGTCGGCGTCGAAGCGCGCGAAGTTGTAGATCAAGACGGTCGCCCCGGTGTTCCACGGCGCGAAGATGCACGACCAGGCGTGCTTGGCCCAGCCGGGTGACGAGATGTTGAGGTGGACATCGCCGGGCTGCATGCCGATCCAGTACATCGTCGAGAGGTGACCGATCGGGTACGACGCGTGCGTGTGCTCGACGAGCTTCGGCTGCGCCGTCGTACCCGAGGTGAAGTAGAGGAGCAGCGGATCGTCCGCCCTGGTGTCGGACTCGCCGTCCCATGCGTCGTGTACGCCGGCGTCCGCGTACGCGAGCCACCCCTCGGCCGGGTCGCCGTCGGCCGCGACTCGTACGCAATCGTCGGCGATCCCGGCGAACCTCGCGGCGTCGGCTCCGTGGGCCACGACGGCCCGGGCGTTGCCGCGCTGCACCCGGTCACGAAGGTCGTCAACCGACAGCAAGGTCGTGGCCGGGATGATGACGGCGCCGAGCCGGATGCATGCGAGCGTCAGCTCCCACAGCGGCACGCAGTTGCCGAGCACGAGCAGCACATGGTCGCCCTGGCCGATCCCCTGGTCGGCGAGCCAGCCGGCGACGCGGCGCGACCGATCGGCCATGTCGGCGTAGCTGATCCGCTGCTCGCTGCCGTCCGGCTCGATGATCCACAGGGCGTCGACGCTCGGCTGGCTGCCCGCGAGATGGTCGAACCAGTCGGCGGCCCAGTTGAACGACTCGACCTCGGGCCAGCTGAATCCGGCGTACGCGGCGTCGTAGTCGTCTCGATGGGCGAGCAGGAAGTCTCGCGCGGCGCGGAAGCTCGTGGTCGAGTCGGTTGCCATGGGCTGCTCCTTGGCCTCGGAAGGCGTCCTCCGCATTCTGGCAGTCTGCGCAGCCCGCCGGACACCCGCGTCGGCGACCGCCCAGTGCCATTGCCCAGCGCCATTGCGGAGTGCCATTGCGGAGTATCGTCGTTCGGCTAGATTCGACGCGTGAACGCGCCCGCGTACCCACGGCATTGGGAGGCCGACGTCGTGCTCCGTGACGGCAGCACGGCGCATCTGCGGCCGATCACGCCCGATGACGGGGAGGGCCTGGTCGCCTTCTACTCCCGGGTCAGCGAGCAGTCGAAGTACCTGCGGTTCTTCGCGCCGTATCCGGTGCTGTCCGACCGTGACGTCGAGCGCTTCACGCACGTCGATCACGACCGCCGGGTCGCGTTCGTCATCACGCGGGCGGGCGACCTCGTCGCCGTCGGGCGCTACGACGCACTCGACGACCGTGAGGCCGAGGTCGCGTTCCTGGTCCAGGACGACTATCAAGGACGCGGACTCGGTCAGTTGCTGCTCGAGCACCTCGCCGAGGCCGGTCGAGAGCGCGGATTCGAGCGGTTCGTCGCCGAGGTCCTGCCGGAAAACACCCGGATGATTCAGATCTTCCGCGAGCAGGGGTACGCGGTCGGCGACGACTTCGAGGACGGCGTCTTGCGTCTCGAGTTCTCGATCGACCCGACCGATACCGCCGTCGGTGTCATGCAGGCCCGCGAGCATCGATTCGAGGCGGCATCGGTGGCGCGCATCTTCCATGTCGCGAGCGTCGCCGTCGTGGGAGCCAGCCGGCGG
Source organism: Actinomycetota bacterium (assembly GCA_046725375.1). GTDB lineage: Bacteria > Actinomycetota > Actinomycetes > Propionibacteriales > Nocardioidaceae > DATFRX01. Next base: position 4,239 of record JBKOYM010000060.1, read on the forward strand.
CAGGACACGATCGGGCAGGTTCTCGTCCGCAATCTCGTGTTGGGCGGCTACTCCGGCGCGGTGTACGCCGTCAACCCGCAGGCCGAGGCGGTGTCCGGACTGCCGGCGTACGACTCGGTCCAGGCGATCCCCGGTCCGGTCGAGCTCGCGCTCATCGCGGTCCCCGCGGAGTCGGTCGCCGACGTCGTACTCGACTGTGCCGCCAAGGGCGTCCATACCCTCGTGGTCATTTCGTCCGGCTTCGCCGAGACCGGTGAGGAGGGCCGGACGGCTCAGCGTCGCTTGCTCGGGCTGGCCCGCAGCTACGGCCTGCGCCTGGTCGGACCCAACTGTCTCGGCGTCATCAACACCGCCGGCGGCATCTCGCTCAACGCCTCGCTGTCGCCACTGATGCCACCGCGCGGACGGGTCGGCTTCTTCTGCCAATCGGGGGCGCTCGGCGTCGCCATCCTCGAGACCGTCGATCGCCGCGGCCTCGGTCTGTCGACGTTCGTTTCGGCCGGCAACCGCGCCGACGTGTCGGGCAACGACCTGCTGCAGTACTGGGAAGAGGACGACGCGACCGAGGTGGTGCTGCTCTATCTCGAGTCGATCGGCAATCCGCGGAAGTTCTCCCGGATCGCTCGCCGGGTCGGCCGGCGCAAGCCGATCGTGGCGGTGAAGTCCGGCCGGACGACGCAGGGCATCCCGGTCGGACATGCGGTTCGGCAGACCAGCGCTCCTCAGGCCGCCGTCGACGCGATGTTCCGGCAGGCGGGCGTGATCCAGGTCGACACCCTCGACGAGATGCTCGACGTCGCCCAGATCCTCGCGCACCAACCCCTTCCGCGCGGTCCACGCGTCGCCGTCGTGGGCAACTCCGACGCGCTCGGCCTGCTGGCCGCCGACGCCGCGACCGCCGCCGGACTGTCGGTGCGTGAGCCGGTGGCCTTGGGCGCGGACGCCACCGCCGACGACTTCGAGCGGGCCCTTGACGACGCGATCGACAACCCGGAGGTTGACGCGGTCGTCGCGGTCTATATCCCGCCGCTCAACACCACCGGCGAAGCGGTCGCCAACGTGCTGGCGGCCGTGGGGGAGCAGTCGGACAAGCCGATCGTATCGACATTCCTCGCCAGCGTCGGCGTACCCGAGCTGCTCCGGGTCGCCGACGTCGAAGGTGCCGCCGGACGTGGTTCGGTCCCGTCCTATCCGGCGCCGGAGACGGCCGTGCGGGCGCTGGCCTGGGTCGTGTCCTACGCCAGCTGGCTGGGTCGGCCGACCGGGCGGGTGCGGTCCTACGACGACCTTCGTCGCGACGAGGCGCGGGCGCTCGTGTCGAAGCTCGTCGAGGACCATCCCGACGGCGTCGACCTCACCCGCGACCAGGTGGCCGAGCTGCTGGCCGCGTACGGGCTGCCGGCGCCCGGGGGATCCGGTGACGTGGGCGAGGGGACCGTCGAGCTGCTCATCGAGTCGTTCGAGGACCCACTGTTCGGTCCCGTGCTGTCCTTCGGTGTGCACGGCGCGCCGAGCGAGCTGCTCGGCGACCGCGCGTACGGCATCCCCCCGCTGACCGACGCCGACGCGCAGGCGATGGTCCGTGAGATCCGGGCGGCACCGCTGCTCTTCGGGTACGGCGGCGCGCCGGTCGTCGACGTCGAGGCCATCGAGGACGTCCTGCAGCGACTGGCGCATCTCAAGAACGATCTGCCCGAGGTCGCCCGACTCGAGCTGCGGCCGGCGCTGGCCGACCCGGAGAGCGTCCGGATCGGCGACGTCGTCGGGCGGGTGGCGCCGGCGTCGGAGGCGCGGACCGACACGCTGGTGCGCCGGCTGGACTAGCCGGGTCGGCCTGGGCGGCACGCAGGCCAGCTGGCGTTCGCGGCCCGTGTCAGACTGACCTCATGCCCGACCACGGACATCGATCCTCAGACGCGCACAGCCGGGCGGCTGCCGTGCGGCCCACCGGCCATCCGGGTCCGGACCGATCCGACGAGCTCAAGTCCGCGATCGACGCGAGCGGCTATCACCCGACAATCGTCGCAAACGGGATCGGCGCTGCCGTTGCCGGCGAGCCGGTGCGATCGTTCGTGGTCCATCACGAGCCAACCTTCGACCGGGAGGAGATTCGACGGCACGAAACCGTCGTCGTCTTGACTCCGACGCGGCTGGTCGTGGCCCACACCGACGAACACGCCGCCGACGACCTGCTGCCGCAGCCGTACACGTCGACGACGACCGAGGCGATCCCGTTGGCCAGCGTCGAGTCGGTCGTGGTCAACCGGATGGTGGCAAATCCCGAGAAGTACGTCGGTGAGTCGGAGCCGCCGACGGTCAGCGAGGCCGTGCTCACCGTGGGATGGGGCGCCGTCGGTCGGGTCGATCTCGAGCCGGCGACCTGCTCCGATCCCAACTGCGAGGCCGACCACGGCTACACCGGGACCGTGACGTCCGACGACTTCTCGCTGCGCATGAGTTCGGCTGCCGACGGCGGCGAGGCCGTGGAGCAACTGCTGTCGTTCGCGGCCGACCTGTCCGAGGCAACCGCGCGTCGATGAGCGACGAGACGCGGTTCGTACTCCCTCGGTACGGCGACCGCGCCCTGAGTGACGTGATGCCGAGCGTGGCAGCCGCGATGGGCAACGCCGAGTCGGCCAACGTGCTCGACCTGCCGGAGAGCGGTCGGTACGTCGTGGTCATGGTCGACGGACTCGGTTGGCACCTGCTGCGACAGCACGCCGATCTCGCTCCGTACCTGGCGTCGCTGCTGCGCGACCGCGAGCCGATGACCTGCGGCATCCCGTCGACCACCGCGACGAGTCTGACGTCGCTCGGCACCGGACAGCCGCCGGGCCAGCATGGTGTAGCGGGCTACACGAACCGGATCCCCGGCACCAACGAGCTGCTCAACGCCCTCAAGTGGAGCCCCGACGTCGACCCACACGTCTGGCAGTCGCAGCCGACCGTGTTCGAGCGGCTCGCGGCCGTCGGCGTTCGGGTCGGCGCCGCCAACAAGGCAGCATTCCGCGGCAGTGGGCTCACCGTGTGCAGCCAGCGCGGCGCCGAATATCACGCCGTCGATAATCCGTGGGAGCGGATCGACGTTGTCAGTGCGCTCGCCGAGGCCGACAACTCCTTGATCTACGCGTACGAATCGGTGCTGGATCACATCGGACACTCAACGGGCGTCCGCTCGGACAAGTGGCTCGATCGGCTGACGATGGTCGACGCCGACCTGCGGCGGTTGCGGGAGAGCCTGCCACCGGACGCCGTCATGGTCGTCACCGGTGACCACGGCATGGTGGACGTCGACGACGTCGGTCGGATCGACGTCAGCGACCATGCCGACCTGCTCGAGGGAGTTGCGTTGCTCGGTGGCGAGGCGCGGCTGCGTCATCTGTACTGTCGGGCCGGCGCCGCCCATGACGTCGCGGTCCGCTGGGCTTCGGTGCTCGGCGACCGAGTCGTCGTCTGCCGTCAGGAGGAGGCCGAGGCGGCCGGCTGGTTCGGACCGATTCGACCTGACCTCCGGGCCCGGTTCGGCGACGTCATCGTCGCCGCGGCCGGAGCGCACGCCGTACTGTCGCGGACCCATTTCCCGATCGAGACCAAGCTGGTCGGCTTCCACGGCTCGCTCACTGCGGCGGAGATGCTCGTCCCGCTCCTCGTCGACGCCGGCTGACCCACGCCGTCGTCAGCCGAAGGGGAGCGGGTCCGGTGACAGCGCGGCCGCTCGGGCCTTGGCCGAGGTCATGCGGCGGCGATGGTGCTGCCGGCAGAGCACCTCGTAACCAATCTCACGGGTGGCGTCGTCGTACGTGTCGTCCTCGGTGTCTCCGACCACGACCACCTCGCCCTCGGTGACCATCTCTCCATCGACCGTGCGGGCGTTATGGGTCGCCCGGGCGCCGCACCAGCACAGCGACTCGACCTGGAGCACCTCGACCCGATCGGCGAGCTCGACGAGGCGGGCTGATCCCGGGAACAGCCTGGTCCGGAAGTCGGTGAGGATGCCGAAGGCGAAAACGTCGACCTGCAGCTCGTCGGCGACCCTAGCCAGCTGCTCGACCTGCTCGGGAGTGTAAAACTGCGCCTCGTCGCAGATCAGGTAGTCGATCCGGCCGCCCTGGGTGAGCGCCTGGATGACGTACATCCAGAAGTCGAAGTCGGGCTTGACCTCGATCGCGTCCACCTTCAGCCCGAGCCGCGACGACAAGACCTCGGCGCCGGCCCGGTCATGGCTGGTGAAGATCCGGCCGGCCCGGCCGCGCGCGGCGTGGTTGTGGTCAAGCTGGAGGGCAAGGGTTGACTTGCCGCAGTCCATCGTTCCGGTGAACAAGACGAGTTCGGCCACAGGCGTACATCCTGCCAGTCTCGAGCCGGAGCCGATCAGGCGTCCTGGCCCCGCCACTCCTGCCACGGGTCGTAATCGACCTCGAGCGGCTCCTGCGGCGGCCGCTCGGCCTCGGGTACGTGCTGCAGGTTGATCCGGATGCGGTACCAGATCGAGCTGCGGCCGCGCATGCCGTCGACCAGGGTGTCCGCCGGCTTCAGATGCCCGACGACCGATGCGTGTCGGGTCTTCCATCGGTCGAGCCCCGCCATGGCTTCCTCCCTGGTCTTGGCCCGAGCGATCTCGATCAGCGGCATCGTCTGCTGTCGGCGACCGACCCCCTTGGGCGGCTTCTCGGCCGGCCCAAGTCGCTTGGCGAGATCCAGCAACGCATCGAGGGAGCCGGCCGACTCGTCGATGCCCTCCCAGGGGTCACCGATATCGGCGTACCGCTCGAGCACCGAAGGCAGGGTGTAGTCCTCGGGTCGGCAGTCGGGCACCTCGTCCCAACGCAGCGGAGCGGAGACGCGAGCGTCCGGCTTGGCCCGTACCGAGTATGCCGACGCGACCGTGCGGTCCTTCGCGTTCTGGTTGAAATCGACGAAGACGCCTTCGCGCTCCTCCTTCCACCAGCGGCTAGTCGCGATGTCGGGAGCCCGCTCCTCAACCTCGCGGGCAACCGACTGCGCGGCCAGACGTACGTCGCGATAGGCCCATCGCGGTTCGATCCGGGCGTACACGTGGAAGCCACGAGAACCGGACGTCTTCGGCCAGGCCGTCAGTCCGTGGTCTTCGAGGACCGCCTTGGCGACATACGCGACATCGAGGATCTGTCGCCAGTCGATGCCGGGATTCGGGTCCAGATCGATGCGCAACTCGTCGGGATGGTCGAGGTCTTCGGCCTGGACCGGATGCGGGTTGAGGTCGAGGCAGCCGAGGTTGACGACATACGCGAGCCCGGCGGCGTCGCGGACCACCACCTCGTCGGCCGACGTGCCCGAGGCGTACGACAGCGTCGCGGTCTCGATCCACTCCGGTCGCTTCTTCGGAGCCCGCTTCTGGAAGAACGCCTCCTGGTCGATGCCCTTGACGAAACGCTTGAGGATCATCGGCCGACCCATGACGCCGCGTAGGGCTCCGTCGGCCACGCCGAGGTAGTAGCGGACCAGGTCGAGCTTGGTGTGTCCGCCGTCGGCGAAGATCACCCGACCGGGGTTGGTGATCGTCACCTCCCGACCGGCGGCCTCGACAACCTCAGACGGCGGCATGCGTCCACGATAGAGCGGTCGCGCCGCGCTCGACGAGCTCCCGCTCACCGTCGGCGGGCAGGTGGAAATGGCATACGGGTCCGCCGTTTATCCGCTGGCTCACGATCACTGTCCGAGGATCGAGCAGCGGCTGCAGCGGGGTGGCAACGCTAGCCACAGTGGGGCAAGATCGAGTGTCATGCACCCCTCGACTGTTGTGCCGCACTCGACCCTGGTGAGCGCCGACCGGTTGAGCGAGCTCTTGGCGTCGGGGGAGCCCGTCACGTTGCTCGATGTCCGATGGTCGCTCGGCGGTCCCCCGGGGCGCGCGGGCTACGAGGCCGGCCATCTGCCGGGCGCGGCCTTTGTCGACATGGAGCGCGATTTGTCCGGCCCGGGCGGCGCCGGCGGCCGCCATCCGCTGCCCGAGCAGGAGCAGTTCGCCGCCACGATGCGGGCCGCCGGTGTGCGGCGCTACGACCCTGTGGTGGTCTACGACCAATGCGACGGCAGCGCCGCCGCGCGAGCCTGGTGGTTGCTGCGCTACTACGGTCATGACGATGTCAGGCTGCTCGACGGCGGCTACGACGGATGGGTCGTCGCCGGACGGCCGATCAGCACCGAGGACGCACAGCCGCGCCCCGGTGACTTCGTCGGGACGCCCGGTGCGATGCCGGTGCTCGACGCGGCCGGCGCGGCGACCGTCGCGGACTCCGGAGTCTTGTTGGATGCCCGCGCCGGCGAGCGGTTCCGGGGCGAGAACGAGCCGGTCGACCCGATCGCTGGCCACATCCCGGGCGCCCGCAGCGCGCCGAGTCGCGAAAACGTCGGCGATGACGGCACATTTCAGGCGCCGGATCGACTTCGGAGCCGGTTCGAGGCACTCGGCGTGGCCGGAGACGATCGGCCGCAGGTCGGGGTCTACTGCGGCTCGGGGGTCGTCGCGGCGCACGAGGTATTGGCGCTGCATCTGATCGGGGTCAAGGCCGCGTTGTACCCCGGGTCGTGGAGCGAGTGGATCACCGATCCGGCCCGGCCCGTGGCGACCGGTCCGGCCTGACCGTCACCAGTGGATGCCCTTGAGGAGTCGGGCCAAAAGCACCTGCTCACTGGTCGCGTGCTCCTCGCGGGTCGGGTCGCCCTTCGCCGCAGCTGAGTCGGGGAAGATCCGGTACGCCAGGTGCAGCACCCGAAACATCGTCTTCGGCGCGAGGGCATGAATGACCTCGGCGGCCGTGCCGAGTCGCGTGTTGATCTCGTGTGGCTCGTCCCTGATCGCCCGGAGTACGAGGTCGGCCGCCTGCGCCGGTGTGATGGTCGGGAACGCGTCGTAGATCTTCGTCGGCGCGATCATCGGTGTCTTGACCAGCGGCATGTGGATCGTGGTGAACGTGATGCCGTCGCCGATCAGCTCCGAGCTGACCACGCGCGACCACGCGTCCAGGGCCGCCTTCGACGCGACGTACGCCGAAAACCGAGGCGGGTTGGTCTGGACGCCGATCGAGCTGATGTTGACGACATGTCCGTTCCCACGGGCCTTCATCTTCGGAGTCAGGCCCATGACGAGGCGGATCGCGCCGAAGTAGTTCAGCTGCATCGTCCGTTCGAAGTCGTGGAACCGGTCGTACGACAGATGCAGCGACCGTCGGATCGACCGACCGGCATTGTTGACGATGACGTCGACGGTCTCGTGGTTGGAGGCGATCTGCTTGGCGAGCGCGTCGATCGCGTCCATGTCGGACAGGTCGCAGGGGTAGGTGTGCGCCCGCCCACCGAGTGCCTCGATCTCGAGCGCGGTCGCCTCGAGCTTGTCGTGCCCGCGTGCGACGAGCAACGGGACACCGCCGGCCTGGGCGACCTTGAGCGCGGTCGCGCGGCCGATGCCGGAGGACGCGCCCGTGACCACGACAGTTTTGCCTGAAAGCTTTCGGCGGAGGCCAGCATTGGCCTGAGTGGATTTGTCCAGATGCTGTTCCCACCAATCCCACAGGGCCGGCGCGTACATCTCGAGGTCGGGGCAGCTGATGCCGGAGCCGGCCAGTGCCTGCTCGGTCGCGCGCGAGGTGAACTGCGTCGGCAGCGACACATGCCCGATGATCTCGGGCGGCACCCCGACGCGGCCCAGAGTCTGACGCAGGGTCTGCCGGAGGGCGAGCTGGGCCGGCTGGGTGTCAAGCAGCGGCCGGAGCGGCTTGGTGAGCTGGTCGACGATGGGGAGCAAGCTCGTCACGCGCCGGTCGACCGGCACGGCGAAGCGAGGCGCCTTGGCAGCCGTCGCGAGCACGTTGATGACGTCGGTCGTCGGCTGCGGATCGGGATTGACCAGATGAAACGCGTGGCCGTCCAGGTTCGGCTCGTGCGCAAGATGGTCGACCGCCTTCGCGACGTAGTCGACCGGGACGATGTTGGTGTCGCCGAGGTCGACGCCGACCAGCGGTAGCCATTGCGGGAGAGTGTCCCGCAGCCGCTTGAGGAGCGGGAAGAAGTAGTACGGCCCATCGACCTTGTCCATTGCGCCGGTCTCGGAGTGCCCGACGACGATCGCCGGTCGATAGACGCGCCATGGCAGCTGCGCCTCCTCGCGGACGATCCGCTCCGACTCGTACTTGGTCCGGTGATAGGACGACGGCAACCGCTGACCCTCGTCGAACATTGTCTCGTCGAACGTGCTGGGGTAGTCGCCCGCCACCGCGATTGACGACACCTGATGAAAGCAGCCGGCGCGGAGCGCGGTCGCGAGCGCGAGAGCCTCTCGGGTCCCCTCGACGTTGAGTGCCTCGTTGCGCTCCGGCTCGGCCGTCATGTCGTAGAGCGCCGCGAGGTGGAAGACGTGGTCGATCCGGCCGGCCTGGGCCGCGATCCATTCGTCGTCGACGCCGAGGCGGGCGGCCGTGAGGTCGCCGATCACCGGGACGACCCGGCCGTCGTCGTGCCATTGACGCAGCAGGTCGAGTCGGTCCAGCGAGCCCTGCCGGACGCAGACGAAAATGTCGCCGGTCCGGTTGGCGAGCAGCTGCTCGACGAGGTGCCGCCCGATGAAGCCGGTCGCCCCCGTCACGAAGTACGCCATGCGCTGACCGTACTCGCGAGTAACCGGTGGGTGCCATCACGCCCCCGTCGAGATCACACCGTCGAGCGCGGGCTACTCGTCGTGCGGCTTGCCGCCCAGCATGATCTCGTCCCAACTCGGAACGCTGGTGCGCCGGCGATCCCGTCGCCGGCGGTTGGGCCGACGACCGCTGCCCGACTCGGTGGTGGCGCGCGCGATGACGTCGATCTCGTCGGCTCCGACCGCCCGGTCTGCCTCGTCGCTCAGGTCGATGGTGGGCTCGGAGTCGCCGTCCTCCTCGATCGGAAGCGGGTCCGATGGCGCAGCCGGCCGGGCCGTACGCGGCCGATGCAGAGGAGTGACCGACGCTGCGGTCTCGTCGTCATCGCGGCGGAGCGCGACTCGCGGCAACGGATCGGTGAGCTCGGCCTCGGCGACCGCTGACGCGATTGCCATCTCCGTCGGGTCCGGCTGCTCGGGGTGGTCGCCGATGAGCGCGCGGGCGGCCTCGTCGTCGGCCACCACGAACCGGCCTGGCACGTCGAAGACGTAGCGGGCTGTCCGACCACCGCCCGCGGGCGTCACTGTGACGGCCCAGCGACCGTCGTCGCGCCGCCACGAATCCCAGGTCGCCTCGTCGGGCTTGCTCCCGCGCCGGCGGAGTTGCTCGTCGACGGTGTCGCCGAGCAGGCTCGCCGGTCCGTCGGTGTGCTTGCGGCGAACCCCGGAGCGGCGGGCTCGCTCGGCGATGTGCTCGCGCTCGGCGAGCACCGGTACGGCGTAGCCCATGATCTTCTCGACCGGGACCTGCGCGACCGCGGCCACGTCCTCGGGACTCTCCCCGGCCCGGATCCGAGCCTGGATGTCGCGTGGTCGCAAGGCGCTCTCCATCTGGATCTCCAACTGTCCCAGTCGCGCTCGGTCGCCCCGAAGCGCCGCCCGTAGTCGTTCGTCAGCAAGGACGCGACACTCGTCACCGGCCTCGTCGCGCAGGATCAAATACTTTTGATCCTCGCTCAAACCCACGAGGCGCAGGTCTCGCATCTCTCGCCTCCAGCTGTCCGTGCGCACCAGTCTCGTCGGCCACGGGGTTCAATCCAAGCCACCGCGCCGGTGAGTTACGCGGGCGGGCCGGGTTGTCGCCGGGGCAGCGTGATCCAGGCGGCCGCCATGGCGAGCAGCCCGAAGCCGAACAACACACCGTACGCCGTCGAGGCGCTGGTCGCATCGACCACCGCGCCGGACAGCGCGGAACCGGGAGCGACCCCGGTCACGATGCCCGCGATGACCCAAGAGATGCCCTCCGTCAGGCGGGCCGGCGGCACCGACAGCTCCACCATCGACACCGTCGCGACGAGGGTAGGTGCGATGCTCAGTCCGGCCACGAACAGCATCAGCGCCACCGACCAGGTCGTGGGCAGGAACGGCAACGGCGCCATCGACGCCGTCAGCGCGGTCGCGCCCCACCGTACCCGCGCCGCCGGCTGCTGCCGCAGGGTGACGGCGCCGGTGACCAGGCCCGCGATCAGGCTGCCGACGGCCATGGCTGCCAGCATCCATCCGGCGGCGCTTCGTACCCCCTCGGCCTCGGCGAAGGCAACCGTCACGACCTCCGAGCCGCCGAACAGGCCGCCGAGCCCGATCATGACGATGAAGAGCGGCGCGAGCAGTCGCCAGCCGAGCGGCTCTCGTACTCGATCCCGGTGCCCGGCCTCGTCGACGGTGGGCTGGGTGTCACGCTGCGACGCGAGCGACGTCGACCCGGCGAGGCACAGGCCGGCTGTCGTGGCGAGGCCCGCCACCGGACTCACCTCGGTCGCGAGCACCGTGATGAGCACCGGCCCGACGACGAAGATCAGCTCGTCGACCACCGCCTCCAGCGCGAACGCGGTGTCGAGCTGCCGACGGTCGGTGACCACGTGTCGCCATCGGGCGCGAACGTTTGACCCGATTTGCGGCAGAGCGGCGCCGGCCACCATCGCAGCGGCGTGCGGGATCGGGGTCGGCTGGTCGGATTCGACGGCGACCAGCAGCAGCCCGGTGCCCACGACGAAGCCGAGCGCCATGAGCGGCAAGACCCGGTCCTGACCGAAGCGGTCGGCCAAACGCGCGCCGAACGGCGCCGCGATCGCCCCGGCGACGACCTGCGCTGCCGACACGGTGCCGGCCAGGCCGTACGAGCCGGTTCGGTCGGCGACGAGCAGGACGATGCCGAGGCCGAGCATCGAGATGGGCAGCCGGGCGATGAAGCCGGCCGCGGTGAAGCGCCATGCTCCTGGGATCTCCAGGATGGTTCGATAGCGTCCGAGCAGCGGCATCAGAGTGTCAGCGGTCCCCTGGTCCTCCCGCGATGGCGGGATGGCGGTGGTCAAGCCGGGCAACGATACCCCCACTGTCCCGCACTTGCGGACGGGTTTTCGGTGCCTGACAGGATGGACGTATGCCCCGTCTCGATCCGTCGCCCTATGACGCCCTGCTCCTGGTGTCGTTCGGCGGCCCGGAGGCTCCGGCCGAGGTGCGCCCGTTCCTGGAAAACGTGACCCGCGGCCGCGGCGTCCCGCCGGAGCGACTCGACGAGGTGGCCGAGCACTACGCGGCCTTCGGCGGTCGGTCTCCGATCAACGAGCAGTGCCGCATGCTGCGCGACGCGATCCGAGCCGATCTGGCCGAACAGCGCATCGACCTTCCTATCTATTGGGGCAACCGCAACTGGAATCCGTATCTGACCGACACGCTGCGCCAGATGACGGTCGACGGCGTACGGCGGGCGGCATGCTTCGTCACCAGCGCGTACGCGTCGTACTCCGGATGTCGGCAATATCGCGAGAACCTGTACGACGCGGTCGCGGTCGTCGGTCCGGGCGCGCCGCGCCTCGACCGGCTGCGGCACTACTTCAACCATCCCGGTTTCGTGACTCCGTTCGTCGACGCGACCCTGGCGGCGCTCGCCAAGCTTTCCGACGAGGCGCGCAACTCCGCCCGACTGGTGTTCGTCACGCATTCCATTCCACTCTCGATGAACGACGCCAGCGGCCGGTTCGACGACACCGAGGGCGGCGCGTACCAGCGGCAGCATCGCGACGTGGCGTCCGTCGTGGCCGCCGCGGTCGCCGACGCCAGTGGTGTCGCGCGCGACCACGACCTGGTGTATTGCTCGCGCTCCGGGTCGCCGTCGGTGTCCTGGCTCGAGCCCGACATCGGCGATCACCTGCGTGCCCTGCGCACCGAGGGAGTGGACGCTGTCGTCGTCATCCCGATCGGGTTCGTCTCCGATCACATGGAGGTCGTCTTCGACTTGGACACCCAGGCCGCCGAGATCGCCGCCGAGATCGGGCTCGCGATGGTGCGGGCTGCCACCCCGGGGGTTCACCCCCGCTTCGTCGCCATGGTGCGCGAGCTGCTGCTCGAGCGAGCGGCGGCGGCCCGTGGGGAGGAGCGCTCGCGCGTCACCGTCGGCGGGCTGCCGCCGAGCTGGGACGTCTGCCCGGCGAGCTGCTGCCGCAACGCTCGCGAGCCGGACCGCCCGGCCCTGTGCGGAGTCGACAGCCCCGACGTGACATCGGCGTCGGGTGCGCGCGGGGAGGCGGTATGACCGACGACCAGAGTCTGCTCGAGCTTGCCCGGTCGACCGGGCAGGAGGCTGCCGCGTTGATTCGCGACCTCCGTCCCGAAGGCCGGGTCGACGTCGCCGCCACCAAGTCCAGCCCTACCGACGCGGTCACCGACGTCGACACGGCCGCCGAGCGGCACATCCGCGATCGCATCGGCGCCGCCCGGCCCGACGACGGGTTCGTCGGTGAGGAAGGCGGCCGGCAGTCCGGTTCGTCGGGAGTCAATTGGGTCATCGACCCCATCGACGGCACGGTCAACTTCGTCTACGGCGTGCCCGCGTACGCGGTATCCATCGGCATCGAGGTCGACCACGTCGTTCGAGCCGGTGTCGTCGTCGACGTTCCGTTGCGGACCGAATACAGCGCGCTCCTCGGCCACGGCGCCTGGCGCCGCGACCACGCCGAAGGGCCCCCGACCCGACTGCGTTCGGCGACATCCTCCGACCTCAGTCAAGCGCTGGTCTCGACCGGATTCGGGTACGACTCGGCGCAGCGGGCGCGCCAGGCCGCGGCTTTGGGCGTCCTCATTACGCGGATTCGGGACGTTCGGCGGATCGGCTCCGCCGCCCTCGACCTCTGCTCCCTCGCGTCCGGGCGGATCGACGCGTACGTCGAGGAGGGTCTGCAGCCGTGGGATCGAGCGGCCGGCGTACTCATCGCGCGCGAGGCCGGTGCGCTCGTGTCCGGCCTCGAGTCTGACGAGCCCGATGAGCGCCTCGTCGTCGCGGCGACACCCGGTCTGTTCGACGCATTCCGTACCCTCGTCGCGGAGTGCGGTTTCTGACCCGTACGATCTCCCGTCGGTAGCGGGAATGTCCCGACGCTTGGTTGCGTTCTATGGGCGCAACAACTACAGGCCGTAGGGGCAGCGACCGAATGTGACCTAGATCGCGACGCGCGTCGTGGAATGAGCGTGATCTTCGGCTTCGGATAAGGCACACTGTCCGCCCGCGACGCCTTTACGGCACGCGTCACTTGCATAGAGCACCGAGACATTGCAACGCCGGGGGAGCAGCCCCGCGTCAGGAGATTTCCATGGCAACAGATTACGACGCGCCGCGCAAGACTGAGGAAGATCAGTCCGAGGACAGTATCGAAGAACTCAAGGCACGGCGCCACGACAAAAACTCCGGCAAGGTCGATGAGGACGAGGCCGAGGCGGCCGAGTCGTTCGAGCTTCCCGGAGCCGACCTGAGCCACGAAGAGCTGGCCGTTCAGGTCCTACCGCGCCAGTCCGACGAGTTCACCTGCTCGTCGTGCTTCCTGGTGCATCACCGAAGTCAGCTCGCCGGGGAGCGCAAGGGCCTGCCGATCTGCCGCGACTGCGCAGCCTAGGTGCTGGCGGTCTCGTCGCTTCGCGCTGGCGGGTTCTCGGCCCCCTCCAGTGACTTCATGCCCGGTGGCAAGTGGCCGGTCGAGCGTACCCAGTAGTTGGCGGCCTTGCGGGTGGCGAACATCTTGGCGAGATGGATCGATGCGCCTGACAGGACCACCCAGGTCGCGGCCTCACGCCAAGACACCTCGGGGTTTGCCGGGTTCTTCGGTGCCTTCCGGCCGACGGCGGCCTTCCACACCATGTCGACGGCGCGTGCGCTCGCGATCCCGGCGAAGGTCGTCGCGGCCTTGTCATAGATCTTCCACGTACGCTTGCCGGGCTGTCTAACCCGCTTCGCCTTTCCCATGGCGCCAGTCTCTCACTCGGCGTCGGGTCGTCCAGCGCGAACCGCGGCGGCGAGCCGATCCGGCCGGCGACTGCTGAGCAGCCAGTACGGCACCGGGTCGTTCGGATCGTCGATCGCCACCCGGACAGCGGTGGCGATGTAGGGCCGAAGCAGGAGGTACGCACGAGCGTCGGCCTCGGCGCCGCCCGCGCGCCGCGTCCGATCGGCGTCGAGAACCTCGACGGCCCCGCACAGCGCCAGCGGGATGTGGGCGCGGCCGGCCCGCAACTGTCCGTCCGACACCGCGACCCGAGCCGCGCCGTAGTGTCCGACCAGACCGGCGACTAGCGCGAGCGCGACGATCGCGGCGAGCCAGGCCAGCCATGGCGGCGTCGCCAGGACGAAGACCCACCACACCGACACGACGAACACGAGGCCGATGAGCCACCAGGCGATCGGGGCGTGCAGCCGCTCCTCGTACGTCGCGCCTTCCACGGCGACAGCCTGGCACGCGTCCGTCGACCCTCGGAGGTAGGGTCACTGCGATGCTCGACGTACAGATCCAGCGGCTCGACGACGGAGTCGAGTTGCCGCGCTATGCCCATCCCGGTGACGCCGGAGCCGACCTGCGTACCACGATCGACGTGACATTGGCGCCGGGAGAGCGCGCGGTCGTGCCGAGCGGCATCGCGATCGCACTGCCATCCGGATACGCGGCGTTCGTCCACCCGCGATCGGGCCTGGGCGCACGCTCTGGATTGTCGCTGGTCAACGCCCCCGGCACGATCGATTCCGGCTACCGCGGCGAAATCAAGATGTGCCTGATCAACCTCGACCCGACGACCCCGATCAACCTGCGCCGCGGCGACCGCGTCGCCCAGCTCGTCATCCAGCGGGTCGAGCACGCGAACTTCCACGTCGTCGCCAACCTGCCCGAATCGGTCCGTGGCGACGGCGGCTACGGTTCCACCGGAGGATTCGACCCCACTGATCCGGCTCAGCAGGAGGCAACCGCGTGATCTTCCGCCGTCGCAAGGGCAGCCACGTGCGACCCGCTGAGCCTGTCGACGATGACCTCGAGGAGTCGACCGCGCAGACCACCCACCGCGAGCGGGTCGGTCCCTGGGACGCCGACGAGCGTGAGGTCGACCTGGACGACGCCAACATCATCGACATCGGCGGCCTCATCGTCACGGGCCGTCCCGGACTCGAGCTCCGACTGCAAACCGATCAGGCCACCGGCGCCGTTGGGGCCGCCATGCTCGTGAGCAAGGACGGCGCCGTCGAGCTGCGGGTCTTCGCGGCATCGCGCTCGGGCGGCATGTGGGACGACATTCGCCGCGAGATCGCGGCCGAGGCGACGAACCGCGGCGGGACCGCAACCGAGGCGGAGGGACCGTACGGACCGGAGCTGCGGGTCAAGGTCCCGGTCAAGTCCGCCGATGGTCGCCAAGGCACCCAAACCAGCCGGATCGTGGGTATCGAGGGACCGAGGTGGCTGCTGCGCGCGACGTACCTCGGTGACGCCGCGACCCAGTCCGATCCGGACGGCCTCCTCGAGTCCGCGGTGCGAGACGTCGTCGTCGTACGTGGGGGTGTGGCCATGCCGCCACGCGAGCCGATCCCATTGCGGCTTCCGCCCGGCGCCGAGCCGACCGAGCCGACCGAACCGGCCTGACGACCGGCGTCCCGCGTCTACTCTTGATGCCATGGGCATCATGAAACGCGCCTTTGGACGGTTTGCGACGAGCACCGACGAGTTGGAGGCCGAGGAGCTCCGCGGTGACGCCAAGGCGCACGCCTGCCCCCCGATCGTGCAGCAGGCCGATCGCGACGTCGTCACCGTCCACGGCGTGCTGCGCACAGTGACGCTGCGCCCTCGCGGCGGAGTGGCCGCGCTCGAGGCCGAACTCTACGATGGCTCCGGCACGGTGACCCTCGTCTGGCTCGGCCGGCGCCGGATCGCCGGTGTCGACCCCGGCCGACACATGACCGTCGCGGGCCGTCTGAGCTGCATTGACGATGTCCGCGTCCTCTACAACCCCCGTTATGAGTTGACCCAGTGAGCGAAGCCAGCGAGCAGTCCCAGCAGACTCGGGTCGCCGCCGAGTACGCGACCGTCGAGCAGCTCGTACGGGCTCAGCTGTCTAAGGCACTCGGTGGCGTCCGCGGCATGATCGAGGGCGCCGTTCCGACCGCGACGTTCACCATCCTCTGGCTCTCGACGAGGGAGTTACGCCTGTCGCTCGCGATCAGCGTCGGCGTCGCCACCTTGCTGGTCGTCGTCCGATTGGTGCAGCGACAGACCGTGCAGTTCGTGTTCAACAGCCTGATCGGCATCGGCATCGGGGCGATCTTCGCGATGCGGTCGGGCGAGGCGAAGGACGTGTTCCTCCCGGGCATCATCTACAACGGTGCCTACGCCACCGGCATGCTGATCAGCATCCTGATCGGCTGGCCGGTGATCGGCTTCCTGATCGGAACCGTGACCGGCGACCCGACGGCATGGCACGCCGACAAGCCGATCGTTCGGTTGTGCACGCAACTGACCTGGGTGCTTGCGGCGCCGTGCGTGCTGCGGGTGCTGGTGCAATATCCGCTGTACGCCGCCGACCAGCTCGGTCTGCTCGCGACCGCGAAGATCGTCATGGGCTGGCCTCTCCAGGTCGCCGCCCTCACCTTCATGGCCTACCTGCTGGGCCGCAACCACACCCCGATCGCCAACCCCGATCCGCCCGACTCGGCCCGCTGATCCGCCCCACTTGGCCCGCTCGTCCGCCGTACTTGGCACGCTGATCCGCCCGACTCGGCCCGCTGATCCGCCCCACCTGGCCCGCTCGTCCGCCCTACTTGGCCCGCTCGTCCGCCCTACTTGGCCCGCTCGTCCGCCCCACCTGGCCCGCTCGTCCGCCCCACCTGGCACGCTCGTCCGCCCCACTTGGCGCCGTCTCGGGCGGATCGCCGCGCCATCTCGGGCGGATCGCGCTTAGTCGTGGTCGGCGGGGTGGGCTTGCGGTGACAGCAGGGTCGCGAGCGGCCCCTCTTGATCCTCGGCGGCGACGAACAGCAGCTCGTCACCGAACTCCAGGGAGCGGTCCGGGTCCGGCGGATGGATGCCGCCGTCGCGCAGGATCGCGACGAGGGCCACGTCGGTCGGCCACGGTACCTCGCTGACCCGCTGACCGACGTAGGGCGACTCCTGCGGCAGCGTCAGCTCGACCAGGTTCGCGCTGCTCTGGCGGAACGTGAACAGCCGTACGAGGTCGCCGATCGTGACGGCCTCCTCGACCAGCGCCGACATGAGACGCGGCGTCGAGACCGAGACGTCGACACCCCACGCCTCGGTGAACAGCCACTCGTTGTTGGGGTGGTTGACCCGGGCGACGGTCCGGCCGACCGCAAACTCCGTCTTGGCGAGCAGCGACACCACGATGTTGACCTTGTCGTCACCGCTGGCCGCGATCACGACCTGGCAGTTGCCGAGCCCGGCCTCCTCCAGCGACGACAACTCACACGCGTCGGCCAGCAGCCATTGCGCGTCCGGGACGATCTCGGACTTGATCGCCTTGGGATCCTTGTCGATCAGCAGGATCTGGTGTCCGTTTTCTATCAGTTCCTGAGCGACCGAACGGCCGACGGCCCCGGCGCCCGCGATCGCGACCCGCATCAGTCCTCCTTCGGCCCGTCGGCCAACGCGGCCTGCACGGCGCCGGCTCGTTCGTCGAGCAGGAACAGGTTCAACAGGTCGCCTTCCTGGATGACCGTGTTGCGATCGGGGATCATGCCCGCGCCGAGCCGGGTCAGGAATCCGACCCGAGCTCCAGTCTGCTCCTGCATCTGGAGGACGGTGCGACCGATCCATGGCTGTGGCGCCGGGATCTGGTCGACCCGGACCGTGCCGGACGGGTCGCGCCACAGCGGTTCAGCGTCCTCGGGTAGCAGCCGTCGAAGCACCTGGTCGGCCGACCATGTCACGGTCGCGACGGTCGGGATGCCGAGCCGCTCGTAGACCTCCGCCCGACCGGGGTCGTAGATCCGCGCCACGACGTTGTCGATCCCGAACTGCTCACGAGCGACCCGCGCCGAGATGATGTTGGAGTTGTCACCGCTCGATACGGCGGCGAAGCCGTCGGCCCGGTCGATCCCGGCGCGCAGCAAGACCTCGCGGTCGAAGCCGAAACCGGTGACGGTCGTACCCGAGAACGACGGCCCGAGCCGGCGGAACGCATCGGCGGCCTGGTCGATGACGGCCACCGTGTGGCTGCGCTCCTCGAGGCTTCGGGCAAGGGTCGATCCGACCCGGCCACACCCCATGATCACGATGTGCACAGTGACCTTCCCGTGATGGTGATGCCAGCACGCCGACGCTACACCCTGCGGTGTTTCCCCTCGGCTAGCGCTAGCATCGCACCACGTGAGCCTCGCCGATTCGGCCAAGCGCGTGCTGCTCGGTCGCAAGCTTCGCAGTACTCAGCTACACGAGACGCTTCTACCCAAGCGGGTCGCGTTGCCGGTCTTCGCCAGCGACCCGCTGTCGAGCGTGGCGTACTCACCCGACGAGATCTTCCTCATGCTGTCTCTCGCCGGTGTGACGGCGTTCACCTTCTCGTGGAAGGTCGGCATCGTCATCGCGATCGTCATGCTGGCGGTGGTCGCGTCGTACCGGCAAAACGTCCAGGCGTACCAGAGCGGCGGCGGCGACTACGAGGTGTCGACCACCAACCTCGGTCCCACGGCCGGGCTCGGTGTCGCCAGCGCCTTGCTCGTCGATTACATCTTGACCGTCGCGGTGTCGATCGCATCCGCCGCGCAGTACGCCGCGACCGCCATCGACGAGCTCCAGGGTCACCAGGTGTCGATCGCGGTGGGCGCTGTCATCTTCTTGATGGCCATGAACCTGCGCGGGGTACGCGAGTCGGGTACAGCCTTCGCGGTCCCGACGTACTTGTTCATGGTCGCCGTCTTGGGCATGGCCCTGCTGGGTTTCGCCCGCTACATCGCTGGCGGCCTTCCGGACGCGGACACGGCCGACTTCACGATCGTGCCCGAATCCGACTACGCCAACGGGCTGACCGGGCTCGCCGGGGCGTTCCTGCTCCTGCGGGCGTTCGCGTCCGGCTGTGCGACGCTGACCGGCGTCGAGGCGATCAGCAACGGGGTGCCAGCGTTTCGCAAGCCGAAGGGTCGTAACGCTGCGACGACCCTGGCGGTCCTGGGCGCGATCGCCGTCACGATGGCGATTTCGGTCGTGACCCTGGCCAACCTGGTTCACGTCCGGGTAGCCGAGGATCCGGCCACCCATCTGCTCGGTCCCGACGGGACGCCGGTCGGCGACGATTATCACCAGGATCCGGTGATGACCCAGATCGCGGACGCGGTCTTCAGCGACTTCGCGATCGGCTTCTACTTCGTCGCGGCGGCGACCGGCATCATCCTGGTCCTCGCGGCCAACACGGCGTTCAACGGATTCCCTGTCCTAGGATCGATCCTGGCCCGGCACGGCTATCTGCCGCGTCAGCTCGACACGCGGGGCGACCGCCTGGCGTTCAGCAACGGCATCATCGCGCTGGCGGCCCTCGCCATCGGCCTGATCGTGGCGTTCGACGCCGAGGTCACCCGGCTCATCCAGCTCTACATCGTGGGAGTCTTCGTCTCGTTTACGGTCAGCCAGACCGGCATGGTCCGGCACTGGAACCGGCTGTTGCGGACCGAGACCGACCCGCAGGCCCGACGCCGGATGATGCGTAGCCGCCTAATCAACGGTTTTGGCCTGTCGGTTACTGGCACGGTGTTGGTGGTCGTCTTGATCACCAAGTTCACTCACGGCGCGTGGATCGCGATCTTGGCCATGGCGTTGATCTATCTCCTCATGCTTCGGATCCGTCGGCACTACGACCGCGTCTCGGAGGAGCTGCTCGCCGAGCAGACCGACTCCGCGCTGCCGTCCCGCGTGCACGCGATCGTGTTGGTGTCGAGGGTGCACAAGCCGACCCTGCGCGCGCTTGCGTACGCCCGGGCGTCGCGTCCGAGCACGCTGGAGGCCGTGACGGTCGAGCTGGACCGGGACACCACTCAGGCGCTGGTCGACGAATGGGATACGCAGCGGCTCCCGGTGCCGCTCAAGGTGCTCGGGTCGCCGTACCGCGAGGTGACTCGCCCGGTCGTCGACTACGTCAAGAGCATTCGGCGCAAGAGCCCCCGCGACCTGGTCACGGTGTTCGTGCCGGAGTACGTCGTCGGCCACTGGTGGGAGCAGGCTTTGCACAACCAGAGCGCCCTGCGGCTCAAGACTCGGCTGCGCCTGATGTCCGGGGTGATGGTCACGAGCGTGCCCTATCAGCTGCGGTCGTCGGAGGCGGCGCTGCGTCGCTCCAAACGCAGTGAGCACGTGCCGGGCGAGATCCGGCGCGGCGATCCAACCCGGCGCGGTCGATAGCGGCGCGCCTACGGGACGAAGCGGTAGCCCATGCCGGGCTCAGTGACGAGATGGCGCGGGCGGGCCGGATCGGCCTCGAGCTTGCGACGCAGCTGCGCCATGTAGACCCGCAGGTAGTGGGTCTCGCGGTCGTACGACGGACCCCACACGTCATGCAGCAACTGTCGTTGCGGCACCAGCCGTCCGGGTCGTCGGACCAACGCCTCGATCAGCCCCCACTCGGTCGGCGTCAGGTGCACCTCGTAGCCGTCCCGCCAAGCCTTCTTGGCCGAGAGGTCGAGCCGGAACGCATCGGTCTCGACGACCGACTCGGCGTCGTCGCCGCTGGACCGGCGGACGGCGGCTCGTACCCGGGCCAGCAGCTCGTCCATCCCGAACGGCTTCGTGACGTAGTCGTCGGCGCCTTCGTCAAGCGCTTCGACCTTGTCGTCCGAGCCGTGCCGGGCCGACAAAACGATGACGGGAACCTGGCTCCACGAGCGGAGCTGCCGGAGCACGTCGACTCCGCTGAGGTCCGGCAGACCGAGGTCGAGGAGCACGACGTCCGGCTGCTCCTCGCGGCAGACGTCGAGCGCGGTGCGGCCGTCGCGCGCGACCATGACGTCGTAGCCACGGGCACGCAGGTTGATCGACAGCGTACGGACCATCGCGGGCTCGTCGTCGATGACCAGGATCGAGGTCATAGGGATGCCTCGATTCGGTAGGCAGGCGCCGCCTGAAGGTCCACGATCATCGTCAGCCCGCCGCCCGGCGTGTCCTCGGCGGTCACGGTGCCTCCCATCGCCTCGGTGAGCCCCTTCGCGACCGCAAGGCCGAGACCGACCCCATCGCCGTCCGGAGCATCGCCCAGGCGCTGGAACGGCTCGAAGATCCGATCCTTGTCGGTGTCGGGCACGCCGGACCCGCGGTCGACGACGCGTAGCTGGACCCGATCGCCGACGCTGCTACCGGCCACGCGTACCCGGCTTCCCGGTGGCGTGTGGTGCAGCGCGTTGTCGACGAGGTTGGCCACGACCCGGTCGAGCAGCCCGGGGTCGACCCAAACGTCGGGCAGGTCCGGCGCGAAATCCAGCTCGACCCGTATTGGATCGGCCACCGTTCGGAGGCTCTGGGCCACGACGTCGTCCAAGCCCACATCACGGGTGGTGGGGGTGACCGCCCCGGTCTGCAGGCGGCTGAGATCGAGCAGGTTCGCCACGATGGCGTCGAGGCGGTCGGCCGACTCTTCGACGGCGGCCAGCAGGGCGCGCTCGTCTTCCGGCGTCCAGTCCATGTCGTCAGCTCGCAGGCTGGAGATGGCGGCCTTGATGCCGGCCAGGGGAGTACGCAGGTCGTGCGAGACGGCCGCGAGCAACGAGGTCCGAATGCGGTTGCTCTCTTCCAGCTGCCGGGCGTTGGCGGCCTGCCGAGCCAAGTCCTGTCGCTCCAACACGATGGCGAGGTGGGTCGCGAACGCCGAGAGTACGCGGTGCTCGTGGGCCGCGAGCAGCCGGCCGCGGAGAGCGACGACCGTCGACGGTCCGGACACCTCGGCCTCGGCGTCGGCTTGATCCGGGTCGGTGGCCGGGTTGGGTCCGACCGACGCCACCGTGGTCCACGCGGTGGTGTCTTCGACACGGCGCAGCAGCGCGACCGACGTGGCGCCGAAGTTTTCGCGGAGCAACTCGAGAAGGGCGACGATGCCGTGATCGGTACGCAGCAGTGCGTGGTTGAGCAAGGTCAGGGTGTCGGCCTCGATCTGGGCCCGATTGGCCTGCAGCCGTCGTCGCGCAGCGAGGTCGACGACCGATGCCACCGCGACGGCCACCAGCAGGTAGAGGACGACCGCTGCGACATCGTTCGGGTCGTTGATGATCAGGGTGTAGAACGGCTCGGTGAAGAAGAAGTTGAGGAGCAGGCTGCCGAGGAGGGCGGCCGTCACAGCCGGCCACAGCCCGCCGACGATTGCGCAGGCCACCGTGAGGGTCAGGAAGAGCATCGCCTCGAGGGTGAGGTCGTGAAGGTCCCGCGTGGCTTCCAGAAGGCCGGCGAGCGCGAGCGACCCGGCCACCGCGAGGAGCCATCCGGCGATCAACCGGTCGCGTCCGAGCAGCGGGCCGCGTGGGAGCCCGAGGCGACCCCGACCGGCGTACTCATGGGTGACGAGGTGGACGTCGATGTCCCCGGAGCCGGTGACGATTCGCTCGCTGACGCCGACGGCGAGCATCGCCTTCCATCGGCGCCGGCGACTCACGCCGACGACGATCTGCGCCGCGTTGACGCCACGTGCGAACTCGAGCACGGCCTCGGCGATGTCGTCGGCGATGACGGTGTGGTGGGTGCCGCCCAGCTCTTCGGTGAGGGCTCGCTGCCGGGCCAGCTGATCCGGCTTGGCCGCGACCAGGCCGTCACTGCGCGAGACGTACACGGCGAGCAGCTCACCGCCGGCACCCCGCGAGGCGATCCGGGCCGCCCGGCGCAGCAGCACTTCGCTCTCCGGCCCGCCGGTGACGGCGACGACGACGCGCTCGCGAGCCGGCCAGGTCGCGGCGATTCCTTCGGCGCTGCGGTATCGCTCGAGGCCTTCGTCGACTCGATCGGCGAGCCACAGCAGCGCCAGTTCGCGGAGGGCCGACAGATTGCCGATGCGGAAATAGCGACTGAGTGCGGCGTCGACCTTCTCCGGCGGGTAGACGTTGCCGTGCGCCATCCGGCGGCGCAGCGCCTCTGGCGTGATGTCGACGAGCTCGATCTGGTCGGCCCGGCGGACGACCTCGTCGGGGACCGTCTCGCGCTGCTTGACTCCGGTGATCGACTCGACGGCGTCGTTGAGCGACTCGAGATGCTGGATGTTGAGCGTCGAGATGACGTCGATCCCCGCGTCGAGCAGCTCGTCGATGTCTTGCCATCGCTTCGCGTTTCGGCTGCCCGGCACATTGGTGTGGGCCAGCTCGTCGACCAGCACCCGCATGGGGCGGCGTTCGAGCGTCGCGTCCACGTCGAACTCCTCGAAGACCGAGTCGCGGTAGGTCATCTGCTTGCGCGGGATGACCTCGACGTCGCCGATCTGCTCGGCGGTGTGCTCCCGGCCGTGGACCTCCACGAAACCGATCACGACGTCGCGACCTCGATCCTTGGCCCGGCGCCCCTCGCAAAGCATGGCGAAGGTCTTGCCGACTCCGGGTGCGGCACCGAGGTAGATGCGCAGGTGACCGCGCTTCATATCGTCATTGTCGCGCGTCGAGCGCGAGGTTGAGCTCGAGGACGTTGACTCGCGGCTCGCCGAGGAAGCCGAACGCCCGGTCCTCGGTGTGCTCGCCGATCAGGTCGAACACCTCGGAGATCGGCATGCCACGCGCGACCGCGACTCGGGCGGCCTGCAGATGGGCATTGGTGACCGAGATGTCGGGGTCGAGACCCGATCCCGACGCGGTCACGGCGTCCACGGGGACCTCGGCGTTCGGGCCGAGGCCGTTCTCTTCGCGGTAGTGGTCGGCCCGACGCTCGACGGCCTCCAGCAGGGCGGGGTTCGTTGGACCGAGGTTGCTTCCCGAGCTCAGCGTCCCGTCGTACTTGACCGCCGATGGCCGGGGATGGAAGTACTCGGGTGCGGTGAACGGCTGCCCGATCAGCTCGGAGCCGACCACCCGACCGTCGCGCTCGATCAGCGATCCGTCGGCCTTGTCGGAGAAGAGCGCCTGTGCGACGCCGGTCACCGCCAGCGGGTAGACGATCCCCGTGATCACGGTGAACAACAGCAGCATGCCGAGTGCGGCCTGGAGCTGGCGGCGCATCACGAGACTCCTAACGCGACGATGATGATGTCGACGAGTTTGATGCCGATGAACGGGATGATGACTCCACCGAGGCCATAGATGAGTAGGTTGCGGCGGAGCATGGCCTGGGGACTCTCGGCGCGGAACCGTACGCCGCGCAGCGCGAGCGGGATCAGCGCGACGATGATGAGCGCGTTGAAGATAACGGCCGAGAGGATCGCCGATCGCGGCGAGTCGAGGCTCATGACGTTGAGCTTGTCGAGTACGGGAAGCACGCCGGAGAACATCGCCGGGATGATCGCGAAGTACTTCGCGACGTCGTTCGCGATCGAGAACGTCGTCAGCGAACCCCGAGTGATGAGCAGCTGCTTGCCGATCTCGACGACCTCGATGAGCTTGGTCGGGTCGGAGTCCAGGTCGACCATGTTGCCGGCCTCCTTGGCGGCCTGGGTGCCCGTGTTCATCGCGACCCCGACGTCGGCCTTAGCGAGCGCGGGCGCGTCGTTGGTGCCGTCGCCCGTCATCGCGATGAGTGCACCGCCGGTCTGCTCCCGTTTGATGAGGTCCATCTTGTTCTCGGGCGTCGCCTCGGCGAGGTAGTCGTCGACTCCTGCCTCGTCGGCGATCGCCCTGGCCGTGAGGGGGTTGTCGCCGGTGATCATCACGGTTCGGATGCCCATCGCGCGGAGCTGGTCGAAGCGCTCCCGCATCCCGTCCTTGACGACGTCCTTGAGGTGGATGACACCGAGCATCCGGGTGGTGCCGGAGCGAGTCTCGCGTTCGGCGACCGCGAGAGGAGTGCCGCCGCTGACCGAGATACCCTGGGCGATCGTCTCGACCGCCTCCGGGACGATGCCGCCGTACTCCTCGACCCAGCGCCGGACGGCGTCGGTGGCGCCCTTGCGGATGGAGACGGCGTCGCGGTCGACGCCGCTCATCCGGGTCTGGGCGCTGAACGGCACCAGCTCGCCGTCGGACCGGCCGTCTTCCCTCAGGCCGTACTGCTTTTCGGCGTACGACACGATCGACCGTCCCTCGGGCGTATCGTCGGCGAGGCTCGAGAGGTACGCCGCGGCGGCGAGGTCGTGGTCGAGGACGTCGGGCGCCGTGAGGAATGCGGCGGCCTGCCGGTTGCCGAGCGTGATCGTGCCGGTCTTGTCGAGCAGCAGGGTGTCGACGTCGCCGGCCGCCTCGACCGCCCGACCCGACATCGCGAGGACGTTGCGCTGCACCATCCGGTCCATGCCAGCGATGCCGATCGCCGACAGCAGCGCGCCGATCGTGGTCGGGATCAGACAGACCAACAAGGCGACCAGTACGATGAGATTTTGCTCGGCACCGGAGTAGATCGCGAACGGCTGCAGGGTGACGACCGCGAGCAAGAAGATGATCGTCAGGCCAGCTAGCAGGATGTTGAGGGCGATCTCGTTGGGTGTCTTTTGCCGCTCGGCACCCTCGACGAGCGCAATCATCCGGTCGAGGAACGTTTCGCCGGGTCGCGCCGTGATTCGTACGACGACCTCGTCCGACAGGACGCGGGTGCCGCCGGTCACGGCCGAGCGGTCGCCGCCGGACTCTCGAATGACCGGTGCCGACTCTCCGGTAATAGCCGACTCGTCGACGCTCGCAATCCCTTCGACCACGTCGCCGTCGCTGGGGATCAGCTCGCCGGCCGACACAACACACTCGTCGCCAACCCGCAGCGCAGTGCCCGGAACCTCCTCGATCGAGCCGTCCGCGCGACGGCGGCGCGCCTTCGTCTCGGTCCGGGTCTTACGCAAGGTGTCGGCCTGTGCCTTGCCGCGGCCCTCGGCCATCGCCTCGGCGAAGTTGGCGAAGAGCGCGGTGAACCAGAGGAACAGGGCGACCAGGCCGCTGAAGACGTTCTCCGCGGCACTCGAGTCGAACAGGTCGCGGGCGAAGAGGATCGTCGCGAGCACGCTACCGACGAGGACCACCAACATGACCGGATTGCGGGCCTGAACCCGCGGGTCCAGCTTGCGGAAGCTGTCGCCGAGCGCCCGTCGGACGATGTCGCGGTCGAACAACGACCGGCTCGGAAGGGGGTGCCGGTCACGAGCACTGCTGCCGACCGGACGAGTCTTGGCGATGGACATCGGCGATGGCTCCTACAGGGACAGCTGCTCGACGATCGGGCCGAGCGAGAGTGCGGGGAAGAAGGTCAGTCCGGAGACGACGAACACCACTCCGATCACGAGACCGACGAACAGCGGCGTATGCGTTGGGAACGTCGCCGACGACGCCGGAACCGTCTGCTTGCGGGCCATCGATCCGGCGATCGCGAGGACCGGGATGATCAGGAAGAACCGCCCGATCAGCATGGTGAGGCCCAGCGTCGTGTCGTACCAGTTCGTCGCCGTCGTGAGTCCGGCGAACGCTGACCCGTTGTTGTTCGACGCCGAGTCGTACGCGTACAAGATCTCCGACAGCCCATGGGAACCAGGGTTGGCCCGCGAGTCGAGCGCGAAGTCCAAGACCGAGGACGCCGCGGCGAAGCCGAGGAGGGTGATCGGCATCGCCAGGAGATAGAGCACGATGAGCTTCATCTCCGACGACTCGATCTTCTTGCCGAGGTACTCGGGAGTCCGTCCGATCATCAGCCCGGCGATGAACACCGACAGAATCGCCATGATCAGCAGCCCGTTCAGGCCGACACCCACGCCGCCCGGGCTGACCTCGCCGAGCATCATGTGCAGCATCGGCACTCCACCGCCGAGCGGCGTATAGCTGTCGTGCATCGAGTTGACCGAGCCGTTGGACGTGCCGGTCGTCGACGCCGCCCACAATCCGGAGGCTTCGGAACCGAAGCGCAGCTCCTTGCCTTCCATGTTGCCGCCAGGTTGGTCGGAGCTGATGCTCTGGTCGACCCCGAGCGCGTCGAGGGCCGAGTTGCCATGTGCCTCCAGGTCCATCGCGAGCAGCGACATGCCGGCCCAGATGATCAACATAATCGCGAACACCGCGTGCCCCTGCCGCCGGCTGCGCACCAGGTAGCCGAACGTGAAGGCCAGCGCGAACGGGATGATCAGGATCGCCCAGGTCTCGACGATGTTGCTGAACGACGTCGCGTTTTCGAACGGGTGGGCCGAGTTGACGTTGAAGAACCCGCCACCGTTGGTCCCAAGCTGCTTGATGGAGATCTGACTCGCGGCCGGGCCGCCGGGGATGACCTGACTGCCGCCCTCCACCGTCGTGACGGTGCTGTTGCCGCTGAAGTTCTGTACGACACCCTGGCTGACCAAGATCACGGCGACGAGGAAGGCCAACGGCAGCAGGATCCGGATCGTGGACCGCGTCAGGTCGACCCAGAAGTTGCCGAGCGTGCTGGCTCGGCGCCGAGCGAGGCCCCGGATCAACGCCGCCATCACGGCCATGCCGGCCGCGGCAGAGACGAAGTTTTGCACCGAGAGGCCGACCATCTGCGAGAGGTTGCTCAGGGTCACCTCGCCGCCGTACGACTGCCAGTTGGTGTTGGTCATGAAGCTGACAGCTGTGTTGAACGACAGGTGCGGCACGACGCCCGGCAGGTCGTTGGGATTCAGCGGCAGTCCGGATTGCCACCGCAGCAGGGCGTACAGGAACAGGAAGGAGACCAGGCTGAACGCGAGTACGGAGTAGGCGTAGACCTTCCAGTTTTGCTCCTTGTCGGGGTCGACCCGGCAGATTCGGTAGATCGCGCTCTCGACCGGGAGGAACACCCGGTCGCCCGGCGCCTTTCGCCCGTCGCTGAAGACGCGGGCCATGTACCAGCCCAGCGGTGGCGCAGTCACGAGCAGGACGACCGTCAGCGCCGCGAACTGCGCCCAGCCTGCGCCCGACATTTAGAACCGCTCCGGAAAGAGCAGGGCACAGACCAGGTATCCAGCGAGGAGAGCTCCGACGACGAGCCCTGTGACGTTGTCGGCGCTCATTGCTCGCCCACCGGCTCCCGGTCGGGCTCGCGGTCCAGCTCGTCGGCAGGTTCCCGCCCGCGGGTGACGATCCGGTCGCAGGCTCGGACGTAGCCGACGCACAGCGCGAAGAACGCCACCGTCAGCGCGACGAAGAGGAGATCGGTCACGCGTCCAGTGAAGGTCGCCGCCGGCACCCTGGCGGTCGGTCTTGACGCCGCGTTGACGGGTCTTAACGCGATCTTGACGCGACGAGCCCGCCGGATGAGTGACCGGCCCGGCGGGCCATCAGCACGTCAGACTTTGCGTCGCAAAGCCCGCACCGACAGCACCGAGAACACCGCTGCGATGCCGGCGGCCCAGATCAGGGACGTGACGATCGGCTCAGCCTCCGCGCCGGTGACCATCAGCCCGCGACAGGCGTCAGCCAATACACTCACCGGGTTGTTGTCGACGATCGGCTGCAGCCAGTCCGGCATGGTGTCAGACGGGGCGAACACGTTGCTCACGAACGTGATCGGAAACAGTGCCGTGAAGCCGAAGAGCTGAACGTGCTCGGGATCCTTCGACAAGACGCCGACCAGGACCGACACCCAGGAGAACGCCAGGGCGAACACCAGGACCAGCACGACCGCGCCGAGAAGTCCGAGCACCGACGTCTCCACTCGGAATCCGAGCACATAACCGACCGCGAGCAGCAGAGCGAACGACCAGGCCTGCTTGACCATGTCGGCAGTGATCCGGCCGGCCAACGGTGCCCACCGGGCGATCGGCAGCGAGCGCAGTCGGTCGAAGACACCCTTGGTCAGGTCGGTGTTGAGGCCCATCCCGACGTACATCGTGACGAAGAACATGTTCATCACGATCAGGCCGGGAAGCGTCAGCGTCAGGTAGTCGCCTGGCGACCCACCGATCGCGCCGCCGAAGACATAGGTGAACAGCAGCACGAACAGGATCGGTTGGAAGCTGAAGTCACCGAGCTCCCAGGGGTTGTGTCGGATCTGGACGAGGGTCCGCCACGCGAGCGTCATCGACTGGCGCAGGCCTTGGATCGGACTGACGCGGGCCGGCAGGTCGCGCGGGATGGGCTCGACGGTCGAAGCAGCGGTCATCGCAGGGCCTCCTCGTCCTCGGGCTGGACGTCGTCGGACTCCTCGGCCGGGTGGCCCGTCAGGGAGAGGAACACCTCGTTGAGGCTGGCACTGCGCAGCGACAGCTCGGTGATCACGATCCCGACGTCGTCGAGGCGCCGGACGACCGCCGGAAGGACCTCCGGCTCGACGACCGGCGCCGTGACGAGTCCGCCCTCGACGTCCGGCGTGGAGTGGGTCAGCTCGCCGACGATCGTGACGACTGTCGAGAGGTCGGACGGCTCCGACGGCCGCACGTTGAGGCACTGCGAGCCCGTCTTGGCCTTCAACTCGGCCGGGGTGCCGGTCGCGATCACCTTGCCGTGGTCGATGACCGCGATGTTGTCGGCCAGCTCGTCGGCCTCTTCGAGGTATTGGGTGGTGAGCAGGACTGTGACGCCGCTCGCCACCATCGTCCGGATCAACGCCCAGAGCTGGATCCGGGCCCGGGGATCGAGACCTGTGGTGGGTTCGTCGAGATAGAGCAGTCGGGGCCGCCCGACCATGCTCGCGGCGAGGTCGAGGCGGCGGCGCATACCCCCGGAGTACGTCTTCGCGGCGCGGTCCGCCGCCTCGGCGAGTCCGAAGTCATCGAGCAGCTCGGCTGCTCTCGCCTTGGCGTCGGCCTTCGGGATGCCGAGCAGGCGGCCGATCAGCAGCAGGTTTTCGGCTCCGGTCAGCATCTCGTCGACCCCGGCGTACTGACCCGTGAGGCCGATCAGCTGGCGGACCTGATGGGCATCCCGGACGATGTCGTATCCGCCGACGGTGGCGTGGCCCGCGTCCGGCGGCAGCAAGGTGGACAGCACCCGGACGGCCGTCGTCTTGCCGGCGCCGTTGGGTCCGAGCAGGCCGAGTACGGTGCCGCTGCGCACCACAAGGTCGACGCCGTCGAGTGCTTTCGTCTCGCCGAAGTGCTTGACCAGGCCTTCGGCGCGGATCGCCTGATCCATCGGATGTGCTCCTCACAGTGGATCGAGCTCGTTCAGTTGTCCTACCGCGGACGACCGACAGCGGCCGTTCGAGCTGGGCAAACGCCATGGACAGCGATCAGCATTCCATCGGTCTGCGAGGCCCACCACCGGGTTTCGGCGATGGCACCCTCGCGGGTACAGACCAGAGTGTCGGTCGAAACTCATCGGTGCCGCCTGGTCGCAGCCCGGCCTCGACCGGTGTAACTTCGCAGAGCATGGCGAAGCGGCTGTTTCTCCACATCGGTGCGATGAAGTCCGGTACGAGCTACGTGCAGGCGCTGGGCGCCGCGAACGACGATCG
This sequence comes from Actinomycetota bacterium, assembly GCA_046725375.1. Taxonomy (GTDB): domain Bacteria; phylum Actinomycetota; class Actinomycetes; order Propionibacteriales; family Nocardioidaceae; genus DATFRX01. Next base: position 34,629 of record JBKOYM010000060.1, read on the forward strand.
GCTCGAAACCGCCGGGGTGCGATGGGTGCCGGGCACTTCCCGCGAGGATGCGGCGGCCGACGTCGTGCTCCGGACCGGCCGGAAGCCGCCGACGGTTGACGCGATGTGCGAACGGTTGCGGCGGGCGGCGGATGGTTGGGACGGTGACCTGTTCCTCTCGATGGAGCTTCTGAGCCGCCAAAAGCCGCCGGTGCAGCAACGGTTGGTCGCCGCGGCCGATGCTGGGGAGACTCACGTCATCGTCAGCGGTCGTGACCTGGCACGCGTCATCCCGTCGAGATGGCTGACCACGATCCGCAATCGCCACACCTGGACCTGGACAGAGTACGTGCAGGCCGTGTGTTCCGAGGATCCGGACACGACGCACGCCGGAAGGAACTTCTGGAAGTTCCAGGATCTGGCTTGGATGCTCCGCTCGTGGTCCGCGGTGGCACAGCCGGATCGAATGTATGTCGTGACGGTGCCGGCGACGTCGACCGACCGGCGCCTCATCTGGCGCCGCTTCGCCGAGGTCTTGGGTATCGATCCGGAGGGCTACCGCGAGCCCACGCCGCAGAAGGCGAACGAGTCGATCAGCGTGGTCGCGACCGAGCTCCTGCGCCGCGTCAACCAGCAAGTGGCGGACCTCAGCAACCCGATCTATCGCCGCGGCATCGGAGACCTGGTCGGGCGGGTGTACCCGAGTCGCCCTGCCGATGAGCCGCGGCTGCAGATCCCGGCCGACTTTCGTGATTGGGTCGAGCGGCGTGCTCGGCGCATGAACGACGAGATCACCGAGCTCGGCGTGAACGTGATCGGTGACCTGGCGGAGCTGTTGCCCGGTCCGGACGATCCCGACGCTGTTGACTCGGTCGACGCAGGTGACGCCCAGCTACTCGAGGCCGCGATCGACGGCCTCGGCGGGATGGGGCGGATCATGGCCACCGCACGGCTGGAGAACGAGACGCTGCGGCATCAGTACGGTTTGCCGCCCGCGGAGCTTGTCGGAATGCACGGACCGCCACCCCGCCGCCGCCACCTCGTACGGTCGCTCGTGCGCAGGATCCGCACGGTGCCTCGGCGTTGACCCATGAGGTCGTCGTGTATCTTGATATCAAGAGATCTTGAAGGAGTGACATGGCGACGGGAAGCACGAACACCTTCGGAGCGGCGTCGACCCTGCGGGTCGGAGACGAGTCGTACGAGATCTACCGCCTCGACGCGGTGCGCGGCGACGGGCTCGACGTCGCGTCGCTGCCGTACAGCCTGAAGATCCTGCTCGAAAACCTGCTCCGGACCGAAGACGGCGCCAACATCACTGCCGACCACATCCGGACGCTCGCCGGATGGGATCCGACCGCGGATCCGAGCACCGAGATCCAGTTCACCCCGGCTCGGGTCATCATGCAGGATTTCACCGGCGTGCCGTGCGTCGTGGACCTCGCCTCGATGCGAGAGGCGATGGCCGACCTTGGCGGTAATCCGGAGAAGATCAACCCGCTGGCGCCGGCCGAGCTGGTCATCGACCACTCGGTGATCGCCGACGTCTTCGGCAGCGCCGACTCGTTCCGGCGCAACGTCGAGATCGAGTACGAGCGCAACCGCGAGCGCTATCAGTTCCTGCGCTGGGGGCAGGGTGCCTTCGACGACTTCAAGGTCGTGCCGCCGGGCACGGGTATCGTCCACCAGGTCAACATCGAGCATCTGGCGCGCGTCATCTTCGAGCGGGACGGCGTCGCCTATCCCGACACCCTCGTCGGGACCGACTCTCACACGACCATGGTCAACGGCCTCGGCGTGGTCGGCTGGGGCGTCGGCGGCATCGAGGCCGAGGCCGCGATGCTCGGTCAGCCGGTGTCGATGCTGATCCCGCGTGTCGTCGGCTTCAAGCTGTCCGGCGCACTACCGGAGGGCGCGACCGCGACCGATCTCGTCCTCACCATCACCGAGATGCTGCGCAAGCACGGGGCGGTTGGGAAGTTCGTCGAGTTCTTCGGCCCGGGAGTCAGTGCCGTGCCGTTGGCCAACCGGGCGACGATCGGCAACATGAGCCCGGAGTACGGCTCGACCATCGCTGTGTTCCCGATCGACGCCGAGACCATCTCGTACCTGCGGATGACCGGCCGGTCCGATGAGCAGATCGCTCTTGTCGAGGCGTACGCGAAGGAGCAGGGACTCTGGCACGACCCTGATGCCGAGCCGCGCTACTCAGAGCATCTCGAACTTGACCTGTCGACTGTCGTGCCCTCGATCGCCGGACCGAAGCGCCCGCAGGACCGGGTGTCGCTGTCCGATGCCAAGCCCGCCTTCCGCGGCGTCCTCCCAGACTTCGTCGGCGAGGAGCGAGCCGAGGAGAAGGGCTACGACGAGGCCGAGGCCGAGTCGTTCCCCGCGTCGGACGTGCCGGCCTTCTCCGGCGAGAACGGAGCGCCGCCACCACGTGAGTACGCCTCTGCGGCCGCGAAGGATGGCGGCAGGCCGAGCAAGCCGACGCCGATCACACTGTCCGACGGCACCACCTGCGAGCTCGACCACGGCGCGGTCGTCATCGCTGCGATCACCTCGTGCACCAACACGTCCAACCCGAGCGTCATGGTCGGCGCCGCGCTTCTCGCCAAGAACGCCGTCGACCGAGGGCTCGCCCGCAAGCCGTGGGTCAAGACGACGCTGGCCCCCGGCTCCAAGGTGGTCATGGACTACTACGACCGGGCCGGGCTCACGCCGTACCTCGACAAGCTCGGCTTCAACCTGGTCGGCTACGGCTGCACGACCTGCATCGGCAACTCCGGCCCGCTTATCCCCGAGGTGAGCAAGGCCGTCAACGACGCAGATCTGTCGGTCGTTTCGGTGCTGTCGGGCAACCGTAACTTTGAGGGTCGGATCAACCCCGACGTGAAGATGAACTACCTCGCGTCGCCGCCGCTGGTCGTCGCGTACGCGCTGGCCGGGTCGATGGACGTCGACCTGCTGAACGACCCGCTCGGACAGGACCCTGAGGGCAACGACGTCTTTCTTCGCGACATCTGGCCGAGCCCGGCCGAAATCGAGCGGGTCGTGGAGTCGGCGATCGCGTCGGAGATGTTCACGACCGACTACGCCGACGTCTTCGCTGGCGACGACACCTGGCGATCGCTGCCGACGCCGACCGGCGACACGTTCGACTGGGACGACGACTCGACGTACGTGCGGAAGCCGCCGTACTTCGAGGGGATGTCGACCGAGCCGTCGCCGGTGACCGACATCACCGGCGCTCGGGTGCTCGCCAAGCTCGGTGACTCGGTCACGACCGACCACATCTCGCCGGCGGGCGCGATCAAGAAGGACTCGCCGGCGGGGCAGTACCTCACCGAGCACGGCGTGGAGCATCGGCAGTTCAACTCCTACGGCTCGCGGCGCGGTAACCACGAGGTCATGATCCGAGGGACGTTCGCCAACATCCGGCTCCGCAACCAGCTGGCGCCGGGGACCGAGGGCGGCTACACGCGCGACTTCACCCAGCCGGACGGCCCGGTGACGACGATCTACGACGCGGCGCAGGCGTATGCCGCCGCCGGAACTCCGCTGGTCATCCTGGCCGGCAAGGAATACGGCTCCGGCTCATCGCGGGACTGGGCGGCCAAGGGCACGGCGCTGCTCGGCGCCCGCGCAGTGATCGCCGAGTCGTACGAGCGGATCCACCGGTCCAACCTGATCGGCATGGGGGTGCTGCCGCTGCAGTACGCCGAGGGCGAGAGCGCCGAGTCGCTCGGCCTGACCGGTGAGGAGTCGTTCGAGATCACCGGCATCGAGGCGCTGAACGACGGCGAAACGCCCCGGACCGTGCACGTGCGGGCCGGCGATGTCGAGTTCGACGCGGTTGTCCGCATCGACACGCCCGGCGAAGCGGCGTACTTCCGCAACGGCGGGATCATGCCGTACGTCCTGCGCTCGCTACTCGACGCATAGCACCGGCCTGGAGTGGAACTGTTCGGAGTCGCCTACGGGGCGTTGGCGGTGATCGCGGTAGCGGTCGGCGCTGCGGTGCAGGGTGCGGTGGGACTCGGCCTGGGGCTCGTGGCCGCACCGATCACGCGTGGCAGCCTCGTGACCGCGGGATTCGTCGCCGGCACGACCGGCACGGCGACCTCGATCGCAGGGCCGCCGGTGGCCCTGCTCTATCAACGCCGCCCGGGCCGTCAGGTGCGCTCGACGCTCGCGGTCTTCTTCCTCGTGGGTGTCGTGCTCAGCCTGGCCGGGCTCGCGATCGGCGGCGCGCTCACCGTGCGCGAGTTCGAGGTCGCCCTAGCGTTGGCGCCGGCGCTGCTGCTCGGCTTCGCGGTGGCCGGGCCGTTACGGTCGCGGGTCGACGCCGGGTACACGCGGTCTGCCGTACTCGCGGTCTGTGCGGCGTCGGCGGTGGCGCTTCTCGCCCGTAGCGTGGTCGGCTGACGAGGGAGGCGTCGATGGACTTCCTGGACGTCTCGGCCGAGACGTTCCTGGTGCTGGCCGTGTCGGTGACGATAGGGACCGTCGTGCAGGGGAGTGTGGGACTCGGCCTCGGACTGGTTGCCGCCCCCGTCACCGCGCTCATCGAGCCGTCCCTGATGCCGGGGTTGATGCTGTGGCTCGCGGCCAGCCTGCCCATCGTGACGCTGCTGCATGACCGACGGGACGTCGATTGGCGGGGCCTGGCGTGGGCGCTGGCGGCCCGCGTACCGGGGACCGCGTTGGGAGTCATCGTGGTCGCCTGGCTCACCGACCGTACGCTCGGCGTCGTCGTCGGCACGATGGTATTGATCGCGGTGGGGCTGACGGTCTGGACGATCCGGGTGCCGATCAACCGGCGGACGCTGGTCACGGCCGGCTGCGTCTCGGGTGTCACCGGCACAGCGACGTCGATCGGTGGCCCGCCGATGGCGCTGCTCTATCAGCACCGGCCCGCTCGTCAGGTGCGTTCGACGCTTGCGGTCTACTTCCTGATCGGTGCGTCGCTCAGCCTGGTCGGCCTGGGGGTCGGCGGCGCGTTGCATCTGCGTGACTTCGAGGTCGCCCTCGCGCTAGCGCCGTTCCTCCTCCTCGGCTTCGCGGTCGCCGGCCCGGTCCGCGCCCGGCTCGACATCGGGCACACTCGCACGGCCGTACTCGGTGTCTGTGCGGCGTCGGCGCTGGTGCTTTTGGTGCGGAGCGCGGTGGGGTGAGGGCCGCACACGGCTCACCGTCATAGGCGGCGTTCGAATCTTGAGCGCTTTGGGCAGCCATGGCTACCCAAAGCGCTCAAGATCCGGCGGGCTGATGAAGCCGGCGTCCGCGGATCGAAGTATTGCCGGGCGATTGCGGGAATTCGGGTCCGTCGTCCGCAATCTCCCGGCAACAGTCGATCTGAGGCGGACGCCCGAGGCTGGCGGCCTGTGGATGGGCCGCCATTCCCGTCGGTGAAGTCGCCTAGAGTCCAGGACGTGGCGACCCCTCTAGAGCTGACTCCCGAACGAACGAAGCTGGCCGACGCTGTCATTCAGGCGATCGCGGGTGCCGATGCCGCGTTGCGCCCGGACCAGACGACGGCGGTCGCCGCGCTGTGCGAGCCGAGGTCGCGGGCGCTCGTTGTGCAGGCCACCGGCTGGGGCAAGTCCGCGGTCTATTGGGCCGCCACCGCGATTCGGCGGGCCGAGGGCGCCGGGCCGACGCTGGTCGTGTCGCCCCTGCTGTCGCTGATGCGCGACCAGGTCGCAGCCGCCGGTCGGGCCGGGCTGCATGCCGCCACGCTCAACTCCAGCAACGTCGACGCGTGGTCGGCGATCGAGTCCGACCTGCTCGGCGACCGGGTCGACGTGCTGCTGGTGTCGCCGGAGCGGCTGGCCAACCCGGGCTTCGGCCGTCGCGTACTCGACTCCCTCGCCGGCCGGATCGGCCTCCTCGTGATCGACGAGGCGCATGCGGTGTCCGACTGGGGGCACGACTTCCGGCCCGACTACCGTCGGGTGTCCGACGTGTTGCGGCAGCTCAACCCGGACACTCCGGTCCTCGCGACCACGGCGACCGCCAACGCCCGCGTGACCGACGATGTCGCCCGCCAGTTGGGGGAGTCGACGCTGGTGCTGCGCGGCCCGCTCGCCCGATCCAGCCTGCAACTCGCCGTCGTCGACGCGCTGTCGCCGCTCGATCGGTACGCCTGGGTCGTCGACCACGTGCCGCGGCTCCCGGGCTCCGGCATCGTCTACACGCTCACCGTCGCCGACGCGCAGCGGCTGGCCGACGCGATCGGTGCTGCCCACGGCGCCGACGCACCGGTCGCGGCCTACTACGGCGGTCTCGACGGTGCCGAGCGGGAGAAGCTCGAGGACGCGCTTCGCGCCAACCAGCTCAAAGCGCTGATCGCCACCTCCGCGCTCGGCATGGGCTACGACAAGCCCGACCTCGGATTCGTCGTCCACGTCGGATCGCCGCCGTCGCCGGTGTCCTACTACCAGCAGGTCGGCCGGGCCGGACGGGGCATCGACCGGGCCCTCGTGGCGCTGCTGCCATCGGATGCTGACGTCGGCGTGTGGGACTACTTCGCCACGGCCACCATCCCCGATCCGGAGCAGGTCAACCGGCTGCTTCGCGGTCTCGACGCGTACGCCGACGGCGACGTGGCGACGGTACCGGCGCTCGAGGCCGAGACGGGGCTGCGGCGTACTCGCGTCGAGCTGATGCTGAAACAGCTCGCCGTCGAGGGTGTGGTGGAGCGGGTCGAGCGCGGCTGGGTACGCGGGTCGACCGAGTGGGTCTACGACGCGGAGCACTACGACGGCATCGTGCGCGTACGCCGGCGTGAGGCCGACATCATGCGATCCTACACCCGCGGCAGTCGGTGCCTGATGCGGCTGCTCCAGGAGTCACTCGACGATCCGAGTGCGGCCGATTGCGGGCGGTGTTCGGTCTGCCTCGGCGACCTTCCCGACCCGCTCGTCGCGGCCCCCGAGACCGACACGGTCGCCGCCGTCGTCCGGCAGCTACGCGGTGAGACCCACGTCCTCGACCCGCGCAAGATGTGGCCCGGCGGCGCATTCGGAGCTCGCGGCAAGATCCCTGCCGAGCTGATGGCGGAGGCGGGCCGCACGATCGTGTACGCCGACGCGCCCGAATGGCGACGGCTGACGAGCACCGTACTCGCGCACGACGGAGAGGCGCCCGACGAGCTCAAGTCCGCCTGCGTCGAGGCGCTGGCGCGCTGGAAGTCGGAGTGGTCCCGCCGGCCGGACATCGTCGTCGGCCTCGCGGCAGCCGGTTGCACGACGCTGGTCTCCGGGGTCGCTGATCACCTCGCGGCCGTCGGCCGGCTGGCACGAGCCGACCTGCCGGCATCGGCATCCGACAGCACCGATCTCTCGTCGGCCGACGAGGCCGCCCTGTGGCGGGATGCGATCACGATCCCCCCGGAGATTGCCGGATCCGTCGACGGCATGGCCGTGCTGCTGGTCGTCGACGCATCGTCATCACTGTGGCCGATCACGGTCGGCGCGGCGAAGCTGCGCGAGGCAGGTGCGGACGCCGTGCTCCCGCTGCTGCTGCACCGGCGTCCATGAGTGCGGTCCGCGTCGGCGATGATGTGCCCGTGACGATTCACTCCGATCACCCGTTCATGACGCCGGAGCCGGATCGCGACCCGGTGCGGCGACTCCGCGGGCGATTCGCCGCACCGGTGACCTTGTGGACCTCGCTCGATGCCGATGGTGACCGGGTCGGGCTCACCGTGTCGTCGATGCTGATCGCCGACGGCGATCCGCCGAAGGCACTGGGGCTCCTCGACCCCGATTCGGACCTCTGGGCGGCCGTCGAACGGTCCCGGACGGCCGCGATCCAGGTGCTGAGCTGGCGACATCGCGCTCTTGCCGATGCCTTCGCAGGACTCGCGCCGGCGCCTGGGGGTGCGTTCCGGCTGGCCGACTGGGACGACACGCCGTGGGGGCCGGTGCTGCTCGACGCCAGTGCGTGGGCCGGTGTCCGACTGACTGGTGACAAGCCGCGCCGAATCGGTTGGGCCGTCGCCGCCGAGGCAATCGTCGAGCGAGTCGAACTCGGCGACGACGCCGACCCGATGGCCCATCGGCGCGGTGGCTACGTTCGACTCGAGGGGTCCGATTGACCCGGCCGTACACGCTCGCGCAGCTACGCCGGGCGTCCTTGCGGCGGCAGTTCCCACGGGTCCGGGGCCGCGGGCCGAAGGCGGTGGCAGACCTGGTCGGTCGAATCGGCCCGATCCAGTCGCAGGCGCCGCGGGCAACGTTCGTTGGCATCGCGGCGCGGCTGCCTGGCGTCGACCACGCCGCGATCGTGGAGGCGTTCGAGTCCTATGACATCGTCAAAGGCTCCAACATTCGCGGCACCGTCCACGTCTCGACACGGGAGCATTTCCCACTCCTGGACGCCGTGACCCGACGTACATCGGAGCCCGGCTGGCGCAAGGTACTCGGCCTGCGGCCGGATGCCGTCGGCGCCGTCCGGGCCGAGATCGTGCGATGGATCGGCGACGAATGGCGGATCGAGTCGGATCTCACCGCTCATCTGACGGAGTGGCTGGGCGAGCATGAGTCGGCCGAGTCGGCGGCGCTGTCGCGGGAGTCCTCCGGCCGATTCCTGCTGCGGGGCTACAGCGCCCTCATCCGGCGTCCCTCGCACGGCGGCTGGGAGAAACGGAGCCCCTGGCTGTTGCGCCACGGGCCGCCGCTGCTCGGGACGCCGGAGGTCGACCCCGATGATGCGCTCGTCGCGCTGGCCCGGATCCATATCGCCGCCTTCGGGCCGTCGACGCGGCACGACATCGCCTGGTGGGCGGGTGAGGGGCTCACGCGTGTGGATGCAGCCCTGGCCGCGATCGGAGACGAGGTCGAGGCTCGACCGGGGCCAGCCGGCGGCACGTACTTCGACCTGACCGACCCGCCTCCGGGTGGCTCCGGCGATCCCGGCGTCCGGCTGTTGCCGGAGTACGACGCATTGGTCTGCGGCTACCACCCTAAGGGCCGCTTCCGGTTTCTCGACGAGTCGCACACCGAGTGGATATGGAATCGTGCCAACGGCGTGTTCTCGGCCGCGGTGCTCTTCGAGGGCCGGCTCGTCGGCTTGTGGCGACTGGCCGGCAACGGGCGTCGTCGCGATCTCGAGGTGGAGCCCCTCCCGGGCGAGTCGCTGCCGCCTGAAAGTGACTTCGTCGAGCCCGCGGAGGGTGTCGCCGCCGCGCTGGACATCGAGATCGGCGTGCTGCGATTGACTTCCGCTGGCTAGCTGCCTTCCGGCTCGAGGTCGGGCGGTGGTGCGGTCCGACGCAGTCACGCCTCGGCCGACCGGCGCCGTGTCCAGGTCACCCTCACGCCGGCCGGGTACGACGCTCTCGACGCGACCCTCGGCGCCGAAGGGCAAGTGGAGGAGCGGATGCTGGCTGCGCTGACCGACGAGAAGCGAACGCTCGCCGACCTGCTGCGCAAGGTGGTGCTCCGCGTCGAGGCGGGAGCGGCCTAGAGGTCGTCGAGTACGGTCCGGAGCCGCTTGGCGTAGTCGGCCGCCTCCGCGTCGTCGGCGTACTTCGTCCGCGGCCAGAAGAAGCCCCGCAACCCGTCCTTGCGCCGGCGCGGCACGACATGGACGTGCAGATGCGGCACGCTCTGGCTGATCACGTTGTTGGCGGCGACGAACGAGCCTTCGGCGTCGTACGCGGGCACAACCGCCCGGCTGATCCGCTGGACCGACCCGAACAGCGGCACCAACAGCTCTTCCGGGAGGTCGCCGAGGGTCTCGTAGTGAGTCCGCGGCATGACCAGCACATGACCCTTGAAGACCGGCCGGGCGTCGAGGAAACCAACGACGTCGTCGGTGTCGAAGACCCAATGGGCCGGGCGATCACCGGCGACGATCGCGCAGAAGAGGCAGTCCACGACAGTGCACAGTAGGGGAGGCCACCGACGCTCCTAGACGAGGTCGGTGCTCGGGTCGATCTGCCAGTGGTTCGCCCGCAGCACCCGATCGGCGAACGTGACGTCTCGCTCGCCGATGAGAGCGAATCCGACCGACCGGCACAGCGCGTTGGAGGCGGCATTGGTGACGCCGGGGAAGGCATGGATCACGCCCCAGCGACCGTCGTCGCGAGCCCGCTCGAGCAGCGCCCGGACCGCGCGCTTGGCCAAGCCACGTCCCTGAAACTCGGGCAGCACCATCCAGCCGATCTCGGAAAGCCCCTGGTCGTCGCCGTCCGCGTGCGTCCACAGGGTGACGCTGCCGGCGACGACATCGGGCGAGCTGTCGTCTGGGAGGATCATCGACACCCAATAGAGGTCGGCCTGTGTCTTGCTGACGTCGGCGTCGATCTTCGCCGCGATGCCGTCCCGCGGCAGAGGCCCGCCGAGCTCGGCCATCATCGCTGGATCGCAGCGCATCCGGACATAAGCGTCGAAGTCGCCGGACTGGACGTCGCGAAGCCGCATGCCAACAGCATGAACGACCGCGCTGACAGCGCACCACGCCCGCGCGGCTTCTGACCTGGGCGGCCGGCAGCATAGACTCGCAGGATCCAATTCAGTTCTTATGCGGCGTGGGGGCCGACGGACGCGAGGAGGTCGGAGTGGGGCTGCTCGAGGGGATCAGCGATCCGTCTGACCTGAAGGACCTGTCAGCGAGCCAGCTCGACGATCTCGCGGCCGAGATTCGGCAGCGTCTGATCGAGGCGGTCGCTGTCAACGGCGGGCATCTCGGGCCCAACCTCGGCGTCGTCGAGCTCACGCTGGCGATTCACCGGGTCTTCGACTCCCCGTACGACAAGGTCCTGTTCGACATCGGCCACCAGGCATACGTCCACAAGATGCTCACCGGCCGGCTCGAAGGCTTCGCGAAGCTGCGCAAGAAGGACGGCCTGTCCGGCTATGCCAGCCAGGCCGAGTCCGAGCACGACGTCATCGAAAACTCGCACGCCTCGACCGGCCTGTCGTACGCCGACGGTCTGGCCAAGGCGTACGCGCTGCGCGGCGAGGACCGCCACGTCGTCGCCGTGATCGGAGACGGGGCGTTGACCGGCGGCATGGCCTGGGAGGCACTCAACAACATCGCCGCCAACAAGGATCGGCGGCTGATCATCGTGGTCAACGACAACGGCCGGTCATACCAGCCGACGATCGGCGGGCTCGCTCATCATCTCGACGCTCTTCGTACGCACCCTCGGTACGAAGAGGTGCTCGAACAGGTCAAGGAGCGGCTGACCCGCATCAAGGTCGTCGGGCCGCCGGCGTACGACGCGCTGCACGCCATCAAGAAGGGCCTCAAGGACGCGCTCGCGCCACAGGGCCTGTTCGAGGACCTCGGGCTGAAATACCTCGGGCCGTTCGACGGGCATGACCGAGAAACCGTCGAGCAGGCGCTCACCCAGGCCAGGCACTTCGGCGGGCCGGTGTTGGTGCACGTCTTGACCACCAAGGGCAAGGGCTACGACATCGCGGTCAAGAACGAGGCCGACCAGATGCATCAGGCGCATCCGTTCGACCCCCAAACGGGCCGGGCGCTAGCGCCGAAGCAGCCGGGATGGACGTCGGTGTTCCGCGACGAGCTGGTCCGGCTCGGCGAGGAGCGCACCGACCTCGTCGCGGTCACGGCCGCGATGCTCTACCCGACGGGGCTCGACGCCTTCGCAGACCGGTTCCCCGACCGCTGCTTCGACGTGGGCATCGCCGAGCAGCACGCCGTCACCAGCGCGGCCGGCCTCGCACTGGGCGGTCTGCACCCGGTCGTCGCCATCTACTCGACCTTCCTCAATCGAGCGTTCGACCAACTCCTGCTCGACGTCGCCCTGCATCGGTGCGGTGTCACGTTCGTCCTCGATCGGGCCGGCATCACCGGCGAGGACGGCCCCAGTCACAACGGCATGTGGGACCTGTCTCTCCTCGGACTCGTGCCGGGTCTCCGCCTCGCGGCCCCTCGTGACGGAGCCCGACTGCGAGAGTTGCTCCGCGAGGCGGTCGCGGTCGATGACGCGCCGACCGTCTTGCGCTTCCCCAAGGGCGCGGTCTGCGACGACATCGCCGCCATCGAACGCATCGGGGGAGTCGACATCCTGGCCCGCGACGACGAGGCAGACGTGCTGATCGTCGGCGTCGGCTCGATGGCCGGCGCATGCGTCGACGTGGCCGACAAGCTCGGCGCCGAGAGCGTCGGCGCCACAGTCGTCGATCCGCGCTGGGCGCTGCCGGTGCCACCGGAGCTGATCGACCTGGCCGCCCGGCACCGCCAGGTCGTCACCGTCGAGGACAACGGCCGGTCCGGCGGATTCGGCACGGCCCTGACCCTGGCGCTTCGCGACCGCGGCGTGGCGACGCCGGTCGCGGTCCACGGCATCCCACAACGGTTCTTGGAGCACGACAAACCGGATGCGATTCGCGAGGCGATCGGCCTCACGCCCGACGCATTGGCTCAGGACATCCGTCGCCAGCTCCTCGGTTGATTCCACATGAGCGTTTGAGCGCACGCATTGCCGGACCAACGGTGGCGATCGCCTTCCTCCTCGCGGGGGTGGCATGTGCGCTTGCAGCGCTGTGATACGCCGAGTTCGCGTCGACCATGCCGGTGGCCGGCAGCGCGTACACCTTCTCGTACGCGAGCCTCGGCGGGCTGATCGCGTGGATCATCGGCTGGGACCTCGTTCTCGAGTTCACCGTCGCGGCTGCTGCGCTGGCGGTCGGGTTCTCGGGATACCTCAACAGCCTCTCGGACGGTACGCCGTTCGAGCTGCTCGGCATCATTGGCTCGCTCGCACTCGTCACTCGGCACGCCGTATCGCATCACGCTGATCATTGGTGTCGTCGCCGCGGTGATTGCCGGCACTGTCGAGCTGACCACGCTGGCCGACCTCGTCAGTATCGGGACCCGTTCGCTTTCGTGCTGGTTAGCATCGGCGTGGTTATCCTGCGACGGACCAGGCCCGACCTACCGCGCGCCTTCCGGGCGCCGGCCGCGCCGCTGGTCGCCGTGCTCGCGGTCGTATCCTGCGTGTACCTGATGCTGAACCAGATGGGCGAGACATGGGTACGGTTCCTCGTCTGGATGGCGATCGGTCTCGTCGTGTACTTCGGCTACGGCCGACGCCAGGGCCGGCTCGCGCAGAGGGAGCGCGCGAGCCGGCCGCGGTGCACGAACCGAGTCGGTGACGCCTACTGCCAGTAGTCAATTCCGGTCGGAGGAATGAGGCGGTCGCCCGACGCCTGGCCGACGACCGTGCACATCGCGCTGGACGCATCGCAGGTCAGCAGGTCAGGCGCTTCGCTGGCATTGTCCTGGTTGTCGTTCTCGGCGTGGAAGCCGATGGCGGTGAACCGGTCGTCGGCGACCCACTGCATGAAGTACCACTCCGGGTACTCCGGCATGGAGAGCTCGACCTCCTGGTTCGTCGTCCGATCGAACACGACGGTCTGCCCGTTCGCGCCGCCGGCGATGTAGTTAGCGTCGGGCGAAAGTTGGTTCCCCGAGATGGGATAGAAGGGCGCGTCGGCGGCCGGGTCCCGGCTGACGATCGTGCCGCTGGTTCCCGCGAACTCCGTCGTGGACCACGCCAGATAACTGTTGTCGACGTCCGTCAGCCACGACTCCGGACGGGGTGGATTGGTGGTGGGCCACTTCCTGGTCTGGGTGGTCAGGTCCCAGGCGCTGACCCCGAACACGGCGCCGTCACAGATGTAGGCCGTATGGCCGTCGATCGCATTGAATCTCAGGCCGTCGTCCTCGGAGAAGCAGCCGTCGTCGGACCTGCTGTCGCTCTTCGGGGACCGAAACACCTCGCGCCCCCGCGCCGTGTCGTAGACGACGGCCTGAGTGATATACGGACTCCTCAGCCGCTCGACCCAGCCGACGTAGGAGCCGGTGTCGTCGGCCGTGAGCACGTCGACGTAGCCCTCGGTGTCGCCGATCTTCTCGGACCCAGCACCGTCGGTGAAATACACGCTCCCGCGTGCGGTGTAGACGAAGCCGTCGTCGGTCACGACGAAGCGCCCCACCTTGTGCGGCGAAACGTCGATCGACCGGTCGCCGTAGTGGATCGTCGACCCCGACGCGTAGCTAATCTGGCGCTCGCCGCCGCTATCGGACAACGTCGGGTCGTCCGCACTACCGCCGAAGGGCAACGTCGACGCGACAAGCGCCACGGCCGCGAGCGCCGCGCACGCCGCCGTCCCGCCGGCCGCGCGATTGCGCCAGACTCGACGCCGGCCGGTGCGGATCACACCGGCGATGTCGGCCCCGGCGCACCCTCGGCCCGCACGGTCATCATGTCCTTCAACATCTCGGTCATCTTTCGACCCCCAATTCGGTCATCGATACGGCGGCTGGCCCCAGTCGGACCCGGAGCTTCTCGAGCCCGGCGAAGACCTGGCTCTTGACCGTTCCGATCGAGCACCCCATCGCGTCGGCGGTTTCGCGCTCGGTCAGGTCCTCGTAATAGCGCAGCACGATCGCTGCGCGTTGCCGTGGTGGCAGCGACTGGAGCGCCATCCACATGGCGTCGTGGTCGGAGATCCGATCGCTGTGATCGCCCACCGACAGATCGGGGACGTCGTCCCGTGGCTTCTCGGCATGCCACGATCGTCGACGCCACCAGGTGATCGCGGTCGTTGTGAGCGCCTTTCGCGCGTACGCCTCGGCGTTGGCCGGATTGTGGAGGCGGGGCCACGCGACGTACGTCTAAGTCAACGCCTCCTGGACGAGATCCTCCGCGTGGGCGTGATCACCGACGATCAGGTAGGCCGCCCGATAGAGCGCTCGCGACCGAGCGGCGACGAACTCCGCGAACTCGACGGTGCCGCGTCGTGCCATCGCCTTCCCTCCGCTCGTCCGTACGAGTCATCCTCACTTGCCCTGACGACACAGCGCCGCAAAAGGGTTGGGCGGCGGGCCAATCGGACGGTTGTCAGGGCATCGTCAGGTCTCTGTCGGTGTTGTCCCGCCGGCCGCGTCGGCAAAGGTCGAACCTGAGGTCCCTCCGGGCTTGAGCTTGCCCGAAACCGGGACAAGCCAACAGGCGCCTGTGGGAGGGCATTCATGAGCGATACATCAGATTTCGCAAGGGCGGTACGGCAAGAGCTCGGCGGCCTCAAAGAGCCGGCGATCCTTCCGGACAGTCCGGGATACGACGAGGCTCGGGCGGTTTACAACGCCTTCATCGATCGGCGGCCGTCCGTGGTCGCTCGCTGTGGCACACCGGAGGAAGTGGCGACAGTCGTCGACTTCGCGAGTCGCCGGGGCCAGATGCTCGCCGTGCGCGGCGGCGGTCACAACGGCGCCGGACTCGGTACCGTCGACGACGGCGTCGTCCTCGACCTGTCGCCGATGCGTGACATTTCCGTCGACCCCGATGCGCGTACGGTCCGCGTCGCCGGCGGATGCACCTGGGGCGAAGTGCACCGCGCGACGGACCCGTACAGCCTCGCGACGCCGGCCGGGATCATCTCTACCACCGGAGTCGGCGGCCTGGCGCTGGGCGGCGGGCTGGGTCACCTAGCCCGTACCTGCGGGCTGACCATCGACAACATCCTCGAGGTCGACATGGTGCTGGCCAACGGCGATCGGGTCCGCGCGAACGCCGACGAGAATCCCGACCTCTATTGGGCGATCCGTGGCGGCGGCGGCAACTTCGGCGTCGTCACGTCGTTCCTGTTCCGCCTCCACGACGTCGGCACGGTCATCGCCGGTCCGACACTGTGGTCGATCGAGCAGAGTGCCGAGGTACTCGCGGCCTACAGCGACTTCATCTCCGATGCGCCCCGCGAGCTCAACGGATTCTTCATGTACGCGTCCGTGCCACCGGCACCGCCGTTCCCCGAAGAGTTGCACCTCCGCAAGGTCTGCGGCGTCGTCTGGTGCTACGTCGGCAGCGAGACCAGCGCCGCCAACGCGATGGCGCCGTTGCTCGACAGCCTGCCAGAGCCGCTGCTTCACGGCGTGCAGCCGATGCCGCATGCCGATCTGCAAAGCGCCTTCGACGAGCTCTATCCGCCGGGTGATCAGTGGTACTGGCGGGCCGACTTCGTCAAGGACATCCCCGAAGCGGCGATCGAGGAACACGCCGTGTACGGCGAGCAGATGCCGACCTGGAAGTCGACAATGCACCTGTATCCGATCTCCGGTGCCCCCGAAGATGTCGGTCCGACGGAAACACCGTGGGCCTATCGGGACGCCAAATGGGGCTCGGTCTTCGCGGGAGTCGATCCCGACCCGGCCAACGCCGAGGCGATCAAGCGCTGGACCATCGACTACCACGAGGCGCTGCACCCGTACTCGGCCGGCGGAGCCTACGTCAACATGATGATGGACGAGGGCCAGGAGCGGGTACGAGCGAGCTACGGCGACAACTACGACCGACTGGCTCGGATCAAAGCGGAGTACGATCCGGCGAACCTGTTCCGGGTCAACCAGAACATCCAGCCAAAGGCCTAGTGCTGACGCGCGAGGTAGTCTCGCCGCTCCTCGGGCGGAAAGCGCTCGATCGCATAGCGGAGCATCGTGCGCGGCATGCGGGCGACGTGTGCGTCGAGGTATGACCGAAGCTCGGCCTCGTCGACCCGCTTGCCGGCCTCGCGGAGCATCCAGCCGGCGGCCTTGTGGATCAGGTCGTGCCGGTCGTCGAGCACCTCGGTCGCCAGGGCGTACATGTCGGCGGTCTGGCCCTCGAAGATCAGGCGGTGGGTGGCGACGAGAGCGATCCGGCGTCGCCAGACCGAGTCCGAGCGGATCCACTCGTACAGCGGCGCGCGGTCGCGGTCGAGGAGGTACCCGCCGACCACCTCCGGTGCGCTGCAGTCGACGAGGTCCCAGTTGTCGACGCGATCGATGTCGCGGACGAACGCGTCGTACGCCGCGGTGAGTCGGTCGACAGCGGTGGCCTTGCGGGCGCGTGCGGCGTACTCCGCGAGTATCACGAGGCAGCCGAGTCGATGCTCGTGGACGGGGCTACGCAGGCCGAGCGATAGGGCGGCCGGCGCGACCGGATCTCGCACATACGGGCGGACCAGCTGGCGGATCCGGGACACCCTGACCCCGATGAAGCGATCGCCGTCGCCGTAGCCGCCGGGCCGGACCTGGAAATAGCGGGCCAACTGCTCGGCCTCGACCCGATCTGCCTCGGCGTCGATTACGCGCAGTAACTCGGCGACTCGGCCACGGTCGGTCATGAGCGTGAGCCTAGGGCAGGCCAAGGGAATGGCGATCCCCTCCCGTAGCGTTGAACCGATCGTCATGAGATGGAAGCCCCGCCCCCAAGAGCCCAAACCGTCGACCGAGTCGTCGCCGAAGCCCGCCGAGCGGCCGATGGTGCATCCGTTGGTGCACGTCGTCGATGACATCCCCGAACTCAGCGATGGTGACCGGCCAGTGCTGCTGCATGCCCTCGACGGCTTCCTGTCCGCCGGGCAGGCCGGTCAGGTCGCGGCCCGTCATCTCGTGGCCTCCGGTGGGGGCCGCGTCGTGGCGAGCTTCGACCTCGACCAGATGTACGACTACCGAGCGCGTCGGCCCGGCCTGGTCTTCGACCGCGACCACTACGCCAACTACGACGCCCCTCGCCTGCTCGTCCGGCTGCTCAAGGACGACGACGGCACGCCGTACCTGCTGCTGTCGGGACCGGAGCCGGACTATCGCTGGGAGGCGTTCGCGGCTGCGGTCCGGGCCATCGTCGAGCGGTTCGACGTGGGGCTGGTCGTCGGCCTGGGCGCGGTGCCGATGGGTGTGCCGCACACCAGGCCGATCATGATCACCACGCATGCCAGTCGATCCGACCTGATCGACCGGCCGAACCTCTGGCGAGCGCAGATGGTGGTGCCGACCAGCGCGCAGTCGCTGCTCGAGCTACGGCTCGGTGAGCAGGGGCACGATGCGATGGGCTACGTCGCGCACGTACCGCACTATCTCGCCCAGGTGGAGTACCCGACCGCCGCCGTGGCGCTGCTGAGCGCGGTCGCCGAACGCACCGGGCTTCGGCTCGACCTGACCTCGCTCACCGAAGCGGCGGAGGCGACGCTGTCGGAGATCGACGAGCAGGTGTCGGATCAAGACGGCGGTTCTGTGCTGTCCAATCTCGAGGAGCAGTACGACGCCTTCGCCCGCGGCGCGTCGGAGTCGCTGCTCGCGACCGAGGGCCCGCTCCCGACGGCCGACGAGCTGGGACAGCAGGTCGAGCAGTTCCTCGCCGACCTCGACGACCCGAGCGACCGGGACTGAACCAGGGCACGGTTTGCCCGGTCTGACAGGATCGAGGGCGTGCCGACGTCAGTAGCCGAGCTGGTCGCGATCCTCGACCTCGAGAAGATCGAGGAAGATCTCTTTCGAGGCGCGCAGCCGCCCCGGTCGACGCTGCAGCGGGTGTTCGGAGGACAGGTCGCCGCGCAGGCGCTGATGGCCGCCAGCCGTACGGTCGACCCGGGGCGCCATGTGCATTCGCTGCACGCGTACTTCCTTCGCGGCGGCGACACGGCGATCCCGATCGTCTACGACGTCCAGCGGATTCGCGACGGCGGCTCGTTCAGCACGCGTCGGGTCGAGGCCCGTCAGCACGGGCGGGTGATCTTCTATCTGACAGCGTCGTACCACATCGACGAGCCGGGTTTCGACCACCAGGATCCGATGCCCGATGTGCCGGCGCCGGAGGACTGCCCCGATCTCGCCGAACTGCTCGGCGGCATCAGCAAGCGGGCCGCCGACTCGTGGCGGCAGGAGTGGTCGGCGCTCGAGGTGCACTACGTCGGGGACTCCCGGCCTGACGGCGTGCTGTCGCCGGAACAGCAGCCGGCGCGGGCGCGGTCGTGGTTTCGGGCCAACGGCCACCTGCCGGACGATCGGACGCTCGACGCGTGCGTCCTCACGTACGCGAGCGACCTCACTCTGCTCGGAGTTTCGCTGGTGCCGCATGGCGTCATCATCGGCGACCCGTCGATACAGGCGGCGTCGCTCGATCATGCGATGTGGTTCCACCGGCCCGCCCGGTCCGATCAGTGGCTGCTCTATGACCAGTACTCGCCGTCGGCGCAGGGCGCTCGGGGACTCGCGACCGCGCGGATCTTCGCCCAGGACGGCACGCTCGTCGCGACGGTCGCGCAGGAGGGGCTGATCCGGCCGATCCGGGCCGGCTGACCAGCAGCGCTCTTCCGTGCCGCGATCCGCGCCGTTACTCGGTGCGTAGGATGTCGACCACTGGGGCGCGGGTGGCGATCCGGGCCGGCATGGTTGTGGCGGCGGCGACTAGGAGGACGGCCGCTACCGGGACCAGCGCCAGCCAAGGCCACGGTGCGATCGTGGGATCGTCGTCCCCTCCGGCAGCGCGGTAGACCGCGATGTACAAGACAATGCCGACCGGGATGGACAGCACGCTCGCGACCAGCGCTAGGAGGGCGTACGGGGAGACCAGGGTGGAGGCGACCTGGCGTGGGGTCAGGCCGACGGCTTTGAGCACACCGAAGTCGCGAAGCCGTTCGCGCAGCGCGAGCATCGCGATGGCTAGGAGCGATGCGATGGCGATCAGCGTCAGTACGCCGTCGAGCGTGTAGATGAGTACGGGCAGCTCCGTCGGCACGTCGCTCACCTGTCCTGCCGGCTGGGCGTCGAGCGAGGCCTGCATGGACAGCGCGAACACGAATGCCGCGCCCGTCAGCGAGATCGCACCGGCAAGCAGCAGCACCCTGGCCCGACCGGCGAGCAGAGTGCGGGCGCCGACGGCCAGCGGGACACCTACGGGAAGGGTCGACAGGAGCCGGACGATCAGCGACGTGTTCGGGGGCGCGGACCGACCGGAATCGAGGGCATGCAGGACAGAGAACCGGGTACCGCGCCGGGTCGCCAGCCAAGCACCGAGCACCAACACGACCACCACCGGAACCGCCGCCACCACCAGATGCGCCGGGTTCGCGGCCACGGTCGGCGATCCGAGCATGGTCTGTGACGACGCGCCGGCCAGCGGTGGCGCGAGCAGTGCGCCCGCCGCGAACCCGAGGACCGCTGCAACGAATCCCAGCACCGCCGACTCGATCACGAAGACCAGGCTCACCTGACGAGGTGTCAGCCCGACCGCCTTGAGCAACCCGATCTGGCGATGTTGCTCGAGCGCGCGGGCGCCGACCAGGATCGCGACCACGGCGAAGACGACGGCGAGTAGCACCACGGTGTACATGGCCAGGATCAGTTGCAACGGCTGCGCGTCCATGAGTGCTTGCGACCGCTGCTCCTGCCAGGTCTGGGCGCTGACACTCCCGGGCGGCGCATGGGCCAGGATCGAGCCGGCCACCGTCGGCGCGGCGGCGGGGCCGGTGAGCCGCAGGGCCTCGGTCCAACGCCAGTCGTCCTCGCGCGGCTGCAGCCCGTCGAAGGTCGGTCGGCTGACCCAGGCCACGCCCGGATTGGAGCGAGGGTATCGGGCCACGCTGGGCAGGACCGCCGTCCCGACTACGCGGAGCTCGACGTCGCCGTCGGCCCCGGCGAACGTCAGCCGATCACCCACGCCGAGGCCGAGAGCAGACGCCAGACTGCGCTCGAGCACGATGCCGTCGCCAGGCACGGCGGTGCCAGCGGTGCGTACAGGAGCGTTGACCCGGGGTCGCCCGGAGAGGCCGGAGAGCCGCACCGGTTCCGGACCGTCGCCGGTCCGCATCTCCACCGTGGTCTCGGGCACGGGCGCCCCAGCCTCGACGACTCCCGGGCGGGACTGCAAGGCCCGGGCCACCTCCTCGGTCGGCACATTGACGAGGACGTGCGCGCCGTGAGCGGCTGCGAAGGTCCGGTCCCACGGGTCGCGGCCGGTCTGGCCCACCTCGAGAGCGAGCACGACCGTGGTCGCGGCCGTCGCGGCGAGTAACACCGTCAGGCCACTGGCCAGCAGCCGGCTCCGGATGCCCGAGAACGCCAACCTGACGAGAGTCGCGGTCATCACAGGGGCTCTGGGTCGAATGGCAAGGTCACCCGGCGCGCCTCGCCGAGCGTGCGATCGTCGCGGACGCGGCCGTCGCGCAATGCGACCACCCGGTCGGCCGCGGCGGCCACCCGCGCGTCGTGGGTGGCCAGGAGCAAGGTCTGCCCTCGCGCATGGGCTGCCCGCAGCAGACCCAACACGTCCCGCGCGGAGCCCGAGTCGAGGCTGCCCGTCGGCTCGTCGCCGACCACGAGGTCGGGCTGGTTCGCCAGCGCCCGGGCGAGGGCGACACGCTGCTGCTGCCCACCGGAGAGCCGCGACGGCGCGGTCTTGCCCTTGTCGCCGATCCCGAGGTCCTCCAGCAGTCGGCTGGAATCGCGTCGCGCCCTACCGCGGGACACGCCCGCCAGCAGCAACGGAAGCTCCACGTTCGCCTCCGCCGACAGTGTGGGCAGCAGGTTGAACAACTGAAAGATGAAGCCGACCCGCCGGCGACGAAGCTTTGCAAGCGCGGCCTCGCTCAGCCGATCGATCCGTTTGCCGTCGAACCAAACCTCCCCGGCCGACGGGCGGTCAAGCCCGGCCACGAGGTTGAGCAGGGTCGACTTTCCGCAGCCGCTCGGCCCCATGACCGCGACGAACTCGCCCCGGCGTACCGTCAGGTCGACGCCATCAAGAGCCACCACCGGCGGGCCGCCGGTGTCGTAGGCCTTGACCAGCTCGCGGGCCTCGACGAGCGCGGTCATGACGCTCTCCCGGCCGTGACCAGCCGCCGTTCGATCAAGTCTAGCCAATCGAGGTCGGCCTTGAGGTGGAGCACGGCGCCTTCGACCATCAGCTCGGCCGTCGGCGAATGACCGTTCGCGGTCAGGCGGGCGTCGAGGTCACGCAATGACTGGAGGTACTCGCCGCGCTGCTGCTCGATCATGGTCAACGGGCTGGCGAGGCCAACAGACGTGGCGACGACGAACTTGATGAAAAACTCGTCCTTGAGTCGCGAACCGGGCACCGGCTCGCCGACCCAAGCCTGCAGTACCTCCCGTCCGCGGTCGGTCAGCCGGTAGACCTTTTTGCCGCGGTTGTCGTCGGCCACGCTCTCGCCGTCGACGAGGCCGTCCCGCTCCAACCGGGCGAGCGTGGAATAGATCTGCCCACTGTTGAGCGCGGGAAGGAGTGCACCGAACTCTTGGTCCAGCGCCTGCTTCAGCTCGTAGCCGTGGCCGCGGCCTCCGGCGAGCAATGCCATGAAGACTTCACGCATAGATAGCAAGAATAGGTATCCGCTATCTATTTGTCACGGGCTAACCGAGCCGAGTACGCAGGTCGTCCTCACGCTCGGGGTCGAGGCCGACTCCCTCGCGTCGCCAGGGCGTCGACGCCATCCATTGCGCGGTGTCGCGGATCGTCTCGGCGAACGGGCGCGCCGTCAGTCCGGTCCGGATCGCCGCCGACGGGTCGAGCGCGAGCACCATCTCGTCGGCTCCCTCCGACCACATCGGCAGGTCGGCGCCGTCGACCCCCTCGGCTCGCAGCGCCTTGCCGTCGATCCACACGGGTTCGAGGTCGGCGTCTAGGGCTTGCGCGATCGCGCCGAGCATGTCGGAGAACGACCACGGCGGCTCCGGCGAGCAGCTGTGGAATGCGCCGGTCGTGCCCGACTCGATGAGGCCCACGACCCAGGCGCCCTGGTCGCGGCCGTCGATCAGCTGCATCGGCGAGTCGGCCGGCCCGGGGCACAAGACCGAGCCGCCACGGGCCAGGCGGTCGACCCACCAGGTGAACCGGCCGGTCGGGTCGTACGGACCGACGACGTAGCTCGGCCGCACGATGGTGACGCGGTCGGCTCCGTACGCATCGACGGCGGCCTGCTCGCAGAGCGCCTTCAGCGGTCCGTACGTGGTGTCCGTCATCTCGGCGTTGTCCGGATCGGCGGCGGCGTCGGTGTCGAGCGTCGCCAGCGGGATCGACTCGTCGCCCCCGGGCAGATCGGTGTCGGCGTACGCGGAGACCGACGAGATGTACACGTGCTGCCCGCCGCGATCGCCGAGGGCGCCGGCCACCGACCGCACTTGGCGCGGCCAGTAGGCGCAGACGTCGACGGTCGCGTCGAAGCTCCGGCCGTCGAGAACCGAAAGGTCGCCGTCACGGTCGGCGAGAAGGTGCTCGGCGCCGGCGAGTGAGTCAGGATTGGACTGGCCGCGATGCAGCAGGGTCAGGTCGTGTCCGGCAGCCAGGGCCGCCTCGGCGATGTGCCGCCCGACGAATCGAGTGCCGCCAATGATCAAGATCCGCATGCCCCGACCCTACGCACCCGCTGAGAGGACCCATATCACGAGGACACGCTGCGTGTTTTGCAAGATGGGTCCTCTCAGGAGGTGCGGGTCACGGTGCCGACGCGATGGGGCGTCGCGTCGCGGGTGCTCGTGACGCCGAAGGCGATGCTGGGAGCCGCTGGCGTACCTGACTGACTACGAGACGGCCGCGGTCGACTACGTCTACGGCGGCGAGGGACTCCTCATGGCGCCGGCGTATGCGATGCCGCCGATGCTCGCTCGCGCCGGGCTCGCTTCGGCGACTTCGACTTCGTCGAGATGCACGAGGCGTTCGCCTCGCAGGTGTTCGCGACCCTCAAGGCGTGGGAGGACCCGATCTTTTGCGCCGAGCGGTTCGGTCTCGAGGAGCCGCTGGGGTCTATCGATCGGGCAAGGCTCAACGTGGTCGGCTCGTCGCTGGCGGCCGGACATCCGTTCGCCGCGACCGGCGGCCGGATCGTCGCGATCCTGGCCAAGCTGCTTGGCGAGAAGGGCTCCGGCCGGGGCGTCATCTCGATCTGCGCCGCCGTCGGCCAAGGCGTCACGGCGATCCTGGAGCGCTAGAACCGAGCGGGGCCGGATCTTGAGGGCTTGCGATAGGCCTGGCTGCCCAAAGCCCTCAAGATCCGTCGGCGGCTACGGCGTGCCGCGGGTGGCGACGGCGATGCCAGCTGCCACGAGGTAGCGCTTGACCTCGTCGGCCGAGAGCGTGGCGACCGCGGGTACGTCGGGATCGGACTCGCGGACGAGGAGGCGTAACCGAGCGAGTTGCAGACCACCGAGAGCCTGGGTGTAGAGCACGTTGGCCAACAGGTCCGGGTTGTCGACATGAAACTCTCCGGTCTCGACTCCGGCCTCGATCGCGACAACGAGCACGTGGAGGCAGCGGGCCAGGCTACGGCCGAGCTGAAGCATCGCCCCCTCGTTGACCTCGTGCATCAGCTCGTCGCCGGGGCGACGTAGCAGGCTGAGCGCGCAGTCGACGAACGCGGGATAGCGCTCGCCGAAGTCGAGAAACGCCGTACTGATGCTTCGAAGTCGCTCAGTGGGAGATGCTTCGTGGGCGTCGGCGTCCCTCAGCTCCTCGACCAGCTCCTCGAGGTAGCCGACCAGCGTGAGAGCGAACAGCTCCTCCTTGCCGGAGAAGTGGCGGTAGATGATCGCGCGGTTGATGCCGACGGCCTTGGCGATGTCTTCGATGCGCCCATCCCGAACGCCTCGCGCGTCGAAGAGGGATCGCGTCGCGGCCAGGATCTCCGCCGAACGCTCCCGGCGCCGGGCGGCCGTGCCGGGTCGGATCGGCCGATCGGCGCCGTTATCGGGGCGTTCATCCGCTGTTGGCACCCGGTCATGTTAAGCCTCTGACTCGAGGCCGCCGATTGTCCGTACGGTGGCGAGCGAATCGACCTCGCTCGGGCTCTTGTCGTCGCGGTAGCGCAGCACGCGGGCGAATCGCAGCGTCACTCCGCCGGGATAGCGGGTCGAGATCTGTACGCCGTCGAACGCGATCTCGACGACGAGCTCCGGCCGAACGTAGACAGTGCCCTGCGTGTGACGGACCTCGCGAGCGAGGAGCTGCTCGGTCTGCCAGGTCAGCAGCTCGTCGGTGAGGCCCTTGAACGTCTTGCCCAGCATGACGAACTCCTCGTCGGGACCGCGGGCGCCGAGGTGCAGGTTGGACAGCCACCCCTGGCGGCGACCGTGCCCCCATTCGGCGGCGAGGATGACGAGGTCGAGGGTGTGTCGGGGCTTGACCTTGACCCAGCCGGAGCCGCGCCGACCCGCCTCGTAGGGGAGGTCGAGCGCCTTGACGATGATTCCCTCGTGGCCGGCGGCGATCGACTCGGTGAAGAAGAGCTCAGCCTCGGCTGGGTCGGTCGTCCGCACGCCAGGCACCCGGTGGGCCTCGGGCACGGCGTCGCGCAATGCCTCGAGGCGCTCGGTGAGCGGCCGATCGAGATAGTCGACCCCGTCACGATGGAGCAGGTCGAAGAAGTAGGTCGACACCGGCGCGCTGGCCACGAGTGCGTCGACGTCGACCCGACTCGCGGTGCGCGCGGCCGTGATCTGGAAGGGCTGCGGCCGCTCGTCATCGTCGAGCACGAGGGCTTCACCATCGAGGATGAGCCGCTCGGACGGCAGCGAACGGACGACCTCGACCGTCTCGGGCAGCCGCGACGTGATGTCCTCGAGACTCCGGGTGTATACGCCGACGCGGTCGCCGTCGCGATGTACTTGGATCCGAATGCCGTCGAGCTTGCGGTCGATGATCGCCTCGCCGGCAACCTTGTCGAGAGCGGCCGTGACGTCATTGCTCGTCGCAGCGAGCATTGGCCGGATCGGCTGGCCCACGATCAGGCCGACCTCGCGGAGACCCGGTTCGCCCTTGGCCGCCGCGATCTGAGTCGCGGCCGCCGTCGACCCGAGCAGCATCGAGGCGCGGCGTACGAGGGATGGGGAGACGTCGAACGCCTCGGCCACCGCGTCCATCATCACGCCGTCGAGCGCACCCTGGCGCAGCTCACCGGCGACGAGCCGAGCGACGAACTCCTGCTCGGACGGAGTGGCCCGACCGAACAGATCGGCCAGCAATTGGCGTCGGCGGTCCTGGCTGCCGGCCCCCGACAGTCCGCTGAGCGCCTCGAACGTCGCGTCGACCTCGGCCACCGTCAGAGAGTGAGTCGATGCCGCCTCGGGCAGGTCGCGCAGCATCGCCCATCCGACGCCAGGCCGGCGCTGCCGCAAGGAGCCGGAAAGGTAGGACACGACGGTGGCGACGTCGTCGGCGTGGCAATGGCGGAGGAGCTCAGCGATCGCGGCCCGCTTGGCGAGTCGCGATCGGGTCGAGCCCACGGCCGCCGAGGTGTCCACGACGTCGCCGAGCCGTACTCGGTCGCCGGCGGCTTCCGACTGAATGGTCACCCCGCCATTGTGCGATCCGGCGCCGACAGACATGCCTTCAGTCGGCGGCCGGGTCCGGCCAGGCGATCGGGTCGAGGCGGATCCAGCCGCGATCGGGCGCGGTGTCCTGGCAGGTGATCGGGTAGCCCTCGTCCCAGCCGCACGCGGGGATGCCGGTGCGATGGAAGTTGCTGGTCCAGAAGATCTTGCGGGCGCCGAGCAGCCGACGAGGCCCGACCACCCGGACCGTACGTTCGTCACGCCGGACGACGGCGAGATGGGCGACCACCTCACGAGTGGCGTTGGAGATCAGATCGGCCCGGAGCCTGCCGTCGCGGCCGTAGACCCGCACGTTGAGCTCGGCGCCCCGGTCGCCATCGGTGTCGAGGTCGATGATGAAGTGCCGATGCCGCCAGGACAGGTCGGCGTTGTCGTAGGGCCCTTGGACGCGGACGGTGTAGGCGAGCCGGGCGTGGCTGCCGTGGATCACCACGCGATGCCGGACACGAACGATGTCGAGCGGCCCGCCGGTGTCGTCGCCATCGGTCACCGTCTTGGTGACGATGGTCCGGGAACCGTCGGGTGCGGCCGCCGCCGGTGCCATGAGCATCGGGGCGGCGGCGATGGCAGCGGCGACGAGAGAGCGTCGCCAGGTGGGTAGGCGCATGGCCGGACTCCTTGGTCAACAGACAGGTCGCCCGGAAACCTAGGTCCGCGATTCGGCGGAGCGGCGGTTTTCCACAGCCCAAAGTTCAGTCCGCCAGACCGAATCGGTCGAGCAGCCAGGCGTACACCTCCGCCTCGTATCCGAGCTGCGCGTAGCGTCCGGCCGGCCCGGCGTGCGCGCCGGCGCCGGTCTCGCAACGGAACAGGCACCGGCTGGCCCACGCCGGATCGGTCTCGCGCAGCCGGGCCACCCACTTCGCCGGCTCCCACACCATCACGCGCGCGTCGTGCACCGCCCCGGTCACGAGGAGGTCTGGTCGCCCGCCTGCCGGCGGCGGGTTGTCGTAGGGGGAGTACGCCAGCATCCAGGCGAAGTCGTCGGGACGACGCGGATCGCCCCACTCGTCCCATTCGTTCGCCGTGAGCGGAATCGAGGGGTCGAGCATGGTGGTGACGACGTCGACGAACGGCACCTCGGCGACGACGCCGCACCATCGGTCCGGTCGCTGGGTGAACGCAACGCCCTGGAGCAGCCCGCCGGCCGACAGCCCACGGGTCGCGATCCGATCCGGGTCGACGAGCCGCCCCGCGATCGCGTCGGCCACCGCGATGTGGTCGGAGAACGTGTTCTGCTTGCGCGACAGCATGCCGTCGAGCCACCACCGCCGGCCGTTTTCGCCGCCACCGCGCGGATGCGACTGGACGAAGACGACGCCGCGGTCGAGGAGGCTCGGCAGGGCCACGTCGTACAGCGGGTCGTCGCACGACTCGTACGCGCCGTAGCCCCACATCAGGCACGGCGCGGTGCCGTCGAGGGGCGTGTCGCGATGCCGGACGACGGTGACGGGGATCGTGGCACCGTCGGGAGCCGACGCGGTGATCGCCTCGCTGACGTAGCTCGACGCGTCGTACGCCGGCACCTCGCGCCGATGCAGCAAGCGCCTGGCGCCGCTGTCGAGGTCGACCGCATACCACGCCGGCGGTTCGCTGTAGGACTCCTCGACGACAGCTATCTCGTCGGTGTCGAAGAGCAGGTTGCGGCTGAGCGAGATCGACCCGGTCGGCACCGAGCTGGTGATGTCGACGGCCTGGTCGAGCCGGTCGAGGCGATGGGCACGGAGCATCGGCTGACCGTCCCGACGCAGCGAGAGCACGAGATGCCCGGCGAACGCGTCGACCCGATGAATGCGCTCGGCCGCGTCGTACGGCAGCAGCTCGGTCCAAGAGTCGCGGTCGGGGGAGTCGAGCGACGCCCGCAGCAGCCGAAACTCCGGCGCCCCATCGTTGGTCACAATCAGCAGCACGTCGTCGCCGTCGAGCCTGCCGTGCTCGACGTGGTATTCGACGCCCGGCCGACGGGGCTCGACGCAGCGTGCCGGCTCGGTCGGCCGTTCGGCGTCGACCAGCCACACCTCGGACGTGTTGCGGTTGGCCGTCCAGAGCACGATCAATCCGCCCGACCGGCAGGCTCGGACGTTGACCTCGTACTGCGGGTCCGGCTCATCGAGGACGAGGACGTCCGACTCGACCGGCGTGCCCAGCTGGTGTCGCCAGACCTGCCACGGCCGGTAGGCGTCGTCGTGGACGGTGTAGAAGAAGTGCCGTCCGTCCGCACTCCACGCCCCGCCGTAGTAGGACCGCGGAACCCGGTCTGGCAGGTCCCGGCCGGCGTCGAGGTCCTTGAACCGGAGCTCGAAGACCTCGTCCCCGCTCATGTCGACGGAGTACGCCAGCAGCCGCTCGTCCGGGCTGATCCGGGTCAACCCGAGGTCGACGTACGAGGACGCCCCGGCGAGCTCGTTGAGGTCGAGGAGCAGATCGCCTGAATCTACGAGATCCGCTGGATTTGGCGACGCAACGCGCGGATTCGGTCGCTCAAACGGCAAATTTCGACGGGGATCGCGTAACAGATGCGCGAATTCCCTTCCCTCTGGAGTGCGGTTGTAGTAGGTGTACCTGAAGTACGGCCAACTGACCGACGAGTCAGTAGGTGGAACTCGCGAGGACATCTCGGCTACGAGGGTCTGGGTCAAGGGGTGCAAATGTCGTGTCGAGCCGTCGTAGAAGGCACGCTCGGCCGCCAAATGTGCCCGGACCGGATCACTACCAACGTCACGCAGGCCGGCGTACGGGTCGAATCGATCGACGCCGTGCAGGCGGTGGGTGGCGGATTGCCGAGGGGGCTGAGGGAGTCCGTCATGG
This sequence comes from Actinomycetota bacterium, assembly GCA_046725375.1. Taxonomy (GTDB): domain Bacteria; phylum Actinomycetota; class Actinomycetes; order Propionibacteriales; family Nocardioidaceae; genus DATFRX01. The sequence goes on from JBKOYM010000060.1 coordinate 63,561, forward strand.
GCTGTCACGAGCGTGAACCTACCCCGTCAAGGCGGTGATCCCAGTGGTATCGGGTCAGATGAAGAAAGCGGTCGCAGGAGTCGCCGCTGGCATGGTCGGCTTGGCGATCTCAGCCGTAGGCATCGCGGCACCGCACTCCGCCTCGGCGGATGAGCCCGTCACCTTCACGGTTGGGCTCGGCAACGAGGTCGACTCGTTCAGCCCGTTCCTCGGCATCGAGGCCGAGTCGTTCGAGATGTGGGCGTTGATGTACGACTCGCTGATTACGTACTCGCAAAAGGACATGTCGCCGCAGCCGGGACTGGCCAGCGACTGGGAGACGTCGTCGGACGGATTGACCTGGACGTTCACGATCCGCGACGACGTGAAATGGTCCGACGGCGAGAAGCTCACCGCGGACGACGTGGCGTTCACGCTGAACCGGATCTTGGACGGCGGCCCGGAGTCATCGACGTGGGGCAGCTATCTGGGGTCGGTCGAGAAGATCACCGCGCCAGACCCGACGACGGTCGTGCTGGAGTTGTCACAGCCCAATGCCGTGCTCCCGTTGCTGCCGATGCCGATCCTGCCGGAGCACATCTGGTCGGACATCAGCGAGGAGGAGGTCAAGAGCTACGACAACGAGGACGACGTCGTCGGCAGCGGACCGTTCCGACTCGTCGAAGGCACCGCGGGCGGGCCGACCTACCGGTTCGAGGTCAATCCGGACTACTGGGGCACCCAGCCGAACATCGACGAGATCGTCTACACCGTCTACAAGGCTGAGGATCCGATGGTGCAGGCGCTGAAGACCGGCGAGATCGACTTCGCCGAGGGCATCTCCCCGCTGCAGATGCAGGCGCTCGAAGGTGAGGACGGCATCAAGACCGTCGAGGGGGACTCGCCGAGCTTCGACGAGATCGCCTTCAACACCGGGTCGGTGGACCTCGAGACCGGCGACCTGATCGGCGATCCCAACCCGGCGGTGATGGATCCGGCGTTCCGCTATGCGCTCGGGTTCGCGATCGACCGTGAACTACTCATCGAGCGGGTGTACCAAGGCACCGGCGATCCGGGCGACACGATCATCCCGCCCGCCTATGACAGCTACCACTACGACGCGCCCGAGGACCTGGCCTGGAGTTACGACCCGGACCGGGCTGCCGAGCTGCTCGACGAGGCGGGCTACACCATGGGCGACGACGGTCAGCGCACGATGCCGGACGGTTCGCCGATCGAGCCCCTGCGGTTGCTTGCCCGCACTGATTCGGACTACGACGCTTCGTTGAACACGATGAAATACTTCAAGGAGTGGCTGGCTGACCTCGGCATCGAGAGTGAGGTCACCGCTATGGAGAGCGGCAAGCTCACCAACGTCATCCTGGACGGGGAGTTCGACGCCTTCCAGTGGGGCTGGTACGTCGAGCCGGATCCGAACTCGATGCTCAGCTACATGACGTGTGGCCAGCGCGGCAGCTGGTCGGACTCGTGGTACTGCAACAAGGAGTACGACCGGCTCTACCAGGCGCAGCAGCGCGAGACCGACGAGGCGGAGCGGGCCCAGATGGTCCAGCAGATGCAGGAGATCCTGTACCGCGACGCGCCGTACCTGGTCACTGCGTACAGCGGCATCAACGAGGCGTACCGGTGCGATCGCTTCGAGGGATTCGTGCCACAACCCGACCCGGGCGGCGTCCTGATCATCCAGTACGGCGTGCGCAGCTACCTCGAGATGTATCCGACAACCGAGTGCGGCCAGAGCGAGTCGGCGGACGAGACCACCTCGTCTGATGATGGCGGCCTCGACGTCGGCGCCCTCGTCGGCGGCGGTGTCGCGGTCCTCGTCGCGGGGGCGAGCGTGGCGGGGGTCGTGCTGTACCGCCGGTCCACCGCGGACAAGCGGGCATGACAGCCCAGACGAGCATCCTGGTCGCCGAGGCCGAGATTGAGCCGAGTCGTCCGAGGAAACGGGGGACCGGGCAGTGGCGCTACATCGGCTCAAAGCTGCTCGGTTCGATCGGAGCCTTGTTGTTCGTTGTCGTTTTCAACTTCTTTCTGTTCCGAGTGATCCCGGCTGACCCGGTTCGTACGCTGGCCCGCAACCGCCTGGTAAGCGACGAGCAGGTGGCGGAGCTCACCCGTACGCTCGGCCTGGAGGAGTCGCTGCCACAGCAGTTCCTGACCTACCTGCAAAACACCTTCACCGGCGAGTTCGGCCTGTCGTTTCGCTATCGCCAGCCGGTCTTCGAGATCGTGCTCGACCGGCTCTGGCCGACGCTGCTGCTCGTCGGGACGTCGGTGATCCTCGCGACCGTTATCGGCGTCTATATCGGCATGGTGTCGGCATGGAACCACGGGAAGCCGGTGGACCACATGTCGACTGGTGTGTCGCTGACGCTGTGGTCGATGCCGGAGTGGTGGCTTGGTCTCGTCTTTCTGGCGGTGTTCGCAGTCGGCGCCGGCCCGATCCCGAACATGTTTCCGACTGGCGGACTGCATTCGACCGATGTGGACCCATCCTCCATCGCCGGGGTGTTCGACACCGCATGGCACCTGACCCTGCCGGTCATCACACTGACTCTCGCCTATCTCGCCGAGTACTCCCTCATCATGCGCAGTTCTCTGCTCGACGAGATGGGCGAGGACTACATCACGACGGCCCGGGCCAAGGGGCTGCGGGATGTGTATGTCCGTCGGCGGCACGCGGCGCGCAACGCGCTGCTGCCGACGACGACGCTCGTCGTGCTCAACCTCGGCTTCGTCGTGGGGGGAGCGATCACGGTCGAGACCGTGTACTCGATCCCCGGACTCGGGCTGCTAACAACCGAGGCGCTGGACGTGCCGGATTATCCGGTGCTGCAAGGGGCGTTCTTGTTCTTCTCGGCGGCGGTGATCCTGGCCAACCTGGTGGCCAACCTGCTGTACAGCTGGCTCGATCCGCGGGTCCGGGCGTGACGGGCGGGACGCCATGAGCACCTCCACCCTGACGTCACGACAGGTCACCTGGCAGCGGCGGCGGCGGTCCGCGGCGCGCACCTGGTTACAGTTCCGCCGCCATCGGTCGGGTCTGCTGGGCCTCGGGATCCTCGTATTCTTCGGGCTGATGGCCCTATGCGCACCGCTTCTGGCGGACGAGTCCGGCCTGGAGGTCACCCAGGCGACTGGCGGCCTCCTCGAAGGGCCGTCGTGGGACTACCCGCTCGGCACCGACACCAACGGTCGATCGGTGCTGACCATGCTCATCTGGGGGTCGCGTGTGTCGCTAACGGTCGGGCTGCTGGCGACTGCGATCTCGATGCTGCTCGGCACGCTGATCGGCCTGGCGTCCGGTCACTACCGCAACTTCTTCGGGTCGGCGCTGTTCCGGATCACCGAGTGGTTCCTCGTTGTGCCCTTCCTGCCGCTCGCGATCGTCTTGTCCACCCTGCTCGGTCCGTCCCTGCTGAACATCACGTTCGTCATCGGCATCACCAGTTGGCCCGGCACGGCGCTGCTGATCCGGGCCCAGACCCTCTCGATCGAGGCTCGGCCGTACCTCGAACGCGCTCGGGCCCTCGGAGCGGGGGACTGGCGGCAGATGACTCGGCACGTCCTGCCGAACGTGATGCCGATGGTCTTCGCGAATACGACCCTGACGGTGGCGATCGCGATCCTCAGCGAGACCACACTGGCGTTCCTCGGTCTGGGTGATCCGCTTCAGGAGTCCTGGGGATCGATGCTCGACCAGGCGTTCAGCGCCGGGGCAATCACGACCGGGGCTTGGTGGTTCTTCCTGCCACCCGGCATCTGCGTCATCCTTGTGGTGCTGGGGTTCACCCTGATCGGTCAGGCACTCGAAGAGGTCTACAACCCGCGGCTCCGGGAGCGCGCATGAATGAGCTGTTGGAGATCGAAAACCTCGAGGTCGTCTACCGTACGGCCAGCGGCGAGATCCCTGCGGTACGCGGAGTCGACCTAAAGGTTCTCGCGGGCGAGAGCGTCGGCCTCGCAGGCGAGTCCGGCTGCGGCAAGACAAGTGTGGCGAGCACGATCCTTCGACTGCAGCCGGCCAACGCGACGATCCGGGGGAGCGTTCGCGTGGGTGGCAAGGAAGTGCAGACGCTCGGCTGGCGCGACCTCCGGGCACTTCGGTGGGGCGAGGCCGCGATGGTCTTCCAGGGCTCTCTGCACTCACTCAACCCCGTCCAGCGCGTGGGCGACCAGATCGCCGAGCCGATCCTGCTGCACGACCCGTCCGCCCGGGGCACGGTCAAGGGCCGGGTCGGCGAGTTGCTGGAGCAGGTCGGCCTACCGGCCGCGCGCGCCCGCGCCTATCCCCATCAGATGTCGGGCGGTCAAAAACAGCGGGTGATGATCGCGATGGCGCTGGCCTGTCGACCCCAGCTCATCGTCGCCGACGAGCCGACGACGGCACTCGACGTCATGGTGCAGGCGCAGGTGCTGGATGTGTTGACCGGCCTCGTGGGCGAGCTCAGCCTCGGCCTGCTGATGATCAGCCACGATCTCTCGGTGCTCGGCTCGACCTGTACGCGGGTGGCGGTCATGTACGCCGGGCGGATCGTCGAGGAAGGTCCGGCCAGCGACGTGTTCGAGCACCCGCTGCATCCGTACGCCAAGGCCTTGTCGGACGCGTTTCCCCGGGTCGGCGACCGCTCCGCTCGCTACGCGCCATCCGGGCTTCCGGGCGACCCGCCGGATCCGCAGATGCTGCCGTCCGGCTGCACGTTTCACCCGCGCTGCCCGGTGGCTCGCGAGGACTGCTCTGAGCACGATCCGCCGGTTCGGCTGGCTGGACCGGGCCGCCCGGTCGCCTGTGTTCTCGTGAGAGAGGGGGCGCTGCGGCCATGAGCGACCCACTGCTGCGCATCCGCGACCTCGCCGTCGGGTTCAATCTGCGCGGCGGCGCCGTCGCACGGGCGGTAGACAGCGTCGACCTCGACATCGGGGCGCGGGAGATCGTCGCGCTCGTCGGCGAATCCGGCTCCGGCAAGACGACCTTGGCACGTACGATGCTCGGACTCGAGCGGCCGAGCGCGGGCACCATCGAGTTCGACGGCAGACCGCTGCCCACCACGGTCCGTCGGCTCCGCGCGTACCGGCGTCGGGTGCAACTGGTCCTGCAGGATCCGACCGGATCGCTCAATCCGCGACAGACCGTGTACGAGTCGGTCGCCGAGGGGATCCGGATCCACCGGATGGTGGCAGTGGCCGACGGTTCGAACGAGATCGACCTCGTCGCTCGCGCGCTCACCCGATCGGGGCTGCGTCCGCCCGAAAGCTTCTTCCTGCGCTATCCGCACGAGCTGTCCGGCGGGCAGCGCCAGCGCGTCGTGATAGCCGGTGCGTTGGCCCTCGAGCCGGAGGTGCTGATCGCCGACGAGCCGGTGTCGAGCCTCGATGCGTCTGTCCGCGGCGAGATCCTGGCGCTGCTGCTGCGGCTGCGAGACGAGCTCGGCCTCACGGTGCTCGTCGTCACACACGACCTCGGACTCGCGTGGAACATCGCCGACCGGATCGCCGTGATGTACCTCGGTCGCCTCGTCGAGTACGGCCCGGCCGAGCATGTGCTATCCGATCCGCAACACCCGTACACGCAGGCGCTGCTGTCGGTCGTCCCCGAGATGGAGGAGATCGAGCCCATCGTGCTCACCGGCGAGACGCCCGACCCCACGCGCATCCCCAGTGGCTGCCGCTTCCATCCGCGCTGTCCGGCGCTGTCCGACGGGCGGGCCGAGGCCGCCGGCATCGCCGACGTCTGCAGTAGCAAGCCGATGCCGGTGCTCGACACAACCCGAGATCAGGCCGCCGCCTGCTGGCTGTCGAAGCCCTCCGGATAGGAACCCGTATCGGCCGGGCTTCCGTTCGCGCCAGCCTCCATGGCAGGCTTGGCTACTGACTCGCGAGTCAATAACCTGGCGGATCGGGAGAGCGGAGGCAGCGATGACGACCGGACGGCCGGCCGGCGCCGGAGCGGCTCCCAACGCGCTCCAGGCGGCGTTGCCGAAGCACTGGTACGTGGACGACGCGCACTGGCGGCGGGAGCGCGAGGCGGTGCTGTACGGCTCCTGGCTCTGCGTCGGGCGGATCGATGAGCTGGGCCTGGCCGAGCCCGGTCGGCTCGCCGTCGTTGACGTGGCGGGCGAGTCGATCCTGCTGACCAGCGACGCCGACCGGATGCTGCACGCGGCGTACAACGTCTGTCGGCACCGTGGCTCCCAGATCGTGCCAGTGGTCGACGGCCAGCCCGAATGTCGACCGGCGCAGGCGCTGCGCTGCCCGTACCACTCGTGGACGTACGACCTGTCGGGCCGGCTGCTGCGCGCACCGCACACCGAGGGCGTCGACGACTTCGACCCCGATGCGTTCGCGCTGTCGCCGGTGGCCGTGGCCGACTGGCGTGGTTTCTGCTTCGTCCACCTCACCCCGGCGGAGGCGTCGGATCTGGCGACCGATCTCGCTGACTTCGCCGCCAGACTGGCGCGCTATCCGCTGGAGTCGCTCGTCGTGGGCCGGCGGTTCGACTACGAGGTCGCGGCGAACTACAAGGTGCTCTTGGAGAACTTCAACGAGTGCTATCACTGCGGCCCCGTGCATCCGGAGCTGACGCGCCTCGTCCCGGCGTTCGGCAGCGGTGGCGCCAGTCTCGACTGGGACGCCGGCGTGCCGCATCGGGAGGACGCGTGGACGTTCACGATGACCGGCACGACCACGCGGACGCCGTTTCCGGACCTCGACGACAACGAGCGCAGCCGGCACAAGGGCGAGCTGATCTATCCCAACCTGCTGCTGTCGTGCTCGGCCGATCACGTGGCGGCGCTGACTCTGTGGCCGACGGCGGTCGACCGCACCCGCGTGACCTGCGAGCTGCTCTTCGCGCCCGACGACGTGGCCCGCGCCGATTTCGATCCCGATGACGCGGGCGAGCTGTGGGACCTGGTCAACCGGCAGGACTGGGCCGTCTGCGAGTCGGTGCAGCGCGGCATGAGCTCGCGGGCCTATCGGCAGGGCTGGTTCGCGCCGATGGAGGACTGGAGCGCCGACATCCGACGGTGGCTCGTGCCGCGTGTGGAGGCGATCGATGACTGAGCAGGTCGAGTACGTCGTCGTCGGCCTCGGTGCCTTGGGGAGCGCCACCACGTACGCGCTGGCCCGCGGCGGGCATCGGGTCGTCGGCCTGGAGCGGTTCGCCCTCGGCCACGAGCGAGGTGCCTCGCACGACGCGTCGCGGATCCTGCGGCACAGTTACCACCGGTCCGACTACGTGCGCCTGACGCTCGACGCGTACGCCGACTGGGCCGATCTCGAGGACGTCAGCGGCGAGCGGCTCGTCACGACGACCGGCGGGCTCGACCTGTTTCCGCCCGGAGCCGCGATCTCGATGGTCGACTACACGACGGCGATGAGCGACTGCGACATCGAGTACACGGAACTCGACCGGCGCGACGTGGTCCGGCGCTGGCCGCTGTTGGCGCCGCCCGACGGTACGGTCGCGCTCTACCAGCCGGATGCGGGGATCGTGCCGGCCGCACGAACCGTGGCGCTGCTACACGGGTTGGCCCGAGCGCACGGCGCCCGGCTGCGTGACGAGTCGCCGGTGCTCGCCGTGCACGATCTCGGCGGCCGTGGCATCGAGGTGGAGACGGCGAGCGAGACGCTTCGATGCCGGCGCCTGATCGTGTGCGCCGACGCGTGGACCAATGACGTGTTGGCCGGCCTCGAGTACGAGATCCCGCTGACCGTGACGCTGGAGCAGGTGACGTACCTCGGTGTCGATGATCGGGCCCGCTTCGCGCCGGGGGAGCTGCCGTTGTGGATCTGGATGGACGACCCCTGCTACTACGGCTTCCCGTGCTACGGCGAGCCGACCGTCAAGCTTGCCGAGGACTGCGGTGGCGCGGTCGTCACCGGCGACTCGCGGGGTTTCGAGCCGGACCCGGACCGCGTCGAGCGGCTGACCCGGTTCGCCCACGAGCTGCTGCCTGGCACGGCTGCGCCGGTCCGCTCGAAGACCTGTCTCTACACGCTGACGCCGGACCGAGACTTCGTGCTCGACGCCGTGCCGGGACACGATGCGGTCCTGGTCGGCCTCGGAGCGGCACACGGCTTCAAGTTCACGCCGACCTTCGGCCGGTTGCTCGCGGAGCTGGCGGTGACCGGCGAGTGCAGTTCCGACGTCTCCGGTTTCCGGTTGGACCGCCCGGCGCTGACCGAGGCCGGCCACCCGGCGAACTGGTTGGTGTGAGAGGTGATCTCGTGACGTTGTCAGCTCAGCAGCTCGGGATCGATCCCGAGCTCGTCCGCGACCGTGCCGCGGATCCACCGGCGCAGCTGCGCTCGGCTCACCGTGCGATAGACGACCACGGCGACCGACAGCCCGTCGAGCATGGCGCCGATGCGAGTGGCGGTGGCACCGGGGTCGGCGCAGGCGAAGTCGCCGCTCTCGACACCGTCGTGGATCGCGTGGCAGAGCGCCGCCTGCCAGCGGTCGTCGAGCGTGTGCAGCATGTTGGCGATCGGTGGATGGCGGAGGGCGACCGACCAGGCGTCGATCCAGAGCGTCCAGCCCGGCGCCGACCCGGTCGGTCCGTAGGCGGCGACGACCCGACGCAGGCGCTCCATCGGCGTACGCCCACGCGCCAGTGCGCGATCCAACCGCGCGAGGTCACGGTCGACCGCGTACTCCAACGCCGCCGCGAGCAAGTTGTCCTTGCTGTCGAAGTGATAGAAGAGCAACCCCGTACTCACGCCGAGCGCCTGTGCGACGTCTTGGGCGCGGGTGTTGGCCATGCCCAGGCGCTGCATCTCGTCGACCGTGGCGGCGAGGATCTCTTCGCGGCGCACTTCCACCTTTCGGCGTCCCATGGCGCCAGACCCTACCTGCGGAGGTCGACATGACGGTTCTGGACGCGATATTGCAGGCGGCCAAGTCGCACGACGGCTCGCGGATGCTGCCGAGCGACGCGTACACCTCGCAGGATGTGTGGGAGTGGGAACGTCGGCACGTTTTCGCCGGCAGCTGGTGGTGTCTTGGCCGTGTCGACGAGGTCTGCACGGGAGCTGTGGGCCAGCAGGCCGTCGCGGTAGGCGACATCGGCGTGCTGCTGACGTGGTCCGAGCATGGGGTGCGCGCATTCTCCAACACGTGCCGCCATCGCGGGCACGAGCTGCTCGCGAACGGCCAGTCGACTACGCGGAAGTCGATCGTGTGCCCCTACCACGCGTGGTCGTACTCGCTCGACGGCGCCCTGCTGGCGGCGCCGGACTTCCGCGCGGTGGAGGATTTCGAGCCGAGTCAGCACGGACTCGTCGAGCTGCCGATCGAGACCTGGCACGGCTGGCTGTTCTGCCATCCGTCGACGCCGGCCGGTGGCGATGTGCCGCCGTTCGACGCGCATCTCGGCGAGGTCGAGCAGATCCTCGGGCCGTATGCGCCGGAGAACCTGGTCCGACGGGCCCGCCACACGTACGAGATCGCGGCCAACTGGAAGGTCGTCTGCGAGAACTACCACGAGTGCTACCACTGTCCACTGATCCATCCCGAGCTGTGCCAGGTGTCGCCGCCTACTTCCGGTGAAAACTACGACCTGCCGGGGCAATGGGTCGGCGGCTCCATGGACCTGCGCGACGGCATGGCGACGATGTCGATGACTGGAGAGGCGGCCGGCACGCCGATCCCTGGCGTCAACCCGCGGACCGTCGAGTACATCCAGATCTGGCCGAATCTGTTGGTGTCGGCACATCCCGACTTCGTCATGACGCACCGACTGGTGTCGCTGGCGCCGGATCGTACGTGGATCGAGTGCTCCTGGTACTTCGTCGACGCCGACGGCGACGAGGCGGCGGGCGCCATCGACTTCTGGGACCTCACCAACCGCCAGGACTGGTCCGCGTGCGAGTCGGTGCAGCGCGGGCTCACGTCGCCGCACTTCCGGCCCGGTCCGTTCGCTCCGAGTGAGGACGCGGTGCAACAGTTCGTCGCGATGGTGGCGTCGGCGTACTCCCGCTAGACGGGGAGGCCCGTCGGCCACGTCGGCAGCCGGGAGCGAAGCGCCTGGCGCAGTCGTTCGGCGACGTCGAGTACGAGCGCGTCCATGCCCGGTGCGGCCGCGACCTGCAGACCGACGGGGATGCCGTCCTCGTCGAGACCTGCCGGCACCGAGCAGACCGGCAGCCCTGCCATGTCGTGGACGACCGTGCACGGCATCGTGACGTCGCGGACCGGCACGTCGCGGCCCTCGACCGCAGCGACGGTCGGCGCTGCGATGGTCGACGGGCCGGCGGCCGTCGTGGGCTGGACGACCACGTCGACGTCCTCGAACACCGACTCGGTCTGCCGGCGGAGTTCCGTCAGCGCGCGCCTGGCCGACGCGACGTCCTCGGCCGAGACGGTCTCCGCGCGTTCGAGACGCGACCGGACGTCGGCGCCGTAGTCGTCGGCCCGGTCCGGCCAGGTACGGAGGATGTCGCGATGTACGGCCAGCGCCTCGGCGCCCTGGACGGTCGAGAACGTGGCGTACGCCTGCGCCGGGTCCGGCCACCCGACCCGCCGGGCGCCGCCGAGCGCCTCGAGACCGGCGTCGAGTGCGGCCTCGACCGCGGACCCGAGAGGTATCGCCGCGGCGACGTTTGGGGTCCCGACGCGCGGCGACTCGGGCTGGGCCGCGCGCGGCATCCCGAGCGCGAGGCGTACGTCGCCCACCTCTCGCGCCAGTACGCCGACGTGATCGAACGACGGTGCCAGCGGCAACACCCCGTCGGTCGGCAGCAGACCGTACGTCGGCTTGAAGCCCACGACGCCGCAAAAGCTGGCCGGGATGCGGACCGAGCCTCCGGTGTCGGTGCCGAGCGCGATCGGCACGCCGCCGTACGCGACAGCCGCCGCGGAGCCGCCGCTCGATCCACCAGGCACCCGGTCGAGCCGCCACGGGTTGCTGGTGCCGCCGAGCGACTTGTGCTGCGTCGTGATGCCCCAGGCGAGCTCGTGCGTACGGGTCGTGCCGACGACGACAGCGCCGGCCCCGCGGAGCGACCGTACGACCGGGGCGTCTCGCCCGCCCGTCATGCCGCGGCGGGTGGCGGAGCATCCGGTGTACGGCAGGCCCTCCACCTCGATCAGCTCCTTGACCGCGATCGGTACGCCGGTCAGCGGTCCGACCTCGTCGCGACGCCGGTAGCGCTCGGCCTTCTCGGCAGCAGCCGCCCTGGCTCGTACGTCGTCGACCGCGGTGAAGGCGCCAACCGTCGGATCACATGTGCCGATTCGATCGAGGCACGCGTCCAGCGCCTCGACTGGCGACGCATCGCCCCTGGCGAAGGCAGCGACCAGCCCGGCGACCGACAGCTGCCAGAGATCCGTCATCCGTTGCGACCTCTCGCCGCAACCCGCCAGGTGTCGACGACCTGGCCGTCCTCGATCACGACGAGATCGTCGTACAGGTTGACGGTGGGACACACATGATTGGGGGCGATGATGACGCGATTCCCGACGCGCGGCGATGTTGATCCCGCAGGGATGTCGACGAAGCCGTGATAGTCGTTCATCGTGCGAAGCGGCAGTCCGCGATCGGCCAGCCAGCCGAATCCCGGCAGGACCGGGTGGGCGTCCCTCGACACGGCCTTGGCTCCGGCGTCGACGATGACCTGACCGGGTACGGCGGTCGACACGACGGTGGCGGCGACGAAGAAGGCGGTCGCAGTCGGCGGCACGGCGCCGAGGAAGACCTGCTGCGCGTCATTGAACACGTACGTGCCGGGCCGCTGCTCGGTGACGGGCGCTTGTGCCGAGAGTTCGGCAGTCGGTGTCGACCCGGCGCTGAGGACCTCGGCTGTGAAGCCGGCGGTATCCAGCTCGTCCCGCGCCCTTGCGAGCGACTCGACTTCGTCGCGAGCGGCGGCCTCCCTTAGGTCGCCGCCCCGATAGCCATGACCGCCATGGGTGAAGACGCCACGCAGCCGCAGGCCGGCGTCCTCGATCGCCCTCGCGAGTCGGCTCACGTCGCCGGGTGCTGCGACGCCGGTACGGTGGCCTCCGCAGTCGACCTCGATCATGACCTCAAGCGGCGTGGTAGAGCGGCGCATCGTACGTGCCAGCGCGGCGATCCCTTCCTCGGAGTCAACGCCCACAGCGATTCGGACGCGGTCATGGAGGTCGCGTATGCGCCTGCCCCGGTGGGTGTCCGCGAAGACAGGGTAGGCGACGAAGATGTCGTCGATCCCCGCGTCCGCAAAGACTTCGGCCTCGCCGACCGTGCCGACGGTGAGCCCAGTGGCCCCGGCATCGAGTTGGAGTCGCGCGACTTCGATGCACTTGTGGGTCTTGGCATGTGGCCGCAGGCGTACGCCGGCGTCGTTCATCGTGCCCTGCATGGCCGCGACGTTGGCGCGTACGATGCCGACGTCGACAATGGCAGCGGGCGTCTCGATGTCGTCGGGGATCGTCGGCGTCGGGATGCGACGGACGGCCGTAGGTGCGGGCATACGGCCATCCTCGCGAATCGGCCAACGCTACGGTCAACGCCCACGCCGATGAAGCCCCAAGGATTCTCGAAATCACTTGCCTACAACGAGTTCTGGACCGCAGGTTCTGTCAGTGGGCCCTGCTAGCTTCGTACACATGATCGAAGACCGGGCACGTGCGCTGGTCGTCGATATTCAGGCGGCCAGCGAAACCTGGAGTCCTGCCGAGCGTATCGACGCCATCGGCGAACTCGACGCCGCGATCGCCATGCTGCAGGGTCTGTTGAATGTGGAGGTCGTCGCCTTCGTCGACCAGCGGCGGATGTCTGACCGGGCTGCCGGCGTCGGCGCGGGCACAGCTGGGCGTGGGGCACCCGTGGAGATCGCGATGGCTCGCGGTGTGTCGCGCGCGACTGTCGACTACCAGTTGGCGTTCGCCCGGCAGCTCGCCGATGATCACCCCGCTCTACTGGCTGCTTGCCTCGACGGACAGATCTCCCAACCGGCTGCGAAAAACATCATCCATGCGACTGAGCCGCTGACGTCGGAGCAGCGACGCGCCATCGATGGCGAGTTGGCCGAGCTGGCCTGCACTTTGACCCCAGGGGAGGTTCGCAAGGCCGCCCATCGCAAGGTCATCGCGACGGATCCCGAAGCCGCGGAGAAGCGAGCCAAGGCAGCGCGAGCCCGCAAGGCGGTCCGAGCGATCATGCACGGAGATGGCACTGGCAGCGTGTCTGCGCTGTTGCCCGCAGAAGAGGCGGTGGCTGTCTGGCAGGTGCTGGACCACGAAGCCCGCGGCCGTCGTAGCGAGGGAGACGAGCGCTCGATCAACGAACTGATGTGTGACCTGCTGGTCGAGCGGATCACCGGCAGATCCCGGGCGACCGATCTCAACCTCGAGGTCGGCGTCGTCATCTCCGTCACGAGCCTGCTCGGGATCGATGATCAGCCGGCTAAGTTGCTCGGCCACCGTGGTGGCGACTATGGAGTCCTGCCCGCCGGCGTCGCTCGGCAACTCGCCGGCAGCGAGTCGGCCTGGGCACGCCGGCTCGTCTGCGATCCCGTCGACGGGCGTCTGCTCTTCATGGACCCCACGAGACGCCGTTTCGACGGAGCGCTGCGCAGGTTCATCGTCTACCGTGACGGCACGAGCCGCCGGCCGTACTCGAGCACGCCGATCTACGAGGTCGACCACATCGATCGCTACGCCGACGGAGGCCCCACGACCGCCGCCAACGCGCAAGGCCTCGGCAAGTCCGACCACCCAGTGCGCGATCTTCCCGGCTGGGCCGTGGCTGCTATCAACGGCGACGCCGGCGTCGGTGTCCGTTGGACCACGCCCACCGGGCACGGTTATGAGTCGCGACCGCCGCCGGTTCTCGGGTGGGGGAACACGAAAGAGCGGCGACGACCATCTCGGCGACAATCGAACGTCCACTGGGCAGCCGTCGAGCTCGACCGCGGTCGCGTACCGATCGAGTACGCGGGCAAACATCACCGGCGGTCGGAGGCGGCGTGACGCTGCGATCCTGCATCAGACCACGTCCGAGGCACTGCTCGACCCTGTGGTTCTACTACGCCGCGACTTTTGTCCGGTGGACGCCTAACGGCACCTAGCACCTGGACTCCGGCTAGCGCCGAAGCGACGTACGATGCTGTGGCGCCGGCGCGGGCTGTGGCCATCGTCGTCGATGACGGCGAGCTCGTCATATTGCGACGCTGCCCGGAGGCGCGATGAAGCCCGGCGAGTCGGCGACCGATGCGTGCGTACGTGAGCTTCGCGAGGAGTCCGGCCTCGATGGACGTGTCGTCCGCGAGGTCCTGCCGCTGGACAATCGTGGCCCCAGGGAGCACTGCTTTCGCGCGGCTGCCCAGCGGATGACCCTCCGGGTCGCTGAGCCGGAGGCCTCCCGTACGTCGGTGACCGACCGCTACCGCCCGATGTGGCTGCCGCTCGCCAAGCTCGCCGACGTCGACCTGCGACCCGACGAGGCGAGACAAGCCGTGATGCCCAGGTAGGGCGTTCACTTCACCGGGGCAGGGTCTGCTCCCAGCGGCGGCGGGCGACGACCCGCTCGCCGTCGGTGTCGGGCGCCTCGACGGCCTCGAGCTCGAGCGCCACCTCGTAGTCGGTGGCGCCGACCCGCAGATCCAGTCGGGACCGCGTCTCGACCGTCCCCTCCGGCCAAGCCAGCCGGAAGCGTACCTCGCCGTCCGCTCGCTGCTCGAAGGTTCGGGTGTCGACGACGACGCGACCGCGGTAGTGCTCGGTCGCCTCGCCGTCGCCTGGCACCTCGTAGGTCGAGCCGTGGTCGACGACACAAGCGGTCTCGCGGCGCAGCACATCGCGCTCGATCCGCCAGACGATGCCCGGTCCGTCGTCGGTGGCGGCGCCGCCGGGTGCGAGGTCGGGCGGCTCGTAAGGCGACGGCCCCGTCCAGGTCGGAAGAACGAGCTGGCCGCCGTGCACCGTGATCGTCACCGGTTCGGGCGGTGCCACGGTGTTGGGCCAGTCGGCGCCCGCGATCGACAGGCGCAGCCGCTGACCGGGAGCGAAGGAATACGCGCAGGCGTCGAGCGGCAGCGTGATGTCGTACGGCTGGTCCGGGTCCAACGGCGTCGGCGACGTCCTCGACGTACGAAACGCCAGATCCAGCGAGCCACGGGACACCAGCGCGGACGTGCCGTCGCCGAACACGTCGCACAGCTTCGCCGAGACGTACGCCGCGGGCCGATCGGCACTGATTCGCAGCCGTACCTCGGACTGGCCAAGAAGCGCCAAGCCGTCGGCGTCCCACTCCCATGTCATCGATGCGGCGTCGTCGAACCGCTGGTCGCTGCTCTGGCCCCAGGGCAGGTGTCCGGCGCAGTCGATCCACGCGTCGATGCCGGTGTCCGGCTGTACGACGTACGGCGCGCGGCCGTCGAGGCGCAGCACGTGCGGCCGTACTCGCGGCGACGGCCACTCCTCGCGCACCCACTGTCCCTCGTGGGTGTCGAGGTCGGGCGCGGGTCGGGTCGACGACCGTACGAATGCCGTCACGGCCGGCGCCGAGAGCCCGTCGTCGACTGCCGTATCGCGTCCGCGCAGCCACCGGTCCCACCACGCCGCCATCTCGGCGACGAGATCGATCCGCGGGCCGGGCAGCGCCGACTCGGCCGACACGTGCGCCCACGGGCCGGCGAGCAACCGATGCGGAACGCCGCCTCGGCGCAGCGCCTCGACGGTACGGAAGCTGTTGTTGCGATAGCCGTCGGCCCAGCCGGCGACGATCATGACCGGGCACCGGATACGGTCGTATCCCGGCGCGACCGAGCCGTGTCGCCAATACGATCCGTCGGTGCGTTCGGCGAGCCAGGTGAGCAGCCACGGCTCGTACGTCTCGACCCGCCGCTGCCACTCGTCGCGCCAATTCGGCCCCCACACGTGCGGCACGGGCGGCAACGCGTTCATCGGCGTCATGTAGTGGCAGTAGTCGATCAGGTCGATGAGCCGGAGCTGGCCGCCACGCCAGTGCACGTCGTCGGTCCATCGATCGTCGGTGGCATAGATCGCGACGATCGCCTTCAGGGCCGGCGGCTGCTCGCAGGCGATCTGCAGCGAGTTGAATCCGGAATACGACGTGCCCCACATGCCGACCGCGCCGTCGCACCAGTCCTGCTCGGCGAGCCAAGCGATCACGGCGCACAGGTCGACTTGCTCTCGCGCCGGATACTCGTCGGTCGCGTCGCCACCGGACGAGCCGGTGCCGCGCAGGTCGAGCCGGCACACCGCATAGCCGTACTCGTCG
>JBKOYM010000112.1:0-33205 GCA_046725375.1 Actinomycetota bacterium
TCCGAGAACCGATCTGCCGGTGATGCTGACCTGGAAGGTAGGCCCCCAGACGGTCTCCGGCGAGTGCGCGTCGGTCTTGCCGGCCGACGTGCAACCAGCCGGTCCGATGACCCGGGCCGCCTGGGGGGCGGACGGGGTCACGAGCGGTGAGTCGTTCGACGTCGAGGTGTCGCTGACGCAAGGGGGCCAACCGATCGAGGTCGACGGCGTGCAGTTCGGTATCGGCCTCTACGAGAAGACCGGCGCTCGATGGCACCGAGACGGGGTCGCCCTTCCCGAGGTGGTCGACCTCGAGGACGGGCAGTATCGGCTGGCCAAGGCCGAGACAGTCCCGCTGACGCAGGCCGAGAGTCGCCGACTTCGGTTGAACCTCCCCGAAACGTCGGAGCCGGTCGCAGTCGTGTACGGCTGGCAGGTCCCCGTACCGGGAGCCTCGTACCTGGTGGGCCAGGACGGCGAGCCCTGGCGGAGCGGCTACGGCGGCCGCCTCCAAGGGCCGGAGCTGCTCGACGAGGGAGCGGAGAGGCTGACGCTGACGGTCCGGGGATCGTCGACCGAAGGAGCGCTCGCTTTGGCCGTCTACAAGCTCGACGACTGACCACGCGGCGGTGCCGACGACGGCGCCTCCGGGCTGAGCGCCAGCAATGCGAGCCACAGGTGTACGCGGTCCTTCGTGCTGTTGAGCGTCCGGTCGGTCAGCGCCTCGACCTGGGCCAGGCGGTAACGCACCGTGTTGCGGTGAATGTAGAGCCGCTCGGCGGTGGCCTGCACCGAGCCGTCCAGCTCGAGGAACGTGCGCAGCGTCTCGGTGAGATGGCCGCCGTGTGCCGCGTCGGCGTCGAGGACCGGGCCGAGGGTCGCCCGGCCGAGCTCCTGGACCGGCAGGTCGGGGTTGGCCATGAGCAGGCGGGGGAGGCTCAGCGGTTCGCCCTCGTGGATGCCGGTGCCCTTGGCGAGGGCGTCGCGGGCTTCGAGGTAGCTCCATCGGATGCCGTCGACGCCGCTGTAGAGGCCGCCGATCCCGATCTGGACCGGACCGCCCAGGTGCTGCAGGTAGTCGAGCAGGATCGCAGCGGTGTCCGGCGCCGACTCGCGCTCGGTGCAGATGGCGGCAAAGTAGCGGCCGACCAGCGCGGTGACGATCGGCCGGCCGCGCTCTCGGGTCGGGTACAGGCTCCAGGGCAGCGTACGTAGGATCCGCTGGTCGGCGTCGGCCGTACCCAGGATCACCCGGTGGAAGCCCTCCGGCTCGATCCCGACCATCTCCAGACGGCGCTCGGCCTCTCCCCCGGACAGCGTCGCGCGCACGATGTCCTCGACGACCTGGCCCGACAGTTGTCGGCGCCCGGCGAGGACCGCCTGCCGCCGGGCCAGCTCGAGCCCGACCAGCCGCATCGCGTAGCCGAGGATGTCGTACGCCGGGTCGTCGGTCCGAGCGCACAACGCCCCGACGACGCGCTCGCGTACCTTGATCGGCAAGACCACCACCGGCTCATCGGTGTCGGTCACCGTCGCATCGTCGGGGTCACCGGCCGGATCGCTCGCCGCCCCGAGCCCGCGGAGAATCTGGGGGATCGGCCAGCCGTCTGACCCGGGGACGCTAGCCAGGACCTGACCGCGGTAGTCGACGACGGCCACAGGCGAGCTCGTCATCGTCCGCAGCTCCTCCAACAGCGCCGTCAGGCCGCGCTCGCCGAGCAACGCCTGGGCGAGCGTGTCATGCGCTGTCAGCAGGGTGCGGAGCTGGCCGACGTGGGCCTCCGAGATCCGCTCGGCGATGAACTGGGTGATCGCGATGAACGGCGTCGCGTACGGTACCTCGAACAGCGGCAGCTTGTTGTCCTCGGCCGCCCGCCGGATGGCGCGGGGAACCGATGGATGGGAGAGCCCAGTACCGAAGCCGAGGCCCGCGGCACCGCCCTCGACGAGCGACTCGACGAACTCGGTCTGCGCCACACCCGAACGCTTGCGCAGCCCCGTGGTGAGGACGAGCTCGCCGCCCTGAAGAAATCGCGAGGGGTCGGGCAGCTCGGTGATCGTGACCCACCGCAGCTCGCGGTCGAGCCAGCCGTCCGGGCACAGCACACGTAGGTCGAACGACGGTTCGTCCACAACGTCGCGCACAGTAGGCGCCATGCACGGAGCATAGCCGTCTGTTGTGCGCCGCGCACGGCTATCGGCCGAAGGATCATGCCGCCGTCCAATGCGGCGCCTGGCGGCCCGCCAATACAGTCACAGCAGTCAACCCAGCCAGCGCCAGCGATTAGCGCCAAGGTGAGTCGATGACCGACGTACAGTCGTCCCACGAACCCGCCATCCGGCTGGATGGCCTGAGGAAATCCTTCGGCAAGGTCGTCGCCATCGACGGCGTCGATCTGGACATCGCCGAGGGTGAGTTCTTCTCGATGCTGGGGCCGTCCGGTTCCGGCAAGACCACTGTGCTGCGCATCATCGCCGGCTTCGAGTCGCCGACTGCCGGCTCGGTGCGGCTCGCCGGGCGCGACGTCACGCGCCTCGCGCCGTTCGAGCGCGACGTCAACACCGTCTTCCAGGACTACGCGCTGTTTCCGCACATGTCGGTACGGGACAACGTGGCGTACGGGCTGCGGGTGCGCCGTGTACCTCGCGCCGAGCGTCGCGCCAAGGCCGACGAAGCGTTGGCCACCGTACGCATGGAGCAGATGGGCGACCGCCGGCCGACGCAGCTGTCCGGCGGTCAACGGCAGCGGGCGGCGCTCGCGCGAGCGCTCGTCGTGCAGCCGAAGGTGTTGCTGCTCGATGAGCCGCTCGGCGCCCTGGACCTCAAGCTTCGTGAGGAGATGCAAGTCGAGCTGAAGGTCCTGCAGCGACAGGTCGGGATCACGTTCATCTTCGTGACCCACGACCAGCAGGAGGCCCTCACGATGAGCGATCGGATCGCCGTGGTCAACGACGGGAAGATCGAGCAGGTGGGCACGCCCACCGAGATTTACGAACATCCGGCATCGCCATTCGTCGCGGGCTTCGTCGGAACCTCCAACCTGATTGGGGGAGAGGCCGCCGAGATCGTCCTCGGGCGATCCGGCGTCTACAGCGTCAGACCCGAAAAGATTCAGGTCAATCTGGACCTCACCGCTCCGGTCAACCCGGATGAGGAGTCCGCAACAGGGACAGTCGCCGAGGTCATCTATGCCGGCGCAGCCACGCGGTTTGTCGTCGACCTCGACGCGGGAGTACGGCTCGTCGCCATGCAGCAAAACCTGCATGGCTCCTCGGGAGACGCCTTCCGTTACCGCGACGAAAAGGTGCGTCTGACGTGGAAGAAGGATCACTGCTTCCACCTCGCAGACGCGACATGACGACGACCACTGGAGGAGTGGCATGCGAAAACGACATCCAACACTGTTGGCCGCGGTATCGGCCGCGGTCCTGATCGCCGCGGCGGCCTGCGGCACCTCGAGCGACGAAGAGAGTTCGAGTGACGACCCCGGCGCCGGAGGCTTCGAACCGCCGGATCTGCCCGCGCTCGACGAGGTCGGTGAACCCGAAGGCGAGCTCAATGTGCTGGCCTGGCCGGGATATGCCGAGGATGGTTCCACCAGCCCCAAGGTCGACTGGGTGACGCCGTTCGAGGAGGAGACCGGGTGCGACGTCAATGTCAAGGTCTTCAACACGTCCGACGAGGCCGTCACGTTGATGAAGACCGGCGAATACGACGTCGTCTCCGCTTCGGGCGACGCCTCGCTGCGCCTGATTGCGAGCGGCGACGTTGAGCCGGTCAACACCGACCTGGTCCCTAACTACAAGGACGTCGCACCGTTCCTCAAGGATCGCTCATGGAACACGGTCAACGGCGTCAACTACGGCATCCCGCACGGGTGGGGCGCCAACATCCTGATGTGGAACACCGAGGAGGTGAAGCCGGCACCGGACTCGTGGAGCGTCGTGTTCGACGGCAGCTCGAATTACTCCGGCGAGGTCACCGCGTACGACTCGCCGATCTACATCGCCGACGCCGCGCTGTACCTGATGAAGACGCAGCCGGACCTGGGCATCGAGGACCCGTACGCGCTCGATCAGGAGCAACTCGACGCGGCGGTCGACCTGCTGAAACAGCAGCGCGAAAACGTCGGCGAGTACTGGTCGGACTACCTCAAGGAGATCCAGGCCTTCAAGAGCGGCAACTCGGTAGTGGGCACGACGTGGCAGGTCATCGTCAACCTCACCAAGGGCGGCGCTCCGGTGCAGGCGACGTTGCCGAAGGAGGGGGCCACCGGCTGGTCGGACACCTGGATGGTGGCTTCGGAGTCGGAGCACAAGAACTGCGCCTACCTCTGGATGAACCACATCATCAGCCCGGAGGTCAACGCCGAAGTTGCGGAGTGGTTCGGTGAGGCGCCGGCCAACCTCAAGGCCTGCGAGGAGACGACGGATCCCAACCATTGCGACATCTACCACGCGGCCGACGCCGCTTATGCCTCGAAGCTCTACTACTGGACCACACCCATTTCGGACTGCCTCGACGGTCGCACCGACGTGGAGTGCACCGACTATTCGGAGTGGACCCAGAAGTGGACTGAGATCAAGGGCTAGCCCAGCGACGCGAGGAGGCGAGCCGCGGGGCCGCCGACGCCGGCGGCCCCGCACTCAACTGTCATGATGACGACGACAACCGAGGGCGAGCCGGCCCAGCAGGGGATCGCGGCGACCCTCCGGCGTGGGAAGCGGTCGGTCGCGTCCCGTCTGCACCGCAGCCCCCGGGTACGGCTGGCCGGTCTGCTGTCGGCGCCGTTCCTCTGGCTCGGCATCGCCTATCTGGGTGCACTGGCGGCGCTGTTCGTCTCGGCGTTCTGGACGGCAGACAGCTTCACCGGTGACGTCATCCGGAGCTGGACACTGGACAACTTCCGGACCCTGGTGACCGAGGACGTCTATCGGACGATTACGATCCGCACCATCTCGGTGGCGGCGTTGGTGACGGTCGTCGACGCCATCATCGCCTTTCCCATGGCGTACTACATGGCGAAGGTGGCGTCGCCGCGACGGCAGAAGTTGCTGGTCGTCGCGATCTTGATGCCGTTGTGGGCGAGCTATTTGGTGAAGGCGTACGCGTGGCGGATCATGTTCTCCGACGGTGGCGTCGTCGACTGGATGTTCAAACCCTTCGGCCTCGGGACACCGGGATATGGGCTGGCCGCGACCGTTGTAACGCTGGGGTACCTGTGGTTGCCCTTCATGATCTTGCCGATCTACGCCGGTCTGGAGCGGCTGCCCGACTCGATGCTCGAGGCGTCGTCGGACCTCGGTGCGAAACCGACGACGACGTTTCGGACCGTGATCTTGCCGATGGCGTTTCCGGCCGTCATCGCGGGGTCGATCTTCACCTTCTCCTTGTCGCTCGGCGACTACATCGCGGTGAAGATCGTGGGCGGCACCAACCAGCTGCTGGGCAACGTCGTCTACGACAACATCGGGGCCGCCAACAACCTGCCGTTCGCGGCGGCGATGGCGACGATCCCGGTCGTCATCATGCTGATCTACCTGGCCGTGGTCCGACGGACCGGCGCCTTGGAAAACCTGTGAGGAGGCGCCGCCGATGACCCTGTCGCGTCCCGCCCGGCTGGCGCTGCTGGGTGCCCTCCTGGTTGGCCTCGCGGTGATCTACATCCCGCTGCTGGTCGTGTTGATCAACTCGTTCAACAAGGACACGACCTTCGCGTGGCCACCCGACGAGCTCACGACGCAGTGGTGGGATAGCGCGGTCGACAACCCCGGTGCCCGGTCGGCGATCTGGACCAGTGTCAAGGCCGGCCTGCTCGCGACCGTGTTCGCCCTGGTGCTTGGGACGCTTGCGGCGTTCGCGTTGCAGCGTTACCGGTTCTTCGGACGCGATGCCGTGTCACTGCTGGTGATCCTGCCGATCGCGTTGCCTGGCATCGTCACGGGCATCGCGCTCAACAACGCGTTTCGCACGATCATCGGGATCGAGTTGGGCTTCATCACCCTCGTCATCGCGCACGCGACGTTTTGCATCGTCGTGGTGTTCAACAACGCAATCGCGCGACTGAGGCGCCTTGGCGGGAGCCTCGAGGAAGCGTCGATGGACCTCGGCGCCGACACGTTCACGACGTTCCGTCTCGTGACGTTTCCGATGATGCGATCGGCGCTGCTCGCGGGCGGCCTGCTGGCGTTCGCGCTGTCGTTCGACGAGATCATCGTGACCACCTTCACCGCCGGAGCGGAGATTCAGACCTTGCCGATCTGGATCTTCAACAACCTGTTCCGGCCCAACCAAGCACCGATCGTCAATGTGGTCGGCTCGGCGCTCATCGTGCTGTCCGTCGTGCCGATCTACTTAGCGCAGCGGCTGTCCGGAGAGACCTCCGGCGGCCGGATCTAAACCTAGGGAGGCAAGGAAGCTCATGACCGAACTGCGAGCTCTTCGCAACTTTGTGGGTGGCGACTTCGTCGACACCGTCGATGGAAAGACAACCGACATCATCAGCCCCGTCACGGGCGAGGCGTACGCGAGCGCGCCGCTGTCGAGCGCGGAGGACGTCGACCGTGCCGTGGCGGCCGCGGCCAAGGCGTTCGAGGGATGGCGGGACGCCATTCCGGCGCAGCGGCAGGCGGCCCTGCTCAAGCTCGCCGACGCCGTCGAGAAGCGGGCCGACGAGATCGTCCGGCTCGAGAGCGAAAACACCGGCAAGCCGCTGGCCCTGACGACCAGTGAAGAGATGCCGATGATGGTCGATCAGCTCCGGTTCTTCGCCGGCGCCGCGCGCGTACTCGAAGGCCGGTCGGCGGGAGAGTACATGGCCGGGTTCACGTCGTTCGTCCGGCGCGAGCCGATCGGCGTGTGCGCGCAGGTGACGCCGTGGAACTACCCGATCATGATGGCGGTCTGGAAGATCGCACCGGCCCTGGCCGCCGGCAATACGGTGGTGCTGAAGCCGAGCGACACGACGCCGGTCACGACCCTGTGGCTGGCCGAGGTCGCCTCCGAGTTCTTCCCGCCGGGCGTGTTCAACGTGATCTGCGGTGATCGCGACACCGGCCGCGCTCTCGTCGAGCACCCCACGCCGGAGCTGGTCTCGATCACCGGATCGGTACGGGCCGGCATGGAGGTCGCCGCCAGCGCGGCCACGGACCTCAAGCGCACCCACCTCGAGCTCGGCGGCAAGGCGCCGGTCATCGTGTTCGACGACGCCGACGTCGCGGCCGCGGCCGAGGCGATCGCGGAGGCCGGGTACTTCAACGCCGGCCAGGACTGTACGGCGGCGACCCGCGTACTCGCCGGTCCTCGGATCCACGACGACTTCGTCGCGGCGATCACCGAGCAGGCCCGTGGCACCAAGACCGGACAGCCCGACGACGAGGACGTGCTCTACGGACCGGTCAACAACGCCAATCAGCTCGCGCGGGTCACCGGCTTCATCGACCGGCTGCCCGACCACGCTCGGCTGGAGACCGGCGGCGAGCGAGTCGGCGACCGCGGCTACTTCTATGCGCCGACGGTCGTCTCCGGACTGCAACAAGACGACGAGGCCAGTCAGAACGAGATCTTCGGCCCGGTGATCACGGTGCAGGGCTTCTCCGACGAGGACCAAGCGGCCGCGTGGGCGAACGGCGTGAGGTACGGACTGGCGTCGAGTGTCTGGACCAAGGACCACGGTCGGGCGATGCGGATGGCCAAGCGCCTCGACTTCGGCTGCGTCTGGATCAACACCCACATCCCGCTGGTCGCGGAGATGCCGCACGGCGGGTTCAAGCACTCCGGCCACGGCAAGGACCTCTCGATGTACAGCTTGGAGGACTACACGCGCGTCAAGCACGTCATGACAAGCCTCGAGTAACGACGGATCGTCGCAAGGGAGGGGCGATGCGGATCCTGCTGCTAGGAGCCGAGGGAGCGAGCGCGGCGTTTTGCGCTATCGCGCGTCGCCGCGGCTTCTTCGACGCCGTCGTGGCGGCCGATCCGCAGGGTTGCCTGGCGGACGAGGGGGTCGAGCACGCCGATGACCGGTTCCGCGTGGTCGAGTTCGCGCCGTCGACGGCCGACGACGTCGCCGCACTCGTACGCGACGAGGGGATCACCCACGTCGTCAACCTCGCGGACCCGGGGATGGTGATGCCCGTCTTCGAGGGTGCGTTCGCCGGGGGCGCGGACTACCTCGACATCGCGATGAGCCGGTCGCAGCCGCATCCGACGGCGCCGTACGAAAAGTGCGGCATCAAGCTCGGCGACGACCAGTTCGCCCACGACGGCGCATGGATCGACGCGGGTCGGCTGGCGGTCGTCGGCGTCGGGAGCGCGCCCGGGCTGACCGATGTCCTGGCGCGCTATGCCGCCGATCATCTCTTCAGCGACATCGAGGAGCTGAGCACGCGATGCGTCGCCGGCCTGGCGCGGCCGCGACAGGTGGCCGGTTGGCTGGAGCCGCCGGTGGTCTGGGAGATGGAGCGCGGGTGGCTGACGACTGCGCCGCTGACCGATGTGGAGACGTTCGATTTTCCGGACGGTCTTGGCACGGTCGAGTGCGTCGGCGTCGAGCACGACGAGGTGCTGTTGATGCCGCGATGGGTCGACGCTCAGCGCGTGACGTACAAGCAGGGCGTCGGCCGCGATCAGGTGGCGGAGCTGCGTCGGGCGATTGCCGCTGGCAACGGTACCGCCGTGGGTGCGACCGCGTTTGATCCGGCCGCCTCGACGTCGTGTGTCGGTGTCTTGGTGAGCGGCGTCGGCCGTGACCGGAGCCCGCGGTCGACCTACCTGTATCACGCCGTCGACGACGACTGGACACGTCGCGAGTACGGCTGCAAGAGCGCCGAGTGGCATCCGGCCGTGGGAGTCGTGATCGCCCTGGAGCTGATCGCCGGTCAGGTCTGGGTCGGCGACGGCGTGCTCGGTGCCGAAGCGTTCGACCCCGTGCCGTTCCTCGATCTGCTGTCCGAGCTAGCTCCGCCGTGGCGGCTGCGCGAGCACTGACCGCGGCGGCCCATGCACACCCGACCGCGATCCGCCCCAGATGGCGGGCCGATCCGCCCCAGATGGCGGGCCGATCCGCCTCAGATGGCGGGCCGATCCGCCTCAGATGGCGGATGAGCCGGCCAGGTGGGGCGGATGAGCCGGCCGGGTGGGGCGGATGAGCCGGCCAGGTGGGGCGGATGAGCCGACCGGGTGGGGCGGATGAGCGGGCCAGGTGGGGCGGATGAGCGGGCCAGGTGGGGCGGATGAGCAGGTCAGGCCGGCAGGTCGCCGAGGCCGGCGCGAATGCCGTCGGCCAGCTCGACCACTTCGTCGTCGGTCATCACGAAGGCCGGCGAGATCTGGATCGCGCCGGCGCCGACCGCTCGGGTCGAGATGCCGTGGGTACGTAGGCCCTTGACCAGCGGCAGCGCCTGATTCGGCTCGACGAGCTGGACCGCCGCGAGGGCGCCGGTACCGGCGCGTACCTCGGCGACGGCGGGCTGATCGGCCAAGGGCGCGAGCGTGCTCGCGATGGACTTCTCGAGCCGGGCCGACTCGTCGAGCAAGGACTCGCGTTCGATGATGTCGAGGTTGGCCAGCGCGACCGCCGATGCGGCGGCGTGGCCGGAGTAGGTGTAGCCGTGCCGCCACCACACGCCAGCATCCGGTCGGAAGAACGGCTGCGCGAGATGCGGCGCGACGAAGACGGCGCCCATCGGGAGGTAGCCGGATGTCAGTCCCTTCGCGGTCGTGACGAGGTCGGGTGCGAGATCGAAACGGGTGCTGGCAAACCAACTGCCGCCGATCCGGCCGAAGCCGGTGACGACCTCGTCGGCGACGAACAGAATGTCGTGGTCGCGGCACACCTGACGAACAGCGGTGAGATAGCCGTCGGGCGGTGGGTAGACCCCGCCCGCGCCGATCACCGGCTCGCAGAAGAACGCGGCGATCCGCTCGGCGCCGATCCGCTCGATCGCCGCCACGAGGTCGTCGGCGGAGTCCCAGGCCACCGTGGCGGCGTCGGCCATCAGATCGCCGGTGCCGTAGCCCTCCCGGTTGCCCGGGATGCCGGCCAGGGCGGTGCCGGCGATGTGCATGCCGTGATAGGCCTTCTGTCGCCCCAGGACGAGCGTGCGTTCGGGTCGGCCGACCTCGTGCCAGTAGCGACGGGCCAGCTTGGTCGCGGTCTCGACCGAGTCGGAACCGCCGGAGGTCAAGAAGATCTTGCTGTCCGGAACCGGCGCCATCTGGGCGAGCCGCTCGGCGAGCCGAACCGTCGTGTCGACCGCGAAGTCGCCGAACGTGGAGTACGCGGCGATCGCGCTCAACTGCGCCGCCGCCGCGTCCGCGATCTCGGTGCGGCCGTGACCGATGTTGGTGAACCACAGCCCCGCCGTCGCGTCGAGATAACGCCGTCCGGCATCGTCCCACACGTGCACACCCTCGCCTCGCGTGAGCACGAACTCACCGTCTCGCTCCACCGCCCCCATGTCAGAGAACGGGTGCCACAACGCTCCCATGTGTCGTCCTAACCGGCCGCCGCTACGGCGTCCTCCAGTACGTCCAGCGCCTCGACCAGCAACGGCTGTGGGATGACCAGCGGCGGGAGGAAGCGCACCACGTTGCCGAACGTACCGCAGGTCAACGTCAGGACCCCGTTGGCGTGGCAGGTGCCGTTGATGGCAGAGGCGAGTTCGGGCGCGGGAGTCATGGTGCCGGGCTGGACCAGCTCGATCGCTTGCATGGCGCCGCGGCCGCGGACGTCGCCGATCATGGGGTGCTTGTCGGCGAGGGAATGCAGACGGGGCCGCATCGTGGCGTCGATGTCGCGGGCAGCCTGGGCGAGGTCTTGGTCGCGCATGGTCTGGATCGCGCCGAGCGCGGCGGCGCACGCGACCGGGTTGCCGCCGTAGGTGCCGCCGAGTCCGCCGACATGCACGGCGTCCATGATGTCCGCGCGACCGGTGACCCCGGCGAGGGGAAGGCCGCCGGCGATGCCCTTGGCGGTGGTGACGAGGTCGGGCACCACCCGCTCGTGTTCGGACGCGAACCAATCGCCGGTGCGGCAGAACCCGGTCTGGATCTCGTCGGCGATGAACACGACTCCTTGCTCGGCGCACCAGGCCGCGAGAGTGGGGAGGAAGCCCTCGGCGGGCACGACGAACCCGCCCTCGCCCTGGATCGGCTCGACAACCACGCACGCGAGATGCTCGGCCCCCACTTGGCTCTCGAGTACTCCGATCGCGCGTCGAGCGGCCTGCTCGCCGCTGATCGGTGTCGGTTCGCGGAACGGGTACGACATCGGCGCCCGGTACACCTCGGCGGCGAACGGGCCGAACCCGGTCTTGTACGGCCGATTCTTCGAGGTCATCGCCATTGTGAGGTTGGTCCGCCCGTGATACGCGTGTTCGAAGACACCGACCGCGTCCCGGCCGGTTGCCGATCGCGCGATCTTGACCGCGTTCTCGACGGCTTCGGCGCCGGAGTTGAACAAGGCAGACTTCTTCGGATGGTTCCCGGGCGTGAGGTCGGCCAGCTGCTCGCATACGTCCACGTAGCCCTCGTACGGCGCGACCATGAAGCAGGTATGGGTGAACGCCTCGACCTGCTCGGTGACCCGGCGGACCACCTCGGGTGCGGCGTTGCCGACGCTTGTCACCGCGATGCCGGATCCGAGGTCGATCAGGCTGTTGCCGTCCACGTCGACGATCACGCCGCCGCCGGCCTGTTCCACGAACACGGGCAAGACGGTGCCGACCCCCGACGCCACCGCACCGGTACGACGCTCCAACAGCTCCCGCGAACGCGGCCCTGGGATCTCTGTCCGTAGCCGACGTACCTGGGGCACCGTAAAGCCTTCTGCTGACTCGCCAGACATAACGTTCACGTTAGATCGCCATGGCAGCCTGCGCTGTCCGCGAATTGGCCAATCGTTCGCCGCTGTTTGTACGCTACGGACAACATGAGCCCGACCCTTCAAACGTTGCTCGACGACCGGTCGCTGGGGCTGACCCTCTTGACGGGCGAGCATCTCGATGTACCGATCCGATGGGTGGCGACCAGCGAGCTCGACGACCCGACGCCGTTTCTCCTCGGTGGCGAGCTGCTGCTGACGACCGGGATCTCGCTACCGAAGGGTGCCGGCGCCGCGGATCGCTATGTCCGTCGGCTCGTCGACGCCGGCGTCGTCGGTCTCGGATTCGGCGTCGGCCTCGGATATCGGAAGGTCCCGCGTGCCCTCGTCACGAGCGCCGGTCGCCACGGCCTGCCCGTACTCGAGGTCGATCGGCCGACGCCGTTCATCGCGATCAGCAAGACCGTCTCCGACCTGCTCGCGCAAGAGCAGTACGCAGGGGTGACCCGAGCGTTTCGGGGGCAGCAACAGCTGACGCGGGCTGCCGTCCGGGACGGCTCGACCGGTGTCGCGACGAAACTCTCGTCGCTGCTGGACGGATGGGTGCTGGTCTTCGACGCGGCCGGGGGAGTGCGGGTCGCGCGTCCCAAGGCGGCGTCCCGGCGGACCTCGGCGATCCGGCGGCATCTCGACCCGTTGCGGGGTCGGCAGCCGGCAGCGGTGTCGGTCGTCGAGCGCAACGAGCACGTCGTGATCGAGCCACTCGGCACCAGCGGTCATGTCCGAGGCTTTCTCGCCCTCGGCGTACCGCGAACGCTGAGTCAAACCGATCGGGCCGTCGTCCATGTCGCCTCGGCGCTGCTGTCGTTCGCCCTCGAGCGGGGACGATCCGATGCCGCCGAGCGAGCCGCCCGCTCGGCGATCTGGCGGCTGGCGATGCGAGCCGACGTCGAGCCGGTGGACCTCGCCGACCTGGGGGCGCCTGTTCTGGCCAGTGAAACGATCTGGGTCGGGCTCGCCGACGCGCCTGCTGCCGGCCGAAAGGACCTCCTGCGGCATCTCGAGGACGCCGGCGGCTCGCGCTGGCTCGTCGCGGAGGACCGCGATCGCGTCGTCGTAGTCGTCGGACGCACACGTGACCTGTCCCAAGTCGAGTCGATCGTTGCGGCCATCGACGGCGCCCGCGTCGGGATCAGCGGCGAGGTCTCTCGTCTGGGACTGAACGACGGACTCGAGCGCGCCCGGCACGCCCTCGCGTCCGCCCACGCGTCGGATGCGACAACGTTCCGCTTCGAGCGGATCGCGGCGTCAACGGTCGTAGACCTGGCCGGGCCGGATGCCGCTCGGGCCTTCGCGACCGCGCTTCTCGGGCCGTTGCGCGACTATCACGACACCAGCGGCATCGATCTGGCGCGAAGCCTGCGGGTGTGGCTGCAGCACCACGGTCAGTACGACCGGGCGGCGGCCGAACTCGGGATTCACCGGCACACCCTGCGCTATCGGGTCCGCCGGGCCGAAGGATTGCTCGGGCGGGCGCTCGACGATGCGACGACCCGGATGGATCTGTGGTTTGCCCTCTCCGTCGCTAGCGAAACGCGCTGACGCCAGTCAGAGCCTGCCCGATCACGAGCATGTGGACCTCCGAGGTGCCTTCGTACGTGAGGACCGACTCGAGGTTGCTGGCGTGCCGCAGCGGCGCGTACTCGAGGCTGATGCCGTTGCCGCCGAGGATCGTGCGGCACTCGCGGGCGATCGCCAGTGCCTCACGTACGTTGTTGAGCTTGCCGATGCTGACCTGCTCCGGCCCCAGCTGCCCGGCGTCCTTCAGCCGACCGAGATGGATCGCGAGCAGCATCCCCTTGCCGAGCTCGAGCGCCATGTTGGTGAGCTTCTCCTGCGTCAGCTGGTAACCGGCGATCGGGCGCTCGAACACGGTTCGCGTCCGCGCGTACGACAGGGCCGTCTCGAGACTGTCCCGGGCCGCCCCGAGCGCGCCGAACGCGATGCCGAAGCGGGCCTGAGTCAGGCAGGTCAGCGGCGCCGACAGTCCTTCGGCCTCGGGCAGCATCGCGTCGGCCGGCAACCGTACGCCGTCGAGCACGAGCTCCGACGTCACCGATGCCCGCATCGACAGCTTGCCGGTGATCTTCGGGGCGCTGAAGCCGTCGGTATCCGTCGGCACGACGAACCCCCGAATGCCGTCGTCGGTCTT
This sequence comes from Actinomycetota bacterium, assembly GCA_046725375.1. Classification (GTDB taxonomy): domain Bacteria; phylum Actinomycetota; class Actinomycetes; order Propionibacteriales; family Nocardioidaceae; genus DATFRX01. Next base: position 14,017 of record JBKOYM010000112.1, read on the forward strand.
GGCCCACACGATCGCGACATCGGCGATCGACCCGTTGGTGATCCACATCTTCGTGCCGTCGAGCACCCAGTCCGTACCGTCGCGGCGGGCCCGGGTCCGCATCGCGCCGGGGTCGGAGCCGGCGTCGGGCTCGGTCAGTCCGAAGCAGCCGATCAGCTCTCCGGCCGCCATCCGGGGAAGCCATTCCTCGCGATGTGTCTCGGAGCCGAAGCGGTGGATCGCGAACATCGCGAGGCTGCCCTGCACCGATGCCAGGCTGCGGATGCCCGAATCAGCGGCCTCGAGCTCGAGGCAGGCGAGGCCGTAGGACACTGCGTTGGTGCCGGCGCAGCCGTATCCGCGAAGGTGCATGCCCAGCAGGCCGAGCTCGCCCATCTCGCGGGCCAGGTCGCGAGATGGGAGGTCGGCCGTCTCGTACCACTGCGCGATCTGCGGCCGGACGCTTTCGTCGCAGAACGCTCGGGTGGAGTCGCGGATCGCACGCTCCTCGGTGTCGAGGAGCCCGTCGATTGAAAACAGCTCGAAAGGGGCGAGGGGATCAGTCACGCCCGCAGGCTACGACCTCGGCTCCATCGCATCGATCTGGGCTTCGCTGTGATGCTTCAGCCACACTCGTCGGCATCGAAGATACAGCCAAGATGTTGGCCTTTTCCGTTTCCGATTCCGTCGCCGGACTGGGCAGCAGCCGTTGCGCTGGCCGCTCCTCCAAGGATCGTCACTAGTGCGGCAGTCACCAGTGCGTACCTCATCGCTCGTACCTCCCGTACACGGGGCATGGGCATGGACGCGTTGCCCAGTCGACCACGTGCCTGGGTCAGACGGAACGCCTTGGTGCGGGTTCTAGAGCGGGCTTGTCGTATTTGTCCAACCACGCGGCATAAGTCGGCTGAACTGCGGCAGTCTCGGACCCGCACTATTCGTCCGGAGTCGGCAACCACTTCTTCTTCCTGCTGGCCGAAGGCAGTGGTGACACCGACTACGGAACCAGCCCGACCTGTGACGGCTCGACCGTCACCGGCATCGGTCGGGACAAGGCCGCGCAGATTTGGTTCACGGCGCTCTCGCAGTACATGACGAGCACCGAGACGTACTCGGACGCGCGAGCCCACACCATCCAGGCAGCGACCGACCTCTACGGCGAAGGGAGCACCGAGGTACAGGCCGTTGAAGCCGCCTGGACCGCCGTCTCGGTGAGCTAACCGGCGGACGAGCTCACCGACGGGACGCAGCCCCGGTCGTGGCATGGCGGCCGAGGGCTGCGTCCCCCCTCCGCGTCCTGCGATCTGTGTACCCGGGTCACAGATCGCAGGACGCTGTCGCGTCCGAGCGCACCTGCCGCCATGACCGGCGGCCGCGAGAGGGCGCCGTCAGACGAGGCCGGCGTCGTGGACGCGAATCGCGATCTGGACCCGGTTGTCGGCCTCGAGCTTGGCCAGCAGCCGCGACACGTGCGCCTTGACCGTCGCCACGCTCATGTAGAGCTCCTCGGCGATGTCGGCGTTGGACAGCCCACGGCCGACCGCGACGGCCACCTCGCGCTCACGCGCGCTCAACCGATCCAACTGCGCTCGAGCCGACGCGGCGCGGTCACCCGACGGATGGTTCGCGAGCTGTCGGATCAATCGCGCCGTCACGCTCGGCGACAGCATGGGTTCGCCGGCGGCGACCTTGCGTACGGCGTCGACGATCTGTGCCGGGGCCGTGTCTTTCAGCAGGAACCCACTCGCACCGGTGCCGAGCGCGCGTACGACGTATTCGTCGGCGTCGAACGTCGTGAGCACGATGACCTGGGGCGGGCTGACCCCACGCAGCAGGCGCGAGGTCGCCTCGATGCCGTCGAGTCGCGGCATCCGGATGTCCATGAGCACCACGTCGGGCGAAGTCCGCCGGATCATCTCGAGTCCGGCCACCCCGTCGTCGGCCTCGCCCACGATCTCGAGGTCGGACGCGCCGCCGAGGATGAGCGACAGCCCCGCTCGTACCAACGCGTCGTCGTCGACGATGGCCACGCGAATCGTCGTCATGCGTCGCCGCCCGCGGGTACCGGCTTCGGCCACGGAAGATGCGCCCGAACGACGAACTCCCGTGCTGCGGTTCGTCCGTGCTCGAGCCGACCGCCGCTCAGCTCGGCTCGTTCGGCGAGCCCGATCAGTCCGAGACCGGACTCGGGCAGGGTGGCGTCGCGCCGGTCGTCGCCGACGCGCAGCGGGTTGCGGATCTCGATGGTCAGCTCGCCGCCCGCCTCGCCGCTCAGGCGCACTCGAACCGTGGTGTCCGGGGCGTGCTTGCGGGCGTTGGTCAGGCTCTCCTGGATGATCCGATAGGCGCTACGGCCGATCGCCTCGGGTGCCGGCTCGAGGTCACCGACGTCATTGGTCAGGCTGACGTGCATGCCGACGGCGACGGCCTCGTCGATCAGGTCGGGGATGTCGCGCAGCGTCGGCTGCGGCCGCTCCGGCACACCGTCGGGGCGGTCGTCGCGCAGCATCCCGAGCACCTGGCGCAGGTCGGTGAGGGCTTGATGGGCGTTGGCCTGGATGACCTCGGCGGTGCGCCTCGTCTCGTCCGGGCTGAGATCGGTGCGGTAGGCCATCGCGCCGGCGTGCATGGCGACGAGCGAGATGCGGTGCGCCAGCACGTCGTGCATCTCGCGGGCGATCCGGGCCCGTTCGTTGGTGCGCGCCTGCGCGACCCGCATCGCCTGCTCGCGCTCGGCCCGCTCGGCACGATCCTTGAGCGACGCCAGCAGAGCCCGGCGGGCGCCGATGTAGAGGCCGGCCGCGATGAGTACGGCGGTGATGGCGACGACGAAGCCGAGGTCGCCGTACACGCCCGCCGAGTCGGCCGGCTCGATCTCGTAATAGAGCATGCCGCTGCCGATGCTGACCGCGGCGAACGGGACGAGCTCGACCCAGCGCCGGCGGGTCGCGAGCGAGACCGCGACGATGGCACCGGGACCCGCGCTGGTTGCCGACACCATGCCGGCCGCCGTGACGAGGATCGCGATCGCGAACGGATGCCGGCGCCGAAACTGCATCACGACAAATGCGGCGAGGCCGACGCTCAGATCGAGCCAGAAGAGAAACCGGTGGTCATCCCACTGGACAGGAGCGACGTCGACCCAGGCCAGGCCCGAGATGACGATCGCCGCGCCGGTACGCCAGATCTGCTGCCACGCGGTCAACGGTGGCGGATCTCTGGACACGTCGGGTTCCTGGCGTCGGATCCAGTCGACCCATCCCGAGAGCGTACGGCGGTTCACGACCCTCAGATTAGGGGCGGCGTACCGCTGTGCCCACCAACCGAAGTTCCTGCGATGTCGACTTTCGTCTACCCGGCTCTCGCCTTTGGCACGATGCCGACGCCCGGGCGACCCGGCGAGGATTGGCGTCATGATCGAAGTGGACGGGCTAACCAAGGCCTACGGAAGCTATTTGGCGGTCGACGACGTGTCGTTTCGGGTGGAGCCGGGGACCGTCACCGGCTTCCTCGGACCCAACGGCGCCGGCAAATCGACCACGATGCGGATGATGGTGGGGCTCACCCCGCCGACCGCTGGGAGCTCCACGATTCTGGGGGTTCCATACTCGAAGATCCCGAACCCAGGCACGTACGTCGGTGTCCTGCTCGACGCGTCGGCGCAGCATGCCGGTCGCACCGGGCGCGAGGTCTTGCATCTCGGCGCGATGCTGATGGGGCTGCCCGAGAGTCGCGTCGATGAGATGCTCGAGCTGGTCGGTCTGTCCGGTACCGAGGCGAAGCGCCGGGTCGGCAACTACTCGCTCGGCATGCGGCAGCGTCTCGGCATCGCCCACGCGCTGCTCGGTGACCCCCAGGTCCTGGTGCTCGACGAGCCGGCCAACGGGCTCGACCCGGCGGGCATCCGGTGGATGCGCGGATTGCTGCGCGGTTTCGCCGAGCGCGGCGGCACCGTGCTGCTCTCGTCGCACCTCTTGCACGAGATCGAGATGATCGCCGACGAGCTCGTCGTCATCGGAAGCGGCAAGATCGTCGCGCAGGGCAGCAAGGACGAGCTGGTCGCGGCAACCGGCACCCTCGTACGCAGCGTCGACCTCGACACGCTCGGCATCGCGCTCAAGCAGGCCGAGCTCGAGTTCACCCGCACGGCGACCAACTCGTTCATCGTGCAGGGCACCGGTGAGCAGGTCGGCCGGGTCGCGGCCGGCGCCGGTGTCGTCCTGACCGAGCTACGACCGGCCGAGGGCGCCGGACTCGAAGAGATGTTCCTCCAATTGACCGCTGACGACGCACGAGACGAGGTGTCCGCATGACCGCGCTAACCGCGCCGGCGCCGATCGACCTGGACCAGAGCCGCAAGGTACGGATGCCGCGGTTGATCCGCGTCGAGCTGCGCAAGGTACTCGACACCCGAGCGGGCATGTGGCTGCTCATCGCGATCGGGCTGCTCACTGTCGCGGCCGTGACGATCTTCTTGTTCGCCGCCGACGCCAACGAGCTGACGTACGAAAACTTCACCGGCGTCGCGCTCACGCCGCAGGGCTTCCTCCTGCCGGTGCTCGGGATCTTGGCCATCACCAGCGAATGGTCGCAGCGCACCGGCCTCGTGACCTTCACGCTCGAGCCCAGTCGTGGCCGAGTCGTGGTGGCGAAGTTCGTCGGTGTGATCGCTCTCGGACTCGCCGCCGTGGCGGTTCTGCTGGTCGCCGGCGCCCTGTTCAACCTGCTCGGTTCCGGCCTGATGGACGGCTCCGGCAACTGGAACCTTGGGGTCGCCGGCGGGCGAGACTTCGTCCTCCTGCAGCTCATGGCGATCGTGCAGGGCCTTGCGTTCGGAATGCTGCTGATGAACAGTGCGGCGGCGATCGTGCTTTACTTCGTGATCCCGACGGCGTGGTCGATCCTGTTCGGCCTCGTCGGCTTTCTCCAGGACGCGGCGCCCTGGCTCGACCTCGGGACCGCGCAGGAGCCGTTGTTCGACGACCACTCGTTGACGGCCACCCAGTGGTCGCAAATCCTGGTGACGGCCACGATCTGGATCATCGTGCCGCTCGTCGCCGGCATCATCCGGCTGCTGCGCGCCGAGCTGAAGTCGGCGTAGTCATACCGAGCTCGGGGGGAATGAGGCCGGTCGGTTTCGCCGGGGTGAACCGACCGGCCTCCGTCCGTCTCGGCGTAGGGAACAATGGCGGCATGGAGCGCCGCGATGTTGTCGTCCTCGGATCGACCGGGTCCGTGGGCACCCAGGCACTCGACGTCATCAGGCAACATCCGGACCGCTTCCGCGTCGTCGGGCTCGCCGCGGGCGGGTCCCAGCCGGAGCTGGTGGCCCGGCAGGCGATCGACGTCGAGGCGCCGGTGATCGGCATCAGCCAGGGGAGCTCCGCCGAAGACGTCCAGCTGGCCCTCTACGCGCACGCCAAGCGCCGTGGGTACGCGAGCGGCGAGTACGCGATGCCCCGTCTCGTCGTCGGACCCGACGCGCCGGCCGAGGTGGCGGCGGAGCGCTGCGATGTCGTGCTCAACGCCATCACGGGCGCGGCCGGCCTGCACGCGACGCTGGCCGCGCTCGACGCCGGCACGACGCTCGCCCTGGCCAACAAGGAGTCGCTGATCATCGGCGGCGACATCGTGAAGCCGGCCGCCAAGCCGAGTCAGATCGTGCCCGTCGACTCCGAGCACTCGGCGATCGCCCAGTGCCTTCGGGGCGAGCGGGCGAGCGAGGTACGCCGGCTGCTGGTGACCGCCAGCGGCGGACCGTTTCGAGGCCGTACGCGCGAGCAGATGGCGGACGTCACACTCGAGCAGGCGATGGCCCACCCGACCTGGGACATGGGCCCGGTCATCACCATCAACTCCGCCACTTTGATGAACAAGGGGCTGGAGGTGATCGAGGCGCACCTGCTGTTCGAGATCGACCTGGACCGGATCGAGGTCGTGGTGCACCCCCAGTCTGCGGTGCACTCGATGGTGGAGTACGTCGACGGGTCCACCATCGCGCAGGGGTCGCCGCCCGACATGCGGCTGCCGATCGCGCTTGCGCTGGGCTGGCCGGACCGGGTGCCAGAGGGGGCTGACCCGTTCGACTGGACGCGCGCCATGTCGTGGGACTTCGAGCCCCTCGACGACACCGCGTTCCCGGCCGTGTCGTTGTGCCGGCGGGCCGGGGCGTACGGCCGGACCGCGCCGGCCGTTCTCAACGCCGCCAACGAGGTTTGTGTCGACGCGTTCTTGCGGGGGGAGCTGGCCTTCCTCGACATCGTCGACACGGTGAGTGACGTACTCAACGAGCACCTGCGACGCGAAGACGCGGGCGAGCACGTACCCTCGAATCGGACACCGGTGACCGTCGACGACGTCTTGGCGGCGGACGCCTGGGCACGGGAACGTACGGTCGAGCTGACCGCGCACGAGCGGGTGAGAGGACACACCTGAGATGGATGGGCTGATCTACGCCCTCGGAGTCATCGTGTTCTTCGTCGGCCTGATGGCGTCCATCGCACTGCACGAGGTAGGCCACATGTGGCCGGCGAAGAGGTTCGGCGTCAAGGTGACCCAGTACTTCGTCGGCTTCGGCAAGACGGTGTGGTCGTTCCGCCGGGGAGAGACCGAGTACGGCATCAAGTCGATCCCGCTCGGCGGCTACGTCAAACTGGTCGGGATGCTGCCGCCGGCCAAGGGTGATCGCCAGGACGACGAGCATCCGGAGCGGGTGCGCAGCACCAACACGGGGATGTTCACCCAGCTGATTTCGGACGCTCGGGCGGCCGAGTACGAGCATGTGCAGGCCGGCGAGGAGGATCGGCTCTTCTACCGCCGGCCGTGGTGGCAGAAGCTGATCGTGATGTCCGGCGGGCCGATGGTCAACGTGCTGCTCGCCGTCCTCCTGTTCGGCATCGTGTTCGTCGGCATCGGGGCTCCGCAGGCGACGACCACCGTCTCTCAGGTGTCGCAATGCGTGATCCCGGCCGACCAAAACCGCGACACCTGCACCGACAGTGACCCGGTGGCCCCGGCCTACCGCGCCGGCATCGAACCGGGCGACAGCATCGTGTCGTTCAACGGCGAGCCGGTCGAGTCGTGGGACGACCTGACCGACATGATTCGCGACAACGCCAGCGGCGCGGCGGCGATCGGCGTCGTTCGCGATGGGCAGCAGCTAACCCTGCACACCAACACCGTGGTGAGTCTGCGGGAGGACCAGGACAACACCGATGAGTACGAGCACGTCGGCTTCCTCGGCGTCTCACCGACCCAGGTGTCAGAGCGCGAGAGTCCGCTGTTCGTCGCGACGACGATGTGGGACTACACGAGGCTGACCGGCGAGGCGATCATCGACATGCCGGAGCGGATGGTCGGTGTCGCCAAGGCCGCCTTCGGCGAGGAACGGGAGCAGGACAGCCCGATGAGCGTCGTCGGCGCCAGCCGGGTCGCCGGCGAGCTGACGACCGTCGACGAGACGACGTGGGGCGAGCGGGCAGCTCAGCTCCTCGCGCTGCTCGGCGCCGTCAACCTCTTCGTCGCGCTGTTCAACTTCATCCCGCTGCTGCCGCTCGACGGGGGGCACATCGCCGGCGCCCTGTGGGAGGCGATCCGGCGCGGGATTGCCCGGTTGCGCCGACGACCCGACCCGGGCTACGTCGACGTCGCGAAGATGCTGCCCGTGGCGTACGCGGTGGCGTCCGTCCTGATCGTGATGGGTGCCCTGCTCGTCTACGCCGACATCGTCAACCCGGTGACCCTGGAGTGATGCCGTGACAGCCGTCAGTCTCGGAATGCCGGAGCCGCCGCCCGCGATCCTTGGCGAGCGGCGCAAGAGCCGCCAGATCAAGGTGGGGTCGGTGCTCGTCGGTGGCGACGCGCCCGTATCGGTGCAGTCGATGACCACGACACCGACGACCGAGATCGACGCGACCCTGCAGCAGATCGCGGAGCTGACCGCCGCCGGGTGCGACATCGTACGGGTGGCGTGCCCGACTCAGGACGACGCGGACGCGCTGCCGGCGATCGCGGCCAAGTCGCAGATCCCGGTGATCGCCGACATCCACTTCCAGCCGCGGTACGTCTTTGCCGCGATCGATGCCGGCTGTGCAGCCGTACGCGTCAACCCCGGCAACATCCGCAAGTTTGACGACCAGGTCAAGGAGATCGCCGAAGCCGCGAAGGCGGCTGGGGTATCCATCCGGATCGGGGTCAACGCCGGCTCGCTCGACAAGCGCATCCTCGACAAGTTCGGTAGGCCGTCGGCGGAGGCGCTCGTCGAGTCGGCGGTGTGGGAGGCGTCGCTTTTCGAGGAGCACGACTTCCACGACTTCAAGATCTCGGTGAAGCACCACGACCCGGTGGTGATGGTGCAGGCGTACGAGCTGCTCGCCGAGCGTGGTGACTGGCCGCTACATCTCGGCGTGACCGAGGCCGGGCCGGCGTTCCAGGGCACGATCAAGTCGTCCGTTGCCTTCGGCGCATTGCTGTCCAAGGGGATCGGCGACACGATCCGGGTGTCGCTGTCGGCGCCGCCGGTCGAGGAGGTCAAGGTTGGCCTCCAGATCCTGCAGTCGCTCAACCTGCGGCCCCGCAAGCTCGAGATCGTGTCGTGCCCGTCGTGTGGCCGGGCCCAGGTCGACGTCTACAAGCTGGCCGACGAGGTCACTGCCGGGCTCGAGGGCATGGAGGTGCCGCTTCGGGTCGCCGTGATGGGCTGCGTCGTCAACGGCCCGGGGGAGGCCCGCGAGGCCGACCTCGGCGTCGCCTCCGGCAACGGCAAGGGTCAGATCTTCGTCAAGGGCGAGGTCATCAAGACCGTGCCGGAGAGCCAGATCGTCGAGACCCTGATCGACGAGGCGATGCGGATCGCCGACGAGATGGACGACGACACCGGATCCGGCGCGCCGGTCGTCACCGCGGGCTGAGGCGGCGTCGGCGTTGGCGCTGGGGTCCCCCACGCCAATAGGTTTGGCGCTGGGGACCCCTGCGCCAATCCGATCGGGTCGGCGACGCCAGCGTTTCGGTCAGGCGTCGGCGTGCTCGAGGAGCCACTCACGGAGCACGATTGCGTGGTTGCGCTCGCGGTCCTTGGCGTCGAAGAGCAGGATCACCGAGTCGTCGCGCAGCGCCTCGAGTAGGGGCGCGGCCGCCTCCGGTCGAGAGTCGAGCTCCGCCCGATAGCGCTCGCGAAACTCCGACCACTCGCTGCGGTCCCGATGGAACCGACGTCGCAGCTCGGTGCTCGGCGCGACGTCCTTGAGCCAGTCGTCGAAGTCGAGGCTGTCCTTGCGTACGCCCCGCGGCCAGAGCCGGTCGACGAGGTACGTCGATGCCTGACGCGTCTCGCCGACCACGTCGCGTACCCGCCGAAGCTCAATCTCGCCCATGCGGCCGAGCGTAGGCCGACGAGATCCGAGTTGGTGCGAATTCGCGCCGACACTTCATCGGGCCGGCGAGTTCACGCAAAAACTCCGACCCGGCCGGGTCGGACCATTCCCACTCCCACCGTTGACGCTAGCTTGCTAGCATGCTAGAAATCTAGCATGTCGCCCGACAAGCCATACATCGACCGCGAGCCGAAGAAACAGTTCAACGTCTATCTGCCGCCGTCACTGATCAGGCGGATCAAACACAAGGCGCTCGACGACGAGACCGTGCTGTCGCTGTGGGTCGAGCGCGCGCTCGAGGAATATCTCGACCGACATGGGGAGGCTGAAGGATGACGGATCCGCGCATCGACGACTGCATTGTTCGCCCGCTTCGCTTCACCGACGACATCGAGGCGATGCGCAGGTTCCTGGAGTTGCTTGCGATGGCGCCGCGTGTGGAGTCCACGCGCGGCGGCTGGCTCACGATGGTGAGCGGCGCCGGCATGCTCGCGTTGCACGAGGCGGCGACGAGCACGTTCGGCAACTCCGCCGGAGACACTTCGCTGGCCTTCGAGGGCACCGACCTGGAGGCGTTGGCCGACCGACTCACCGATGCCGGATGGGCCGACGCGACGATCTGGGACGAGGCGTACGGCCGGGTCCTCAGCGTGACGGATCCGGGCGGCATCGAGCTGTGGGTCGACGGCCACGACGACGACTACGGCTTTCGGATCCACGACCCCGAGCGCGACGGTCGTTGGTCGGTGATGCCCGTGCGGTCGACGGTCGTCGTGGAGGAGTACGCCCGGTTCCTCGGCCAATTCGGGCTGCCGGACGCCGGCGGCGATGGGCCCGTGGATGGGCCGACGCTCGGCGGCCACGTCGGCCTGGTCCGGCTCGAGTCCGGCCCGGAGGCCGTGCGACTCGGCTTTGCCACCGCGGAGCCCCTCCACGACGTCGCCGCCCGGCTTCGCGCGGCCGGGCACGAGCCGACGGTAGAAGGCCATCGGCTGACGGTGGTCGACCCCGACGGGCAGCGGGTCGTCGTCGACGCCCAGCCATGACCTCGGTGGCGACCGAGGTACGCGGCACGCTCCGAGCCGATCCCGACTTCCGGCGCTACTTCCTCGCGCGGCTGCTGTCCGAGTGCGGCACGGTCATCACCCTGATCGCACTGCCGGTCCTGGTCTATCGGCTCAGCGGCTCGGCACCGCTGACGGCAACCGTCTCGATGCTCGAGGCCGCACCGTACGTGCTGTTCGGACTGTTGGCCGGCGCGTTGGCCGATCGGCTCGACCGTCGGCGCCTGATGATCGTCGCCGACGTCGCCGACGCGCTGCTGATGGCGTCGGTGCCCGTGGCGTATCTGCTGGACGCCCTGACCGTGCCGCATCTGATGGTCGTCGCCTTCGGAGGACCGGCGATCGCGGTCTTCTTCGACGGGGCAAACTTCGGTGCTCTGCCGGTGCTGGTCGGGACCGATCGGATCGCCAGGGCCAACGCCATGGTGTGGTCGTCGGCGACCGCGGCCGAGATCGTGTTGCCGTCGCTGGTCGGGCTGACGCTGGCTTTCCTACATCCGTCGGCTCTGCTGGGCATCGACGCCCTGAGCTTCGCGGCGTCGGCGGCCCTCGTAGGGACGATCGCCCGGTCCTTGCAGGATCCGGCGCGAGCGCGTACGCGGCCCACGGTGCGGTCGGTCCTGGCCGACATCAGGGTCGGAATCGAGTTTCTCGTACGGCATGCCGGAGTCCGCACGATGACCATCGTCGGTGCCCTGCAGTGCGTCGTCGGCGGCTGCTTCGTGTCCCTCATGGTGGTGTGGCTCGACCGCGTGCTCGACGTTGGCACCGAGGGATGGCGGTTCGGCCTGGTCTGGAGCAGTTGGAGCGTGGGCGCACTGGTCGCAACGCTGAGCCTGCCGCGGCTGCTCGACCGGATGTCGCCGGCCGCGATCACATTGGCGGCGCTGCCGGTCGCGACCGTGCTCGGCATCGCGACCAGCTTCGCGACGGCGTGGCCGCTGGCAGCGCTGGGTCTACTCGGCTGGAGCGTCGCCTACACGATGGTGGTGGTCAACTCCGTCTCCTACCGGCAGCAGGTCACGCCCGAGCACCTGTTGGGTCGGGTCAACACGGTCGGTCGCATGCTGGCCTGGGGTGTCGGATGGACCGCCGGCGCGGCTGCGGCGAGCGGTCTTTCGTCGCTGCTCGGTGTCGCGCGCACGCTCCATCTTGTCGCCTTTATCGGTGTGCTGACGGTCCTTGTGGCGTGGACCTCGCCGCTCGCCAGACGGCGCGACTATGAAGTGCCTTAGTCTCGCGGGAGACTGGTGCTGCGAGTCGTGAAGGAGGAGTCGCGATGTTGCGAACGGTGTCGGGCATTCGACAGCTCGGCCCGTCCGACCTGCCCTTGTTGCGGCGACTGCTCGACCGCGATCCGGTCGCCAATGTCTTTGTCGACCACCAGGTCGAGGTGACCGGCATCGAGTCGCGGCGCATGGGCGGCGTCATGTGGGGCTACCTGCGTCACAACGAGCTGGTCGCGGCCTGTCACGCCGGCGCCAATCTCGTGCCGGTCGGAGCCGACGCGGAGGCGACGGAGGCGTTCGCCGATCATGCCGCCGGCCAGACCCGGATGAGCTCGTCGATCGTCGGCCCGCACGACATGGTGCTACCGCTGTGGCAGCGGCTCGAATCGGCCTGGGGACCGGCGCGGCAGGTGCGGGCCGAGCAGCCGATGTTGACCATTCGCGCGCCGTCACCGCTTCGTCCGGACCCCCATGTCCGCCGCGTCTTGTTGGACGAGCTCGACATCCTCTACCCGTCCTGCGTCGCGATGTTCACCGAGGAGGTCGGCGTTTCCCCGGAGCCCGCCGGAGGGGGTGGGCATTACCGCGCCCGCGTGGCGCAGCTGATCTCCCGCGGATGGGCGTTCGCCCGGATCGTGGACGGTCAGGTCGTCTTCAAGGCCGAGGTTGGCGTAGCGACTCGGCGGGCTTGTCAGATCCAAGGGGTCTACGTGCACCCCGACTATCGAGGCCAAGGCATCGCCGCGCCCGCGATGGCGGCCGTGGTCGACGTTGCGTTGCGAGAGATCGCCCCTGTCGTCTCGCTGTACGTCAATGCCGGCAACGTGCCAGCGCTCCGGGCGTACCGTCGAGCCGGCCTCGCCCAAGAGGGCATGTTCGCCACCGTCTTGTTCTGAGCGCCGGTCGACCCTCCGCATGACATATCGTGTCGCTCAATACGGGGCGATCGAAGGGGGTCTCGGGTGCAACCGATTCTTGTGCGACTGATGGCATGCGCCGCGGTCGGCGTGCTCACCTTCGCCGGCGTCGCAGGCTGCAATTCCGACACCGGAGGCGCGAGCCCGGACGACAACACCGATGCCACGGTCGAGACGCCGGTGCCGGATCCGCCGCGGCGGTTCAGCGTGGTGATGTCCGGGGACGTCCTGGTGCACAACGGCGTCTGGGAGTCGGCCGAAGACTTCGCCGCCGCTGAGGGCAAGAACGGGATGGATTTCGCCCCGATGTTCGCGGCGATGCGGCCGGTCCTGGAGAGCGCCGATCTCGCCGTCTGCCATCTGGAGACGCCACTGGCACAGCCAGACGGGCCGTTTCTCAATTACCCGATCTTCAGCACACCGCCCCAGGTGGTCGACGGGCTCGAGAGATCCGGAGTCGACGCGTGTACGACGGCCTCCAACCACAGCCTCGACACCGGATGGGAGGGGCTGAAGCGCACCCTCGACACGCTCGACGCCAAGGGACTCCCGCATGCGGGCACGGCACGTACCCGCAAGGAGGCCGAGACGCCGCTGATCCTCGACGTCGCCGGCGTCAAGGTGGCGCTCCTGAGCTACACGTACGGGACCAACGGCATTCCGATCCCGTCGGCGCAGCCTTGGTCGGTGTCGCTCATCGACGCCGACGACATCGAGCGCGACGCCCGGCGAGCCCGCCGGGACGGAGCCGAGGTCGTCATCGTCGCGCTGCACCACGGCACCGAATACACCACCGCGCCGGACGCCCTGCAGCGCGAGGTCGTCGACCAGATCACCAAGTCGGACGCGATCGATCTCGTCTACGGCCACCACGCCCACGTACCGCAGCCGATCGACATCGTCCACGGCACCTGGGTCGCCTACGGGCTCGGCAACTTCATCGCCCAGCAAGAGACCGACATCCCCGACACCTACCGCGGGGCAACGGTGCGGTTTACCTTCGCCGAGCAGCCGAACGGCCGCTTCGAGGTGACCCGAGCGGAGTTTGTGCCGACGATGATCACCCCGTACGGTGGCCCCCCGATGCGCGTCCTCAACGTCCCCGCCGCATTGAACGACCCCACGACCGACCCGAGCCTGATCACCAGCCTCCGCGAGACCCTGACCAGCGTTAAAGCGGACGTCTGCAGCCTCGGCGCCTGCAACGACGACGGCCTGCGGATGCTGCGGACACCTTCCTGACGAGCCGAGTTTGCCGGTTGTGGGGCGGGCTGTGGCTGGGCCTGGCCGCCGAGCGAGGAACGAGCGAGGCTGGTTTGACCGCGCGCGACATCCGGCAAACTCGGCGGCGCCGGCCGAGGGCGGACAGATATCCTCACCAAGTCAGCACTTCGATTGAGGAGCTCAAAGTGATCTTGCGGATGTCGTCGCTGTTCGTCCGGACCCTGCGGGAGAATCCGGTCGACGCCGAGGTCCCGAGCCACCAGCTCCTGGTGCGCGCGGGCTACATCCGGCGCACCGCCCCGGGCATCTACTCCTGGCTGCCGCTCGGCTACCGGGTGCTGCGCAACGTCGAGCGGATCGTCCGCGAGGAGATGCACGCCATCGGCGCACAGGAGGTGCACTTCCCGGCGCTACTGCCGCGCGAGCCTTACGAGGCGTCTGGACGGTGGACCGAGTACGGCGACAGCATCTTCCGGCTACATGACCGCAAGGGCGACGACTACCTGCTCGGCCCGACCCATGAGGAGCTCTTCACGCTGCTCGTCAAGGACCTGTACTCGTCGTACAAGGACCTGCCTCTGAGCCTTTACCAGATCCAGACGAAGTACCGCGACGAGCCGCGGCCCCGAGCCGGCATCCTGCGCGGTCGCGAGTTCGTCATGAAGGACTCGTACTCCTTCGACGTCTCTGACGAGGCGTTCCTGAAGTCCTATCAGGCGCACCGCGAGGCGTACATCAAGATCTTCGATCGGCTCGGCTTCGAGTACGTCATCGTCGCCGCCATGTCAGGGGCGATGGGCGGCTCGGCGAGCGAGGAGTTCCTCGCAGTCGCGGACAACGGCGAGGACACGTACGTACGCTGCACTACCTGTGACTACGCGGCCAACGTCGAGGCTGTACGCGTGCCGGTGCCGGACGCCCTGCCGTACGACGACATGCCCGCGGCGCATGCCGAGGACACGCCGGACACGCCAACGATCGAGACGCTGGTCGACCACCTCAACGCGAAGTTTCCTCGTGCCGACCGGCCCTGGAGCGCGGCAGACACGTTGAAGAACGTCGTCGTGATGCTGAAGCACCCCGAAGGCAAGCGGGAGCCGCTTGCGATCGGGGTCCCTGGCGACCGGGACGTCGACCTCAAGCGGCTGGAGGCGCAGGTGCATCCGGCCGAGGTCGAGGCGTTCGACGAGAAGGACTTCGCCGACCACCCGAGTCTCGCCAAGGGCTACATCGGGCCGGGCGTCCTGGGGGAGAAGGGCACATCGGGCATCCGCTACCTGCTCGACCCGCGCATCGTCGCTGGCACCCGATGGGTCACCGGCGCCAACGTCGACGGCAGTCACGTCCTCGACCTGGTCGCCGGCCGCGACTTCGAGGGCGACGGTGTGATCGAGGCCGCCGACGTACGCGACGGCGACCCCTGCCCCAACGGCGACGGCACGCTCGAGTCGGCGACTGGGATCGAGATGGGCCACATCTTCCAGCTCGGCACCAAGTTCTCCGACGCGTTCGGACTGAAGGTGCTGGACGAGAACGGCAAGCTTGTCACCGTGACGATGGGGTCGTACGGCGTCGGCGTCTCCCGTGCCGTCGCGGCCGTCGTCGAAAACTCGCACGACGAGCACGGCATCATCTGGCCGCGCGAGCTGGCGCCGGCCGACGTGCACATCGTCGCGACCGGCAAGGACCAGGCGGCCTTCGTCGAGGCGGAGCGGATCGCGACGGAGTTGGACGCGCGCGGACTGACGGCGCTCTACGACGACCGGCCCAAAGTGTCACCGGGGGTGAAGTTCGCCGACGCCGAGCTGATCGGTGTCCCGACCATCGTCGTCGTCGGCAAGAACCTGGCCGACGGCTTTGTCGAGGTACGTGATCGCGCCAGCGGCGACCGTACCTCGGTGCCCGCCGACCGAGCCGTCGACGAGATCGCGGCGTCCGTACGCGGCTGAGACCGGCCGCGAATCGAGACGTGACAGGTGCACCACGAGCCGGCCGTTCGTGGTGCACCTGTCACGTCGCACAGGGAGGTGAGCTGGGCCGTGGCGGACATCGACGCGGTCATCTTCGACTGGGGCGGCACGCTGACACCGTGGCGCACCATCGACTACGAGGCCGAGTGGCGGACGATCGCAAACATTGGCGACCTGCCGGCCGGGGTCGACGCGGCGGCAGCAACCGTGGCACTGCACACCGCGGCGACTGAGGTGTGGGCGCGAGCACGAGACGACCATCGCAGCGCCAAGATCGAGGAGATCTGCGCCCGGGCCGGCATCGAGCTGACCGCCGAGCGGATCGCGGCCTATCGAGCGTTCTGGGAGCCGTCGACGTGGACCGACCCGGAGGCGGGCCCGCTGTTCGAGTGGCTGCGGGCCGAGGGTCTGGCAGTCGGCGTGTTGTCCAACACGGTCTGGCCCGGCGCCTGGCACGACGAGATCCTCGACCGCGACGGCGTGCTGCATCTGATCGACGGTCGGGTCTATACCAGCGAGATCGACCGGACCAAGCCGCATGCCGAGGCGTTCGCGGCCGCGCGAGAGGCGGTCGGTGCGGACGATCCGGCACGCTGCGTCTACGTCGGGGACCGGTTGTTCGACGACATCTGGGGCGCGCGCAACGCCGGGATGCACGCGATCTGGGTGCCGCACAGCGACATCCCAGCCGACCAGATCGGCCACACCGAAGGCACGCCGGA
The DNA here is from genome assembly GCA_046725375.1 of Actinomycetota bacterium. GTDB lineage: Bacteria > Actinomycetota > Actinomycetes > Propionibacteriales > Nocardioidaceae > DATFRX01. The sequence continues at coordinate 30,493 of JBKOYM010000112.1, forward strand.
CGCCATCGTGCAGTCGCTTCGGGAAGTTCCGGATGTTATAACCCATATCAAGCGCAACTCATGACAACAGCCGGGGCAATCGCAGCGAATGAGCGACGCGTGGACTGCTTACCGCGCCTGATCCGCGGCCTGAGTTGACGACGACGTCCGGTCGATCCGGCTGGGGTTCGGCCGGACGTCGTCGTGCGAGACGCCTGCGCAGCGCTCGGTGCCGATCTCGGCCGGCCCGCGCGAGCGGTGCCGCCGTCGGGGTCGGCCCATGCTGCCAATAGGCTGCTCCGCGTCACTCACACACTCGGGAGGATTTTGTGAGCCAGCAACCCCCGCCGGGCCCACCCCCGTACGGTCAGCAACCGCCCGGACCCCCACCGCCCGGTCAGGGGCCAGGCTTGGGCAGACCGCAGCAGGGGCCGCACGGCGGACCGCCCCAGGGTCCGCCACCACCCGGTGGACCGCCACCGCAGGGGCCACCGCCTGGCGGAATGCCGCCGCAGGGTCCGCCACCGCAGGGTCCGCCGTCTGGCGGAATGCCGCCGCAGCGTACGCCGCCTGGCGGAATGCCGCCGGGTCAGTGGGGTCAGCCGTACGGCCGGCCCGGTGGTCCGGGTGGGCCGTCCGGCGGTGCGTCGAAGGGCCTGATCGCCGGCATCATCGTCGCCGTCCTCGTGATCGTCGGGGGCGGCTTCGCGGCTGCGATCCTCCTGCTCGGAGGCGACGACGAGAGCGCCGAAGGCGGTAGCGCCGGCGAGAGTTCGGGCGCCCTCGATACCGCTGAGGCGTTCGTCGCCGCGCTGAACGACGGCGACTGCGACGCCGCCGGCGACCTCGCCACCCAGAGCTTCGTCGAGCAGTACGGCGCAGACTGCGACGGCGCGACCCTAGAGCAATCGGACTATGGGGATCCGGAGATCACCGACGAATCCGATGACAAGGCGACCGCCGAGTTCAGCGTGTCCACCGGACAAGGAGACGCCACGGTCGCGCTCAACCTGATCGTCGAGGACGGCGAGTGGAGGGTCGATGGCCTCGGACTGGCCGGCGGCGAGATTCCGTCGGCGTCGATGCCGTCATTCTCGATGCCGACGATGCCGTCGTTGAGCATTCCGTCGTTCACGATGCCGTCCAACTGAGGACGCGACGGGCCGGCCCTCTGATCTGCCGCCGTGCGGGTGGGTCCTGAAGGCCGGTTTCGTCATGGCTCGCCGTGGACCTACAACCCCGTAGGCTGCGGCGCTACATCCGCAGAATTCGGAGTGCCCATGAGTCAACAACCGCCAGCCGGCCCGCCGAATCCCGGCGGCTCTGGATGGGCTGGGCCGCCGCAGGGTCCACCACCCGGGCAGGGGCCGCAGCAGCCGCCCGGGCCGTACGGTCCGCCACCGGGTCAGTATCCCGGTGGGCCGCCGCCGCGTAGCGGCAAGTCCAAGGGCCTGGTCGTCGGCCTCGTGATCGCCGTGCTCGTCGTCGTCGGCGGCGGAGCCGCGGCAGCGATCCTGCTGCTCGGTGGTGACAACGAGCCCTCGGGCGACGATCCGCTCGCGACCGCGCAGTCGTTCGTCGACGCGTGGAAGGATGCCGACTGCGACGCTCTCGAAGGGCTCCTGACCGACGAACTCCGCGACGGACGTGGCATCAACTGCGACCCCGACGAGATCGAGGGCGAGCCGGGCGACCCGGAGATCACCGATGAGTCCGACGACAAGGCGACCGCCGTCATCAACGTCAATGGGACCGACCTCGAGTTGACCATCGTCAAGGAAGACGGGAAGTGGCTCATCGACGGCATCGGCGCCAGCGCGTCGAGTGATCCTCCGAGCGCCAGCCCGGGCAGCTGATCGTCACGTGTCGGAGACGCCGGGTAGTGCGCTCGTCGACGCACCCCAGTCGTAGCCGCGTGTAGCGGCGTCGATGAGGGCGTCGACGGCGTACGCGCGGACTTCTCCGACGGCGGTCGCGGCGAGCGTCGCGTAATGCACCGCGCAGCGACGCTCGACGAGTTCGGCGACCGTGCGTGCATCGGCCACATCGCGGATGTCGTTGGGGAGCCGATAGCCAGTCTCGGCCGCTACTGGCGTTTCACCACCGGCTTCGATCAGGGCCGTCAGGCCGATCCGCCGCTCGCGATGGATCTCCCAAGCCTCGGTTGCTTCCCGTACCTCCAGAGAGCCGTAGTCGAGCCGGCCACCGATGACGCCGTACGCGTAGATCGCCGCGTGCTCGCCGGCAAGCGTGTCGTTGATGGCATCGATGACCGGCCCGACCCCGACGGTGAACACGCCCGGCTCGGGAGCCGTCGATGCGGTCGGCAATGCTGTGCTCGACGCGAGCACCCGGACGTGTTGCGCATGGCAGGCTGCCATCGAAGCCAGCAGGCGAGCCAGATCGCCGGACGATGCTCGACCGGCGTCGCGGCGGCGACGTCGGAGCGCCCGCTGCTCCCGAGTGGCGAGGAGTCGCAGCGCGGCGTTCGGGGTCCGTGGCGCTGGTCGATTCGGCGTCGCCTCGGCGTTGGTGTCGTCGGCGGCGCCGGAGAGCACTCGGACGTGCTTGGCAACCTGGTCCCGCAAGCGGCCGAGCTCCGACCGCAGCTCGGAATGCCGCGACAGCGCCGACGCATAGAGGGCCGCCAAAGCAGTGGAGTCGTCGAGCGCAGAGGTCACCAAGGCCTCGTCGGCAGTGTCGTCGTCGTTCATGTCGCGGGGTGCCGTCGTGG
>JBKOYM010000134.1:0-22334 GCA_046725375.1 Actinomycetota bacterium
CCCTCGCCGGGTATGCCGGGCTGCACGTCTTGATGTTCGGCGCCTGCGTCGGGCTCTTCGTCCTGACCGTCGTCGGGATCCCACTCATCCTCGTGACGGCGGGCGCGTTTCTCTTGCTGGCCGCGGTGCCGCTGACCCGCCAGGTCGCCCGGGCACACCGGTGGATCGCCGCCCGTGTCCTCGGCGAGCCGATCCCCTCGCCTTACCGTCCGCACACCGGCTCCGGGATGGTCGTGCTGCTGCGCGACTGGCTTCGCGACCCGGCGAGCTGGCGCGACTTGCTGTGGCTGCTGGTGTCGATGACGGCAGGGTTCGTGCTCTCCGTCGTGGCGCTGGCCTTCATGCTCGGCGTGGTGTGGTACGCGATCTTCCCGTTCCTGTGGTGGGTAACCCCCGAGGGTGTGTTCAACGAGGAGTACGGGTTCATCACGCTGGACACTCAGGCCGAGGCGTTCCTCAACTGGATCCCCGCGGCAGTGTGCCTCCTACTCGCCTGGTGGGTGTCGCCCGCGCTGATCAAGGCTCGATGCCACATCGACCGGGCGCTACTCAAGTCGGCCCGTACCGAGGAGCTCGAAGAGCGGGTCGCCACGCTAGAGGAGACCCGGGCCGAGAGCGTCGACCACTCGGCGGCCGAGCTGCGCCGGATCGAGCGCGACATCCACGACGGAGCCCAGGCCCGCCTCGTGTCGCTCGGCATGAGCCTCGGCCTCGCCGACGAGATGCTGGCCAACGACCCCGAGGCGGCCAAGCAACTGCTCGCCGAGGCGCGCAGCACCACGACCGCCGCCCTTGGCGACCTCCGCTCGGTCGTCCGTGGCATTCACCCGCCGGTGCTGGCCGACCGGGGCCTGGCCGGTGCCGTCCAAGCCCTCGCGCTCGATATGGCGATCCCGGTCGTCGTCACGGTGCAGCTGCCGGGCCGACCGCAGGCGCCGATCGAGTCGGCCGCGTATTTCGGAGTTGCCGAGAGCCTGGCCAACATCGGCAAGCACAGCCGGGCCGGCCGGGCCTGGATCGACCTCGGGTACGAAGCCGGCGAGCTTCGGATCGAGGTCGGAGACGACGGTCGCGGCGGCGCGAGTCTCGATGGCGGCACCGGTCTGGCCGGCGTGGCCCGGCGGCTGGCGGCGTTCGACGGCAGCCTGTCGATCTCGAGCCCGGAAGGCGGCCCGACGGTGGTGGCGCTACGCCTTCCGTGCGACCTGTCGACGCCGACCCCCGCGGAGTAGCACCTGGCGTACCCCCTTCGCGCCCGGTCGGCCGGGTAAGGTGCACGCGTCAGCGGTCGATGCGTACCGAGGGGAGCTGCCGTGCGCGTTGTCCTCGCCGAAGACCTTGCACTCCTCCGAGACGGTCTCACCCGAATCCTGGAGGCGCACGAGTTCGAGGTCGTCGCGGCGGTCGACAACGCCCCGGGTCTGGCCCGCGAGCTCCGCAAGCCGGACATCGACGTGGCCGTCGTCGACGTGCGGCTGCCGCCGACGTTCACCGACGAGGGCCTGCAGGCGGCGATGGAGGCGCGCGCCGAGCGGCCCGGGCTTCCGGTCCTCGTGCTGTCGCAATACGTGGAGCAGCTGTACGCGCGCGAACTGCTCGGTAGTGGCGACGGAGCGATCGGCTACCTGCTCAAGGATCGGGTCTCCGACGTCGCACAGTTCATCGACGCCGTACGCCGGGTCGCCGACGGCGGCACCGTACTCGACCCCGAGGTGGTCGCGACCCTGCTGGCCAAGCGCGACCAGGACGAACCGATGGGCCGTCTCACTGCGCGAGAACGCGAGGTACTGGGTTTGATGGCCGAAGGACGCTCCAACGCGGCGATCGCGGGACGGTTGTTCATCACCGAAAAGGCTGTCAGCAAACACAGCAACTCCATCTTCACCAAGCTCGATCTGACCGTGTCGGACGACGACAATCGGCGCGTACTCGCAGTTTTGGCCTACCTCGGCGTGTGATCGCGCACGGCGCCGCGTATTTTCTTCCTTCGTGGCTCGGCATTCAAACAAGGTCTTCCTTCACATCGGGGCGATGAAGACCGGCACCAGCTACCTCCAAGAGGTTCTGCGCCAGCACAAAGCCGCCCTGGCCGACGACGGCATCCTCTTTCCCGGCGTCAACGGTTGGTCCGACCAGGTCATCGCCACCAAGGACATCCTCGGGTTACACGTCGGCCCCGAGATCGCGCACCGAGCCGAAGGCGCTTGGGACCGCCTGCGCGACGAGATATTGCAGTACGACGGCCGGGCCAGCGTGGTCTCGATGGAGTTCATGAGCTTCGCCCGCCGTGAGCTGGCCGCGAAGATCGCGAACTCGCTGCGCGGGGCCGAGCTGCACGTGATCGTGACCGTCCGGGACGCCTCCCGGGTCATCCCGGCCCAATGGCAGGAGTCGACCCAAAACCGAGACGTCGCGTCGTGGCAGGACTACGCCGCCGCCGTGCTCGCCGGCCGCGACCGAGACAATCCGGCCTGGCGAGCGTTCCAGCGGGCGCTCAACATCCCGCGGATCCTGCGCTCCTGGTCCGGCGCGGTCCCACCCGATCGCATGCACGTCGTCCTCGTCCCGTCGCCCGGGTCGCCGCCGAACCTGCTGTGGACGCGGTTCGCCTCGATCGTCGGCATCGACTCCGAGCGGTTCCCGCCGCTGCCGGGGGAGCGCAACGTGTCACTCGGGTACGCGTCGGCCGACCTGATGCGGCGGGTCAACGCACATCTCACCGACCTCGAGCAGACGACGTACGGCCGGACGGTCAAGCGGCACCTGTGCAAACGGATCCTGTCCGCTCGAAACGACGAGCCGAAGATGTCGATGAACCGTCAGCTCGGTGAGTTCTCACTCGACTGGAACCGCAGGATCGCCGACGCGATCGCCCGGTACGGGTGCGAGGTCATCGGCGAGCTGACCGACCTCGACGTCGCGCCAACGACCGTCGAGACTCTGGAGCCACCCGGCCAGGAGCACGTCCTCGCTGCCGCAGCCGATGCGGTCAACGGCATGCAGCGGCTGATCAGGCAGCGCGCCATCCAGACGACGCCCGACATGGAAGCGCGCGAGCCGGTGACGGCGTCGTCCTGGGACGCGGAACCCGATCCGATCGACGCGGCGGTGGACGACGTGGTCGCCCTGATCCGCGAAGCCATCGAGCTGCGACGGCAACGCCAGAAGGTCGGGGGACGCTAGGTCTGTCGCCGGCTCGTCCTCGCTTGACGTCGGCGCCCTCTGCAAATGACCGCCCGTGGGGATCAGCTGGTGCGCGAGGGGGGAGTTGAACCCCCACGCCCTCTCGGGCACACGGACCTGAACCGTGCGCGTCTGCCTATTCCGCCACTCGCGCTTGGCACCGCTGGGATCAGCCGAAATGCTCCGGCCGAAGGCACAGCCTAACACCCGGCGGCGACGGCCCGACCTGGCCTGATTCACCGCGTCCCCGGACGCTTGGGGGGCGACCGATACGATCGCAGGGAAGAAAGGAGGAGATCTATCGTGGGAGTTCTGCACCGCTTCGAACAGCGGCTCGAACACATCGTCACCGGTGCGTTTGCCCGGGCCTTTCGGAGTGCCGTGCAACCAGTGGAGATCGCGGCCGCGTTGCAGCGTGAGATCGACAATTCGGTCCAGATCCTGTCCCGCGATCGGCTCCTCGCGCCCAACAGCTTCCACGTCGAGTTGTCGGAGCCCGACTTCGACCGCCTGTCGCCGTACGGGGAAGCGCTGTCGGCCGAGCTCGCGACGTTGGTCCGCGAGCACGTCAGTGAGCAGCGCTACACCCTGGCCGGTCCGTTGGAAATCTCGTTCGGCCGGGTCGGCGACCTCACCACTGGGCGATTCCGGGTACGCAGCCGCGCCAGCGCTGAGGTGACGCCCACGGGGGGCCAGTCGACCGGCACGGCCCCCGTCATCCTCGAGGTCAACGGCGAGCGTCATCCGCTCAATCCCCCGGGCATCGTCGTGGGTCGTGGGAGCGAGGCCGGTCTGCGGATCAATGACCCTGGTGTCTCGCGGAGACATGTGGAGATCCGGGTTGACGTCAGCGGTGGTCAGGTTACGGTGAGCGCCATCGACCTAGGCTCCACGAACGGCACGAGCATGGACGGTCGTAGAGTGCAGCAAGCCCTCCTCCGCGACGGGTCCACCATCGTCATTGGAAACACCACCATGGTCGTCCGCGACCCGACGGCACTGAACGAGAGATCGGGGTGAGCGCGTGTCAGAACTCACCCTGACGCTGATCAAGTTGGGGTTCTTGGCCGTTCTATGGCTTTTCGTCCTGTCAGCCGTCTCGGTCATCCGCTCCGACATCTTCGGCACGAGGGTCGACACCTCCCGACCTGCAAAGCAGGCCAAGCCCGCAAAGCAACCCAAGCCCAGGAAGCAATCCCGCGGCGCACCCCGCACGCTCACGGTTACCGAAGGGCCCAATGCGGGCCAGATTGTGGGACTCGACGGACAGCCCATCCTGATCGGACGGGGTGCCGACGCAACCCTTCGACTCGACGACGACTATGTTTCGACGCGCCATGCGCGGATCGCGACCAACGGGGAGCAATGGTTCGTCGAGGACCTGGGCTCCACCAACGGCACCTACCTCGGTAGCCAACGCGTCGTCGCTCCCACTCCCATCGCGGTCGGGACGCCGGTACGCATCGGCAAGACCGTGGTCGAGCTTCGGAAGTAGCAGGCGATGACGATCTCGTTGCGCTATGCCGCCCTGTCCGACATCGGGCGGGTGCGGAAGAAGAACGAAGACTCGGGCTACGCCAGTGCACGCCTGTTGATCCAGGCCGACGGTATGGGCGGTCCGCCGGCCGGTGACCTGGCGTCCGCCACCACCGTGCAGACGATGCGCCGCCTCGACGAGCCGGTCACCGGCGACCTGGTCGAGGCGCTCGCCGGCGCGGTTCACCGGGCCAACGACCGGCTGAGCGAGATGGTCGAAGCCGACCCGTCAGTCGAAGGTATGGGCTGCACGCTCGACGCGCTGCTGACCGACGGCGACCGGGTCGCGCTGGCCCACATCGGTGACTCCCGGGCCTACCTGCTCCGCGGCGGCGCCCTGACCCAGCTCACCAACGACCACACGTTCGTCCAGACCCTGGTCGACGAGGGGCGGATCACCCTCGACGAGGCTCGCACGCACCCGCATCGGTCGCTAATGATCCGCGCACTCGACGGCCGCAGCGAGTTGGAGCCGGACATCGCCTTGATCAATGTGCAGGTCGGCGACCGGATCATGCTGTGCAGCGACGGCCTGAGCGGGTTCGTCAACGACGCCGCCATCGCTCGGCTCATGGCCATCGGCACCGTCGACGCCGCAGCGGCCGCCTTGGTGCGCACCGCGCTCGACTCGGGCAGCAACGACAACGTCACGTGCATCCTCGCCGAGGTCTCCGATGAGGAGCTGACCGCCAACGAGCCGCTGGTCGTGGGCGCGGCGGCCGAGTTCCTCACGCGCGACGACGACACCTCACGGCACGGGCCGGTCATCGACGAGCCCGACGAGGGGGTCGATAACCGCGATCCCGAGGAGCTGCGTTACGCCCCGCTGGCCCCGCGTCGCTTCCGCTGGCTCCGTCGCGCCGTCATCCTGGTCGTGTTACTCGCGGTGATCGGCCTCACCGCCAAGTGGCTCTACGACTGGACCCAGCGGCAGTACTACGTCGGCGAGCACAACGGCCACGTGACGATCTTCCAGGGACTCGACGGCAGCATCGCCGGCTTCGACCTGTCGAGCGTGTACGACGAGTCCACTCTGGAGGTCGACGCGCTGAACGAATACCAGCGCAGCCAGGTCGACGACGGCATCGAGGTCGACAGCCTCGCGAAGGCCCAAGAGGCGGTCGAGAGCCTGCGTGAGGAGGCCCCTCCGGCCGAACCGTCGCCCTCGCCGACATCGCCCAGCTCACCGACGAACACGCCGGACAAATCGCCCAACAAGAGTCCGAACAAGGGCGGAGGCGGACGCTCATGAGCGCGCCGCCGATGACGCCTGCACTGGTGCCGCGAAAGCGCCGCGGCGCCGAGTTGTTCCTGCTCCTGTTGGCCCTGTTTGTCGGTGTCGGGGCCTACGTCGCCGTCGGTCTCGGCTTCAACGGCGAGGTGCCGTCGGACACCTATACCCTCGGCGGCGGCATGGCGGCCCTCGCGATCGTCGCCCACATCATCGTCCGGTATTTCGCGCCGTACGCGGACCCGGTCCTGTTGCCCCTCATCGTGGCACTCAACGGACTCGGCCTCGCGATGATCCATCGCATCGACCTGAGTCTCGAGGCCGACAACATCACCTCCTTCGGTCCGTTCGCGGGCAACCAGCTGATGTGGACCCTGATCGGCGTCATCGGATTCCTGACCGTGCTCGTCGTAGTCCGCGACCACCGGAGGCTCCAGGCGTTCACCTACACCTTCGGCCTGGCCGCCCTCGCACTGCTGATGCTGCCTCTGATGCCCGGCCTCGGGACCACCATCAACGGCGCCCGGATCTGGATCCGGCTCGGTCCGATGAGCTTCCAGCCGGGCGAGGTCGCCAAGCTGTTCCTCGTCGTCTTCTTCGCCGGCTACCTGGTCGTCAAGCGGGATGCACTCGCGTTGGCCGGCCGCCGGTTCCTCGGTCTCGACCTGCCACGCGGGCGCGACCTCGGGCCGATCCTGGTCGCCTGGCTCGTGAGCCTCGGCGTCCTGGTCTTCCAGCGCGACCTCGGCTCGTCGCTGCTGTTCTTCGGCCTGTTCCTCGTGTTGCTCTACGTGGCAACCGAGCGGCCCGGCTGGCTGGTCGTAGGAGGCATGCTGTTTGCTGCGGGCGCCTACTTCAGCTACCTCACGTTCGGTCACGTCCAGGAGCGGATCCACGGGTGGACCGACACGTTCGCGATCTACGACAGCGGCCCGTTCAAGGGCGAGTACGTCTACTTCCAGCCCGTCCAGGGACTTTTCGGCATGGGGTACGGCGGGTTGATCGGCCGCGGACTCGGCCAGGGGGACCCGACGCAGACCCCGTACGCCTGGTCCGACTTCATCACGGCCTCGTTCGGCGAAGAGCTGGGCCTCGCCGGCCTGATGGCGATCCTGATGATCTACGCGCTGCTCGTCGAGCGCGGACTGCGCACCGCCTTGGTCTGCCGCGACACGTTCGGCAAGCTGATAGCGGTCGGACTTGCGGTCTCGTTCGCGCTGCAGGTCTTCGTGGTGGTCGGGGGTGTCACGCGGTTGATCCCGCTCACCGGGCTGACCGCGCCGTTCCTGTCCTATGGGGGGTCGTCGCTCGTGGTCAACTGGGCGATCGTCGCGTTGCTGCTGCGGATCAGTGACCAAGCCCGCCGCCCGGCGCCCGAGGTCCGACCGCTTGCCGTTGATGACGCGACGCAGGTGGTGAAGCTGCGATGAACCGACCCATTCGCGTGATGGCGATCGCCTGTCTCGTGCTGTTCGTCGCCCTCATGGCCAACATCAACTACATCCAGTACATCGACGCCGACGACCTCAACACCATGGTCGCCAACAACCGGGTACGCCACGACGAGTTCTCTCGCGAGCGCGGCCCGATCATCGTCGGCGACAAGCAGATCGCGCTGAGCAAGCCGGTCGACGACGAGTTCGAATATCTCCGGACCTACCGGCAGACCAATCTCTACGCCAACTTGACCGGCTTCTACTCGTACGACCACGCCTCGACCGACCTGGAAAACAGCCAAAACAGCATCCTGTCCGGCAGCGACCCGAGGCTATTCGTCAACCGGGTGATCGACCTGCTCAGCAGCGAGCAGTCGAAGGGCGGCAGCGTCACGCTGACCATCGACCCGGACGCGCAGCGCGCGGCGTACGACAAGCTAAGGGAGACAAGCGACAACGGTGCGGCGGTCGCGCTCGACCCCGACACCGGGGCCGTCCTCGCGATGGTGAGCCTGCCCGGATGGGATCCCAATCCGCTGGCCAGCCACGACTTCGCGAAGGCGGACGACGCGTACCAGAGGCTGATCAGGTTGCCCTCCAACCCGCTGCTCGACCGGAGCCGGGAGCAGATCTACGCGCCGGGGTCGACGTTCAAGCTCGTGACGGCGGCGGCCGCGCTGAAGGACGGCTACACCCCGGACAAGGTGCTCCAAACCAATACCCCCTTGTATTTCCCCGGCGTCGTGGAGCCGCTGACCAACGAGTTCACCTGCGGCGGCGACACACTGACGGCGGCGCTTGCGGACTCGTGCAACGTGGCTTTCGGGCGCATCGCGCTCAAGCTGGGCGAGGACAAGCTGCGGGCGCAGGCGGAGGCGTTCGGGTTCGGCGACAGCAGCTACCTCGACGGGTTGACCGTCGCGCCGAGCCAGTTCACGCTGCCCGGCCACCCGAAGCTCGACGAGGCGCAGCTGGCGCAGAGCTCGATCGGCCAGTACAACGTCGCGGCCTCGCCACTGCAGATGGCGATGGTCGCGGCCGGCATCGCCAACGACGGCACGGTGATGAATCCGTACATCGTCGACGCGGTCCGCTCGCCAGAGCTCGAGATCCTCGAGCGCACCCAACCCGACGACTACTCCGAGGCGATGTCGCCCGAGGACGCCGCGCAGCTCGAGGAGATGATGCAGGCCGTCGTCACCCAGGGCACGGCGGCCGACGTCGGGCTGCCGGAGGGCAGTGGCGCGAAGACCGGCACGGCGCAGCGCGGCGCTAATCAGAACCCGTACGCCTGGTTCGTGGCCACCTCTCCGGGCGACGAGGTCGCGATCGCTGTCATCGTCGAGGACCCGGAAGGCTTGGCGCGCGACGACATCTCCGGCTCCGGGGTCGCCGGTCCGATCGCGCTCGCCATCATGAATGCGGTGCTGAACAAGTGACTCAGCCGCCGCTGTTGCGTCGAGATTGCGCGTCTCGCCCGCCGAATGCCCCCGACGGGAAGCCGTCCGACGTCGCCGGGCGGGCAAGTTGCGCAATATCGACGCGAAGGTGTGCCGAGGCGGTGAACGTGTGAGTCCAGAGCCGTTGGCCGGCGGCCGCTACACACTCGACCGGCACCTCGCGACCGGTGGCATGGGCACGGTCTATGTCGCCACGGACAATGCGCTGAGCCGAGCCGTCGCGATCAAGATCCTCAAGCCGGAGTACGCGAGCGACCTCGCGTTTCGCACCCGGTTCGAGACCGAGGCTCGGCACGCGGCCGGGCTGGACCATCAGGGCATCGCCAAGGTCTACGACTTCGGCGAGACGACGACGGACAGCACGCCCCGGCCGTACCTCGTCATGGAGTACGTCGACGGGCAGCCGCTGTCGGCGCTGCTCGCGGCCGGGCGCCCGTTGGAAACCGACCGGGTCGTCGACCTGATCGCGCAGACCGCCGAAGCACTCCAAGCCGCCCACGACAAGCAGATCGTCCACCGCGACGTCAAGCCGGCCAACCTGCTGATCACGCCGGACGCGCGGGTCAAGGTCACCGACTTCGGCATCGCCAAGGCGGCAACCGACACACCGATCACGCAGACCGGCACGATCATCGGCACGGCGCACTACCTGCCTCCGGAGCAGGCCGAAGGCAAGCCGGCGACACCGAAGAGCGATATCTACGCGCTCGGCGTCGTGCTGTACGAGTGCCTGAGCGGCACCCGCCCCTTCGTGGCCGATAACCCGGTCGCGATCGCCATCGCGCATGTCCGTGCGGAGCCGAAGCCGCTGCCGCCTACCGTGCCGCCTTGGCTCGCGGCACTGACGCTGCGGATGATGGCAAAGCGGCCGGAGGATCGACCGGCGAGCGCCGGCCAGTTGGCCCGGGAGCTGCGAGCGGGCGGGGCGGGACCGGCGAACGCTCGTACCAGTCTTCTCGGCGCCGGGGCCCTCGTGCCGCCCGAAGATGCGAACCGGACACAGGTCATTCCCGCCGGTGGGGTTGGCCCGCCCGGGCCGCCTCCTCCCACGCCCGACGACGGGCGACGCCGGCGCAAGCTGATCGCCGCTGCCGTGATCGCGGCGCTCGTCGTCCTCGCCCTGATCATCGTCGGCGTGGTCGCGCTCACCGGCGGTGACGACGGCGATGACTCACCACCCGGTGACCAGTCGCCGACCTCGGAGCGGAAAGATCGTCCGACGAGTAACAAGGACACGCAGACGCAAGCACCCAACACGGAAGAGTCTGAGGAGCCGCCGCCGACGAACGAGCCGAACACCGAGCCCAGCAATGAGCCGACCACGAAGCACACGACTGAGCCGACGTCCGAGCCCACATCCGAGCCGACGACGAAACCGACGACCAAGCCCACATCCGAGCCGACGACGGAACCGACCAGCGAACCCACCACCGATTCGACGACGGAGCAGAGCGAGCCCACCACCACGTCGACGACGTCGCAGCGTACGTCGCGCTCGGCGGCGGCCCCTGACGAGGAAGACGCAACAACACCATGACGACGCAGCCCCCTAGCGACGGCACGGGCCCCAGCCGCCTGGGCGAACGGTACGAGCTTGGCGCGTTGATTGGCCGTGGGGGGATGGCCGATGTCCGCGTAGGTCGCGACCTGCGGCTAGGCCGCACCGTCGCGATCAAGCGGCTCCGGACCGATCTGGCGAGCGACCCGACATTCCAAGCCCGCTTCCGTCGCGAGGCACAATCGGCGGCCTCGCTGAATCACCCGGCGATCGTCGCCGTCTACGACACCGCCGAAGAGCCCGACCACGACGGTCAGCTGCTGCCGTACATCGTCATGGAGTACGTCGACGGGCGGACCCTGCGCGAGGTACTCCGCGAGGGGCGCAAGATCCTGCCGGAGCGTGCCCTCGAGATCACCGCCGACGTCTTGTCCGCGCTCGACTACAGCCACCGCGCCGGCATCGTTCACCGCGACATCAAGCCGGCCAATGTGATGCTGACGCCGTCCGGCCAGGTCAAGGTCATGGACTTCGGCATCGCTCGCGCCGTCGCGGATTCGTCGGCGACCATGACGCAGACGGCGGCTGTGCTCGGCACCGCGCAGTACCTCTCACCGGAGCAGGCCCGAGGCGAGCCGGTCGACGCTCGAAGCGACATCTACTCCACCGGGTGCCTGCTGTACGAGCTGCTCACCGGACGGCCTCCGTTCGTCGGCGACAGCCCCGTGTCGGTCGCGTACCAGCACGTACGCGAGACGCCGGAGCGCCCGTCGCTGTACAACCCGGAGGTCACCGACGACGTCGACGCGATCGTCGCGAAGGCGCTGACGAAGCGGATCGAAAACCGCTACCAGAGTGCCGCCGAGATGCGGGCCGACATCGAGCGCGCGCTCGCTGGACAGTCGGTCACCGCCCCGGCCCTGGCCACTGACCCCAACCCGGGCGACGAGACAGCGACGGCTGTCGTGCCCCCGATGTACGACGAGGAGGAGCCGGAGCGCAAGCGGCGCTGGCCGTGGATCGTCTTGGCCCTCCTGCTGATCGGCATCCTGATCGCCGCCTTCTTTCTGGTGCCGCAGCTACTCGCCAACAACGACAGCGGGGAGGACGCGTCGGTGCCGAACGTCGTCGGCGAGAAGCTGGCCGACGCCAGGGAGGCCATCGAAAGAGAGGGCCTTGTCGTCGGCGACATCGACAGGCAGCCGAGCAGCGAGGCCGACAAGGGTGCTGTCATCGCCCAGGATCCGGACGGTGGCGAGTTCCTCAGCGAGGGCTCGGAGGTCGACCTGACCGTCGGCACCGGCCCGCGCACGGTCGAGGTGCCGGACAACCTGGTCGGCATGCAGCTCAAGGAGGCGAAGGCGGCGCTGGAGGAGGTCGGGCTCGACTCGGAGGTCACGCGGAAGCAGAGCCGCCAGCGCGAGGGCCAGGTTCTCAAGACCGATCCGGAGAGCGGCGAGGAGGTCAGCCCGAGGGCGACAGTGACGCTGACGGTCTCCGCTGGGCTTCCCACTGTGCCCAACGTCGTCGGCCTGTCCGAGGACGAGGCGGTGGCCAAACTCGAGGCGAGGGGCTTCGAACCCGATGCACGCGACATCGTGTACGAGGACGCACCGGAGGGAACGGTCGTCGACCAGACTCCGGCCAAGGGCACCCCGGCGCTGCCGGACTCACCGGTCACGATCTACGTCGCCATCGCGCCAGAGCCGTCGACACCACCGACGGAGTCGGAGCCGACCACGCCGAGCCAGTCGACGCCGACGCCGACGCCGTCCGAGAGCTTCCCGACCCTCGGCGACGGCGATGGCAATGGCCGGCCCGGAGATCGGCGCCTCTTCTGGGAGGGCTTCGGTCGCTAGTCGATCGGCTCGGCCCAGCGCAGCTCGGGCGTCACGTCGTAGCCGGGGATGGTGAGGTCGTCCGCGTCGTCGACGCTGAGACCGAGGCCGTACGCGTCGACGTACTCGTTGTAGATCTGCACCGACCGCGACTGCTCGAGTCCGGCCCGCAGAGCGCTGACGTCGCCGACCGCTTCGATCCGGTACGGAGGCGAGTACGGCACGCCCTCGAGCACCACGGTGTTGCCGACGCACTTGATCCCGGTCGTCGAGATCAGCCGCTGGCCCTGGAGGCTGATCGCGTTGGCGCCGGCGGCCCACAGTGCGTTGACGAACGCCTGGATGTCTTGTTGATGCACGACCAGCAGGTTGGGGTCGACGCTGGGGTCCTCCAGAGCCTCCTGCGGTGCGTCGTCCAAGGTCACGACCAGACCCGCCCCGCTGACCGGAAGCATGCCCGCGGACGGTTTGAGGTGGTCGACGGCGGCGCGGGCCTGCTCGACCTGGTCGTTGACGACCCCCTCGCTCAGCTCGGCCTTCTCGTCCCGCAGCTCGGGCAGCTCCGCGCGCAGGTCCTCGACCTCTTCGGCCCGGTCGCTCACCAGCGTGCTGAGGTCGGTCGTCGTGCTGCGCAGGTCGGTGCCGTCGGCGGTGAACGCGCTGGCCGCGAAAAGCATGCCGGCGATGGCCGCGACGGCGGGCACGGCGACCTGCCAACCCGGCGTACGCTTCATGCCCGGACCCATGCGGGTTACGCTAGCTGACGTAGCACGTATCGCCAGACCTCACGTTCAGGAGCCCTCGTGCCCGAGTCGCGCTCGCGCAAGAAGTCCGACTACACGCCGCCGGAGTCGAAGAAGCCGGTCGCAGCGAGGGTCGGCAACCGATGGGCCGCGCCAGCGATGCTGTTCTGCTGGCTGGTCGGTTTGGCGTGGGTATCGGTGTTTTACGTCGCCGGCGACAAGATTCCCGGCATGCAGGACCTCGGCAACTGGAACATCATCATCGGCATGGGCCTGATCGCGGTCGGCTTCATCTTCGCCACCAAGTGGGAATGACCTGCCGAATCACACCGGTGTGATTCTCCACAGGCGTTTTCCACAGTGTGGATAGCGTTCGCGTCGGGCCGTTTTGCAGCAGTCACGAGAGCGCGTTGGTACGCGCGATGATCAGGACGATCATCGCCACCCAGACGGCGGCGAACGCGGCCACTTGAATGAGGGTCCGCTGCTTGCGCGGCGCATACGCGATGACGCCACCGAGCACGAGGCCGCAGACTAGACCGCCGACGTGGCCCTGCCAGCTGATATTGGGCACGGCGAACGTGATGAACAGGTTGATCGCCAACAACATGAACAGCGGCGACAGGTCGAGCCCGCGTTTTCGCAGCACGGCGAACGACGCACCGAAGAGCCCGAAGATCGCCCCCGAGGCGCCGACCGTGATCCCATGCACGGGCCCCAGCCAGTAGACGGTCACCGACGACGCGATCGCCGTCGTCAGGTAGAGCGCGAGGAACCGGACGTACCCCATCGCCTGCTCGAGCATCGGGCCGAAGATCGCCAGCGCGTACATGTTGAACAGGATGTGCAGGATCG
This sequence comes from Actinomycetota bacterium, assembly GCA_046725375.1. Taxonomy (GTDB): domain Bacteria; phylum Actinomycetota; class Actinomycetes; order Propionibacteriales; family Nocardioidaceae; genus DATFRX01. The sequence goes on from JBKOYM010000134.1 coordinate 13,781, forward strand.
ACGCGTGCAAGAACGCAGCGGTGAGCAGCCGCCAGTACTCCCCGTCAGCGACACCGCCGACATGCCCGACGTCGCCGAACGTGGTGCTGGCGGGCAGCATCACGCCGTAGTCCTCGACGCGGCTCCAGCCGCCGACGTCGGTCGGTGTGGCCAGGACCGCGATGTAGGCGAGGACGTTGAGCCCGATCAGGGTCCAGGTGACATACCCCACCCGTTTCGGCACGAGCCCGCCGCCGATGGTGCGCGGCGCCCGCGTCGTCCGGCGGCCCTCGCGGATGCACTCCGGGCACTGGAACCCGACCGAGGCCGAGTGCATGCAGTCCGGGCAGATCGGCCGCCCACACCGCTGACAACTGATCCAGGTCTCGCGATCGGGATGCCGATAGCAATGCGGAACGGCCGGAGCGTCCGGAGGCTGCGCGGACATCTAGCGGCGCTCGATGGTCACCGACTCGATCACAACGGGATCGCGCGGACGGTCCTGGCCGTCGGTCTCGGTCGTCCCGATGGCGTCGACCACCTGGCGGCTCGCGTCGTCGGTGACCTCGCCGAAGATCGTGTGCTTGCGGGTGAGCCACTCGGTCGGTGCCACCGTGATGAAAAACTGCGACCCGTTGGTGCCCGGCCCGGCGTTCGCCATCGCGAGAAGGTACGGCCGATCGAAGGCGAGCTCGGGGTGGAACTCGTCCTTGAACTCGTATCCGGGTCCGCCGGTGCCGTTGCCGATCGGGCAGCCGCCCTGCAGCATGAAGCCCTCGATCACCCGGTGGAAGGTCAATCCGTCGTAAAACGGTTTGGTGGACGGCTCACCGGTCGTGGGGTCGGCCCACTCCTTGGTGCCCTCCGCCAGACCGACGAAGTTTTCGACCGTCGTCGGCGCGTGATTGGGGAACAGGTCGATCGTGATGTCACCACGGTTGGTCGTCAGCGTTGCGGTCAGCTGCTCGGCCACTGCACGGTCCTCCTCGCCGGTCGTCCCGGCGTCTCACCGGGCTCGCCTCGATCCTGCCACGGTCCGGCAGCTCATCCCGCGAGGGGGACACCCACGAGGGCCACGCCGGCCGGTAGAGACGGACAAAGTAGACCTTCCGGTTTCCTCCCGAATCCGACAGTCGATACGGTGGGACCCAGGAGGTAACGATGAGTAAACGGAAGAAGGAAGCCGAGGCAGCGGCCGCCGAGGCCGAAGGCGCCGAAGAAGAGGCTCCCAAGAAGAAGCACCGCATCCGTAAGCTCGCGATCCTCGCGGGTCTGGCCGGCGCGGTTGCCGTGGCCAAGAAGAAGCTCGGCGGCGGGGGAGAGCCCGGCGGGTCGACTGACGCATCTAACGACTCAGCGTCGGAGCCTCCGAGCGCATGAACTCACGGGTTCGGGCGGTGGCTCTGCGCTCGGCATAGAAGGTGACGAACGGCACCAGGCCACTCACCAGGGTCACCGCCGTGAACCCGATGCTCCACCGCGCCGCCCGAGCCAGGAGGACGGCGCAGACGAGAAACACCATGTACAGCCAGCCGTGGGCGACTCCGACGTACGTCGTGATCGTCTCGCCGGCGTCCTGAGCGCCGCTGCCGTCGGCACTCAAGTACTTCAGCGGCACGCCGATGCACACGAGCACGATCAGCAGCGTCCCCACGACGTACGCCATGATCCGATAGCGCAGCAAGGTGCCAGTCACCCGGCCAGGCTACTACGCAGCGTCGTACGGCTCGTGGGGTGCCGGGCCGTCGGGCGCCGAGCCATCGGGCGCGGGGCCATCATCGGACCCGCGGCCGAGCCGATCGGCGCAGATCCGCCACCACATGAACACCGCGAACGCGCCGAACACCCACCACTGCAACGCATACGCGAGATTGCGCAGCCCGCTCGTCCACGACACCTGCGGCCCTGACGCATCGACGGCCGCGAGCCCGTCCGACGGCGCCGGCCGCTCCGCGGTCCGAATCATCATCGCGCTGTAGAGGTCGTAGGGCAGCTGACCGACAAGACTCGGGATGCGCACGCTGTCGACCACGCCGTCGGTCCCGAGCTCCGAGTCGGCGCCAGCCTCCTCGCCGGGCTCCAGCGGTCCCGTCACGTGCACCGGCGCCGAGGGGACCGGCGGCGCCGACTCCTCCGGCGTCCACCCCCGGACGACGAGGATCGCCGACCCGTTGTCGACGATGAACGGGCTCACGACCCAGTAGCCGTCGCGACCACCCTTGGTCCGACCCGACACCAGGATCTGCTGGTCGGCCGGCGCGTACTGTCCCTCGGCGACGACCGGCAGCCCGACGAGTTCGTTGGTCAGGCCCTCGTCGGGACCGAGCTCGTCGCTCAGGGGTACGGCGGGGGCTGACGCCCGCTCGGCCTGTTCGGAATCCTGCTCCGACTCGTACACGCCGAGCTGCCACAGCCCAGCGAGCAGACACAGTGCGACGGCGACGAGGGCGGCCGCATGCAGGGCGAGCATGCCCGGCCGGATCAGGACCCGGCGGGCCGGCAACGGGGAGGACGCCTCGCTCACCCCTGCATTTTGCCGCCTCGGTCTTGGCGTCGAGACCGCGCGTTCCCCATGGGTCCGAAGCCTCTTGGAGCGCAACGTATCCAGCGGTAGATTGTTGACAATCATGACCGGCTTTTTTCCCGAGTCGGCGATCACCGACCTCACCGAGAGCGATCCCGACGCACCCGAGTTCGCGCCCGAGGAGTACACCGGCCGATTGGACGCGGTTCGTACCGCGCTGTCCGGCGCCGGCTGCTCGGCGGGTCTGCTGACGAGCCCCGAGAGCATCTACTACTGCACCGGGCTCAATCACCAAGGGCACTTCGCCTTCACCGCTTTGGTGCTCCCCGTCGACGGCGATCCGGTTCTCGTGGCTCGCGAGATGGAGCGACCGACCGTCGAGGCTCAGGCCACCGGCTGCCTGTTCTTCGGCTACACCGACTCCGACGACCCTGCGTTGGCCGTGGTCCGGGTTCTCACCCAGGTCGGGCGGTCGGCGACCGTCGGAGTCGAGCTCGGCAGCATGTCGTTCCCGCCCCGGCTCTGGCATCGCATCACCGACAGCCTGCCCGAGGTGACGTGGATCGACGTCTCCGAGACGGTCTCGGGGGTACGCGCCGTCAAGTCGCCGGCCGAGCTTGCCCAGGTACGCCGGGCCGCTCGCCTGTCGGACAGGGCGATGCGTACTGGCATCGCGGCCGCCGGTGAGGGAGTACGACCCAGCACCATGGCGGCCGACGTCTATCGCGCGATGATCGCCGGCGGCAGCGGCTACCCGGGCTTCGCCCCGCTGATCCGTTCGGCGGACCGAGTGCTCTACGAGCATGTGACGTGGAACCATCGCCCGTTGCATGACGGCGACGCGGTCTTTCTCGAGCTGTCGGCGGTGTGCGCCCGGTACCACGCGCCGCTGACTCGCATGGTCCACGTGGGTCGAGCGCCGGACGGGATCGACTACTCCGCCGAACTCGCGGTCGCCGGCCTCGACGCGGTCCGAGCGGCCTTGCGTCCCGGCGTCGTGGCGTCCGAGGTCTACGCGACCTGGCAGCGCGTGATCGACGACGGGCTCGGCCACAAGGACTACCGGCGCCACCACTGCGGCTACACCGTCGGCATCGGCTTTCCGCCGAGCTGGACCGGCGGCGGGTCGGTCATCGGGCTGCGCGGCGACAGCGACCTCGAGATCTCCGCCGGCATGACTTTCCACGTCCTGTCCTGGATCCTCGGCCAGCAGATCCCCGACTACGCCGTGTCCGACACCGTCCTCGTCACCGAGACCGGCGGCGAGTTGCTCACCCATACCCCCCACGGGCCGACGATTGTCTGATTGGCCAGCGTCTCATAGGAGGAAGGCCGATGCGCATCACCGGACTACGAGCCACCCCGCTCGCCGTGCCCTTCGTGACCGACGAGGTGTGGGCGTACGGCCGGCGCTCCGGTCTGATCAGCGTCCTGATCGAGATCGAGACCGACGAGGGACCGATCGGGATCGGCGAGGCCGCGGCGTACCCGAGCACCGACATCGTGCTGTCGGTGCTCAAGGCGGTCGAGCCGCTTGTCGTGGGCGAGGACCCGTTCCGCATCGAGCGGATCATGAAGCGGATCAACGTCGTCGGCACCTGGCATCACGTCAAGGCGACCAGCCCGGCCATCGCCGCGGTCGAGATGGCCTGCTGGGACATCGTCGGCAAGGCCTGCGGGCAGCCGCTGGTCAACCTGTTCGGTGGCCGGGTCCGCGATGAGGTCGACTACTTCTACTACCTCGGACAGCGGTCGCCGGAGCAGCTCGTCGACGCCGCGAAGGCCGGCCGCGAACGCGGCTTCCGCACGTTCTATCTCAAGGTGGGCTCGGACAATCCACGGGTCGACATCGCCCGTGTCGAGGCGATCCGGAAGGGCATCGGCGACGACGCGCTGATCCGGGTGGACGCCAACGAGGCCTGGTCGTCGGCCGCCGCGATCCGGATCATCGGCGAAATGGAGCAGGTCGGGCTGGAGCTCGTCGAGCAGCCGGTATCGGGCCGCAACCTGACGGAGATGGCCTACGTCCGCGGTCGGATCGCGACGCCAATGCTGGCGAACGAGGCGTCGTGGACCCGATGGGACCAGCTCGCGGTGATCCAACATGGGGCGGCCGACGCGGTTTCGGTCGACAACCAGATGGACGGCGGGCTGTCCAACCTCCGACACGGCGCAGCGATGTGCGAGGTGGCCGGGCTGCCGGTGCTGAAGCATTCGCTCGGCGAGCTCGGCATCGCGACGTACGCCGGGCTGCATGCGCTCGCGGCGACCCCGAACGTCACGTACGCGAGCCAGGGGTACGGCTCCCTGCTGGCCGACGACATCGTCTTGGACCGATCGCCGCTGCCGTACGTCGACGGCCGACTCGCGGTGCCGGACGCTCCCGGCATCGGCGTGGAGCTCGACCCCGATCGGGTCGCGCGGGCCGCCGAGCGCTACGAACGCGAGGCCGACGCGTACGCCTTCCACGATCCGAATGCGATGGCGGCGACCCCCGTACTCCCCAAGTTCTGACGAGTTGTCAGGCACATATGACCCTGGGGGGCCATATGTGCCTGACAAGTCTGCCGTTAGGGCGTCAGGAGTCTGCCCATGTAGTACTCGTCGACGACGACTCCGTCGCGGAGCAGCGCCTGCTGGCGGCACCCTTCGACCTGGAAGCCGGACCGAAGGTACAGTCCGATCGCGCGCAGATTGTCGGTCATGACGGTCAGCTCGAGCCGCCGGAGGTCACGCCGCCGGGCCTCCGCGACCGCCTCGGCGAGCAGGGCGGCGCCGACGCCCCGGCCGCTCGCCGCCGTGTCGACGCCCATAACGACGTAGCCGGAGTGTCGGGCTCGGCGGTACGGCAGCACGTCGACCGTGAGCCAGCCGATCAGCGTCTCCGCGTCGCGGGCGACGAGGTCGAAGCTCCCGTACGCCGGCTGCGACTCCAGACGCTGCCGGAGCCGCTCGGGGTCGTCGCCGCGCTCGCCCGGCTCCAGCAGCATGTACGTCGACTGCCGGTCGAGCCGGTGCTGCAGGGCCAGCAAGGCGTCGCGTCGTCGGGCCGAGCCAGTCGGATCGGATGCATGCCGCGATCATGGCATCACCGTCGGCGGACTCTGCCACGATGGCGCTGTGGACGAACCGACGTCGCGTGCGATCGAGTGGCTGCTGCGGTCCGACGAGCCGGCCATCCGGAGGTTGACCCGCCGCGACGTCCTCGGCGAGCCGCCGACCGACGACGATGCCGCCAGCACCGACGGGCCGATGGTGTCCGCGCTGCTGTCCGGCCAGCAGACCGACGGCGGCTTCGGCGGCCACCCCTATCACAAGTGGACCGGCGCCCACTGGCGGCTGATCTCACTCGCCGAGCTCGAGGCACCGGCAGCCGATCCGCGAGTCGCGGCCGTCGCCGAGCGGGTGCTGACTTGGATCTCCCGAGGGCTCCGCCAGAGCAGCGTCGTCGGCGCCGACGGCCTCATCCGGTCGCATGCCAGCATCCAGGGAAACGCCTTGGGCGCCTGCTGTCGGTTCGGCCGGGCCGACGATCCGCGTACGCATGCCATCGTCGAGGCGCTGATCTCCTGGCAGTGGCAGGACGGCGGCTGGAACTGCGACCAGAAGGCCACCGGCTACCGCTCGTCGTTTCACGAAACACTCGGCCCGACGTGGGGACTCCACGAGTACGCCGCTGCCACCGGCGACACCAGCGCTCGGGCCGCTGCCGGCCGGGCTGCCGAGCTCTTCCTCGAGCATCGGCTGTTTCGACGACTGCGTACGGGAGAGGTCATCAACGCCCAATGGATAAGGCCGCGCTACCCGCCGTACTGGCACTACGACATCCTCCAGGCGCTCCTCGTCCTGTCTCGCATGGGCAAGGCAACCGATCCTCGTGCGGCCGACGCACTCGACGAGCTGGCGCGTCGCCGGCAGCCGGACGGTCGCTGGCAGGCCTTCGGTCAATGGTGGAGATCGGCCGACAGCCGGGGCGCGTTGGAAGTCGTCGACTGGGGCCGGTCCCGAGACCCAAACCCGATGATCACCCTCAATGCGCTGCGCGTCCTCCGGGCCGCCGGACGACTCGACCAAGGATGACGCCATGACCGAGCCGCTTCGGATCGAGCCGTACGAGATCCACGTCGGCGACGACGTGCTCGACGACCTGCGCGACCGGATCGGCCGCACACGTTGGCCACCAGAGTCGCCGGCGAAGCCGTGGCAGCAGGGGACCGACCTGAGCTACCTGCGCGAGGTGCTCGCCTACTGGGCCGACACGTTCGACTGGCGAGCGCAGGAGCGCAAGCTCAATCGGTACGCCCACTTCCGGGCCGAGCTCGACGGCATGTCCATCCACTTCGTACACGAGCGGACCCGGCATCGCGACGGCATCCCGTTGATCCTCACCCACGGCTGGCCGAGTTCGTTCGCGGAGTTGCTGACCTTGGTGCCGCTCTTGACCGACCCGACGGCGCACGGCATCGATGGGCCGGCGTTCGACGTCGTGATCCCGTCGCTACCCGGCTACGGCTTCTCCGAGCGGCCCGACCGGACCGGCGTCACGACTCGAGCGACCGCGGCGATGTGGCACCGGCTCATGCGGGGGCTCGGCTACGACCGCTTCGGTGCGCAGGGTGGCGATTTCGGCGCGGCCGTGTCGACCTACCTCGCGCTCGACCGACCCGAGTCGTTGATCGGCCTCCATCTGACCAACCTCGACAACGAGCCTCACATCGGAGCGGGCTCGCGGCCGCTTTCGGAGGCGGAGACCGCGTACCTCGCGCGGTATCAGCACTGGCGAGACACCGACCGCGGGTACGGCGCGATCCAGTCGACCCGACCGCAGTGGCTGTCGTACGGGCTCAACGACTCACCGGCCGGGCTCGCCGGGTGGATCCTCGAGAAGTGGCGGGCCTGGGGCGATACCGGCGGCGACATCGAGAGCAGGTTCGACCGCGACTTCCTGCTGACGACCGTGACGATCTATTGGGCGACTCAGACGATCGGGACGTCGATCCGCGACTACGTCGACAACCGCTGGTTCATCGAGCCGCTCGGGTCAGACGACTTCGTCTCGGCGCCCACGGCCGTGGCGCTGTTCGCCAATCAGTACGTCGACGACGGATCGCCGCCGCGGGAGTGGGCCGAGCGGCTCTACAACGTTGTGCGCTGGACCCCGATGGCGACCGGCGCCCATTTCGCCGCGGTCGAGGAGCCGGAGCTCGTGGCGCGTGACATCGCGGCGTTCTTCGCCAGCCTCTCTGCATCATGATGCAGATCGACGATGCCCTTCGGCGCATGCTGACCGAGACGTCGGGCGCCCGATCGGCGTCGGTCACGCTGCCGGTCCACGGCAACGGCGGGCTTCAACCGGGTGTTGATCTCGAGGACAAGGAGCAACTGGCCGAATTGCTCGGCGACAACGAGCCACATCGTGCTGCTTCCTGACGTCAACGTCTACTTGTACGCGATGCGGTCAGACAGTCAACACCACAGCCCGTGCAAGGTCTGGCTCGAGTCGGCTATCAACGACGCAGAGCCGGTCGGCGTCAATGACCTGGTGCTCTCGAGCGTGCTTCGCATCAGCACAAACCATCGAGTCTTCCGCGAGCCCTCAAGGGTCGACGAGGTACTCGGCTTCTGCGATGCCGTGCTATCAGGTCCGGCGGCCATCCGCATTCGTCCAGGCCCCAGACACTGGGAAATCTTCGCCTCGCTCGCCCGAAAGCACAACGCCCGCGCCAACGACGTTCCCGACACATACCTCGCAGCGCTCGGGCTGGAAAACGGAGCCACGTTGGTAACCAGGGGCGGCGACTTCGCACGTTTCGAGGGCCTTCGACGCCTCGACCCGGTACGCCCGGCCCGAACGCGCCGGGTCGAGTTGTCAGACACTATTTGCGCTATAGGGCAAATAGCGTCTGACAACTCTCCCTAACCCACCGGCCAGCCCGGGATCGGGTACGGGCGGACGAACTCGGCGACCTCGCCCTTGATCCGGGCCAGCGTGTCCTCGTCGTCCTGCTTCGCCGCGTCAACCGCCTCGGACATCCACACAGCGATCTGCGG
>JBKOYM010000063.1:0-10541 GCA_046725375.1 Actinomycetota bacterium
GCCGGCGACGAGATCGCAACGGAACCAATGCGCGCCGTCGACGAACTGATCCGGCGTCGGCTTGTACCACGCCCAGCTCACGATGCTGGTGGTCCAGGCCTCATCGGACCCGCCGACGGTCCGGCGCCAGTGTCGTTCGCAGGCGTCCACGGCGTACGTCGTCAGGCGATGGTCGTCAACGCCGGCGGCCGACGACACGAGCTTCTCGGGCCAGTCGGCGACGTAGAACGTGACACCCGTGTGCCGCTTGGAGCACGGGATCGCCGGATCGTCGTTGGCCGCCGGTGCGATGTCGTCGAGGGTCAGCATGCGGCATGCACCGACCTCCGGCGCCGATGTCGCGTCGGGGCTGGGCGTCGGTTCCGGACCGGGGCCGTGACCTCGGGTCGGCCGCTCCGTCGGTGCGGTGTCGATCAGGTCGGCCGAACTGGCACATCCGGCGAGCACGACGACGAGCATGCCGATGGCGGACCTCCGTACACGCGACACGACCTCGATTGTTGCGTACGCCGCTAGGAGTCCGTCTCGGTGTAGCAGATTCCCCACCGGGCGCCTGTGTTCCACTGCTTGCGCCCGGGCCAGGTGTAGCCGTAGTGGAAGCTGGCGGTCGTGTTGAGGTAGGCGCGGACGCGGTGGGCGCACATGTTGCTCAGCCGGTTGTCCAGCGTCTTGGAGCCGGGGTATTCGGCGTCGAGGTCGCCCAGGATGACCGCCGACACCGCGCGGTCGGTGTGGGGATGCGTGCAGACCACGTTGTTGGTGCGGCCGCTACCGAGGTCACCGCGGTTGCAGCGCGCCCAGGCGGCGGCTCTCGACGACTCGAGGATCCCCTGGGTCGTCCTCGGCAGTGCTATCAGCCTCAGTTCCTTCTGGGTCCGAATGGCGTAGACGTCGCAGCTGAACCAGCGCGTCGTCGGGCTGACCGTCGCCGGAGGCGGGGCACCCACGATGAATTCGAAGACGCTGAGCGCCACGTCGGAGCCGGGGGCGCCCAGCCACGCGGAGAGCTTGCGGCTGCAGATGCCGGATACCTGGGCGCGGAGCAGGCCGCCCTCGCCCTGCCGGGCGGCCGTCTGCATCGACTCGTTCATCAGGCCGACGTAGTAGGTCTCGGCGTTGTGCGTTGCGCCACACGGGACCGGCTTGCGTACCTCGGTAGTGCTGCCGATGACACCGACGTACGGATCGGTGCGGCGACATTCGCCGACCTTCGGTTGCGGACTGGCGGCCGGCTCGGTCGGTGGGGTCGACTGCGTCGGAGTCTCGTCGGTCGGCGACGGGGTGTCGGGGGACGCCGGCTCGGTTTCGCCGGGCGCGGCGGTGGGATCGGACTCGACGAGGTCGGCGGCGGCGCCGCATCCGGCGAGCACGACGGCAGCCGCCAGCACGGCAACGGCTCGATGCCAGGTCGTCACCATGCACTCCGGAACGCGTGGAGTCGGATTGTCCCGACCAACCCTAACCGGGAGCCACGGTCGACTCCGGTCAGTCGCGCGGTACCCAGCAGACTCCCCAGCGCATCCCAGCGGCCCACTCGTTGCGCGTCGGAGCTTGCCAGCCGTAGGACCATTCGAGGGGGAAGTCCTGTTCCTCGCGGGCCTGTTCGATGCAGCGCTGACGCGCGCCACGACGCTGGTCACGGTCGGGGAACTCATCCGACCCGTTGGTGTGGAAGCGCAAAGCGGTGAACGCCTGCCACGTGTGCGGCTTGCTGCAGGCCACGATCTTCGCGTGTCGCTTCTCGGGCGATCCGCGGCTGCACAGTCCGTACCGGCTCAGAGCCGCGTCCGAGTCGAGCATATCCTCGGTGTTGCGGGGGAGTTGGGCGAGTCGGCTGTCGGTCGCCGAGACCACGACATCGCAGCGGAACCAGCGGGCGCCGAGCCGGATGTCATGCGCGCTGGGAACGAACCACACCGGGTGAACGCGAGACAGGATCCGCGTCACCCGATCACCTCCGATCCAGCGGTGGAACTTCCGGTCACAGCGCGGCGTGACGAAGTCCGCGATGTCGGCCGTCGACGGGTTTCGCTCGCTAATGATGCTGAGATCGAAGGTGCCGACGTAGTAGGTCTGCGTCGTATGGTCGTCGCGGCATTTGACCGGATCCTTGTCGTCGTGCGGCCGCCGTACCGCCTTGGCGCTCAGGGCGTGACAGTCGGACTGGCGCGGGTGTACGGCCGACGGCCTCTGCAGGCGCACATCGCCGCCGGGGGTCGATTCGGCCGGTCGTGCCTGCTCGGCGGCGACCGGAGCGCCGTCTCGTCCGTCGCCCCCGAGCCAGCGCATGACGAACGCGACCGTCAGCACCACGAGCGCGGCGGCGGCGACGGCCTTCACGGTCCGGGCGCGGCGTCGCCGCGCGTGACGTGACACCCCGTCAGATTACGTTTCCCGTCACGGCGGGTCAGACGCGGTCGTTGTCGAGCGCCTTTTGATGCTGTCGCGACCGCGCGAACAGCGTGAAGCCGAGTGTCTCGTTGACGGCAAGCATGTGACGGTTGCTCTCGGCGTTCCACGTCTGCAGCCAGCCGACCTGTGGCTCGGCTTCGGTGAGCCAGGCGATCAGGTCGGCCTTCATCGCGAGCCCGAGCCGGTGGCCGCGATGCTCGGGCACGACGGCGGTCTCCTCCTGTCCGGCCCACGTCGGCATATGTCTGTCGACCAGCACGATGGTGTGCCCGGCCCACGAGCCGTCCGACCGGCGACGCGCGAGTACGTGATAGATCGTCTGGTCCCGCTGTGCCATCGCCGTTTCGTACGCCCGGACCGACGACACGTCGAAGGATTCGGGCTCGACGTCCAGGTCGCCCGTGGGAGCGTCGTTGATCGCGACGTAGAGCGGAACGAGCTCGGCCGACAAGGCGTCGTCGGCCGGGCCGAGCACGCGAACCAGTTCGTAGTCGTCGGCGTGCCGCAGCGCCTGAGCGCGCAAGCCCAGCCATCGGCCCGGGTCGGAATCGGTGAGGTCGAGCCGACGCAGGGCGTTGTCGAGTCCCGGCGCGAATCCACGGGCTGCCGCAAACGCGTCGCCAGATCCGCCCCGAAGCGTGAAGCCGGTCATGCTGCGCCGGCCCTCGGCGCGGATACGGTCCTCGGCCCGGGCGAGCAGAGCCGAACCGATCCCGCGCCGCTGCCGATCCGGGTCGACGTCGATCCAGGCGTACGCGAGATGCCGGTTGGACCGGCGCGGAAACATCAACGTGGCCACGCCGACGATGCGGCGGGAATCGCGGGCCACGGTCAGCCAGTCGGGTCGCTCCTCGCCCCAGCCGTGCCGCTTGCGCAGCCGCACCGACGGCCCCGTCGTCGGCGTCGAATCAGGCACCTCGGCGCGACGGGCGGCCATATGTACCTCGGCGATCGCGTCGGCCGTGTCGGCGTCCACGTTCCTCGGGTCGAGCTCGACGAAGTCCATAGGCCCATCCCATCGCTCGCGGCCCGCGTTGTCAGCCGCATTTCAAGCCCGCAGCCCGACGTAGCGCCGCCTAGCGGCGTCGCCTCACCCACACGGGGCGATGCATCTCACACCGCCGGGGTTCACTCTGAGCTAGACGGCCCTGGCGTTGTCGGACTTGCCATCACTGGGGAGGCCATGCATAGATTCCTCGAGCGACTCGGCCGGGTCTGCGCCCGCTGGCACTGGATCGTGATCGCGAGCTGGATCGTCATCGTCGCCGCCCTGCTCGTGGGACGAAGCGTCGCCGACGGTACCTATGACAACGACTACACGGTGCCTGGAAGCCAGTCGGACGAGGGCCTCGACAAGCTGTCGGCCGCGTTCCCGAAGGCCGGCGGGTTCTCCGGTCAGATCGTGTACGCGGCCCCTTCGGGCAAGCAGGTCTCGGCCAGCAAGGACGCCGTCAACACGTCGGTGGCCAACGCGGCCAAGCTCGACCATGTGCTGTCGGTGGTCAGCCCATTCGCGACACCGAACTCGCCGCAGGTGTCGAAGGACGGATCGATCGCCTACGCATCCATCAACTTCGACGTCGAGACCGACTCGCTCGGCGAGAGCTATCTGAACGAGCTCAACGCCGCGATCGAGCCGGCTCGTAAGGCCGGCCTTCGCGTCGATTACGGCGGCGCCGCTGGCCAGATCGACTCTCGATCCGACGACCAGACATCGGAGGCCATCGGCCTGATGTGTGCCCTGGTCCTGCTGCTGTTCATGTTCGGATCGCTGGTCGCCGCCGCTATCCCACTCCTGTCGGCGGTGTTCAGCGTCCTGGCCGGTCTGTCGCTGCTGAGCATCCTGGCGGCCGCCATGACGTTCCCGACCACGGCACCGACCGTGGCGACCTTGCTCGGCCTCGGCGTCGCGGTGGACTACGGGCTGTTTCTCGTTTCCCGGCACCGCGACCAGATCGACGCCGGGATGACGGTGCGGGACTCGGTGGGCCTGTCGAGCGCCACATCGGGTGCCGCGATCGTGGTGGCAGGCAGCACCGTGATCGTCGCGATCCTGGGCCTCTACATCTCCGCGGTGCCCTTCGTCGGCGCCCTCGGTCTGTCCGCCGCGATCGTGGTGGCAGTGACCATGCTGGCGGCGCTCACGTTGGTGCCGGCGTTCCTTGGCGTGGCGAGGGGCAACGTACGCGCGCTGACCGAACGGCTTCGTGAGCGTCGGGAACGACGTGCCGCCGCAGCCGCGAGCACGGCTGCCGCCGCGCCGGGTGGACCGGGCACGCCGGCCGCGGCGGACCAGAGAGACCCGGACTCGGTCGACGTGGATGCGGTCTCCCTGGCAGAGTCGGGCCACGAGCACAGCGCCTTCGCCCGGTGGGGGAAGATGGTGGCCGGTCGGCCCTGGCCGTGGGCGGCCGTGAGCAGCGTCCTGCTGGTGGTGCTGGCGATTCCGCTGTTTTCCATCGAGTTCGGACAGCCGGATTCGGGCACGGACCCCACGTCGGACACCGATCGGCGAGCGTACGACCTGATCTCCGAGGGCTTCGGCCCCGGCGCCAACGGTCCGCTGACGATCGTTGCCATCCCGTCGTCTAAGAGCGCGGCGCAAAGCGAGCTGTCCAAGCTGCAGAAGGCCGTCGGGTCGACCGACGGCGTGGCGTCGGTGTCTCCGCCGCAGCTGAACCACGCCGGCACCACGGCGACCTTGACCGCGATCCCCACCACCCGCCCGCAGGCGCAGGCGACCACCGACCTCGTGAACGACCTGCGCGACTCGGTGCTTCCGGACGTCAAGGGCGTGAATACCTACGTGGTCGGCTCCACGGCCGGGTCCGTCGACTTCACCCAGAAGGTGATCTCACGGCTGCCGTTGCTGATCCTCGCCGTCGTGTTGATGTCGATGATCCTGCTGACCGCCGCGTTCCGGTCGCTCGCCATCGGGCTGAAGGCCGCCGCGATGAACCTTCTCTCGGTCGGCGCGTCGTACGGAGTCGTGGTGGCCATCTTTCAATGGGGTTGGGGAAACAGCCTGATCGGCGTCGACGAGACCCTCCCGATCCCGGGGTACGTGCCGATGTTGATGTTCGCGATCATCTTCGGTCTGTCGATGGACTACGAGGTTTTCCTCATCTCGAGAGTCCACGAGGCGTACGTCGAGACCAGCGACTCGCATCGCAGCGTTGCGATCGGGATCGGCGGCACTGCCCGGGTCATCACGACCGCCGCCGGCATCATGCTCGTCGTCTTCAGCAGTTTCGTGTTCGACTCCGACCCGACCGTCAAGATGCTGGCCATCGGCATGGCGTTCGCCGTGCTCATCGACGCTACCGTGGTCCGGATGTGTCTGGTGCCGGCCCTGATGTCGATCCTCGGCGACCGGGCGTGGTGGATTCCGCGCTGGCTCGACCGGATCCTCCCCAGGCTGGACATCGAAGGCACCGCCACGTCGACGCGGTAGACGTCTCAACGAGTTGTCAGGCACATGTGGCCCTATGGCGCCATATGTGCCTGACAACTTGATGCGGTACGCTGGCCCGAGCCATGCGATACGCGAGCCTGCTCCTTCGCGGCCGCGGCGGGGCCCTCTAAGGCCGGACCCCTCGCCGCGGAGTTCGGTGCTGCCGGCCGCCGACCCAACTCCCCTGGAGCTCCGCACCATGGCCATTCACCAGCAGCGTCCGAGCGGTATGCCGGCCCATCGTTACCGAGCGTTCGCCCCCATCCACCTTCCCGACCGCACCTGGCCGTCCCGCACGATCACCGACGCGCCTCGTTGGCTCTCCACAGACCTGCGGGACGGCAATCAGGCGCTGATCGACCCGATGACACCGACGCGCAAGCGGCGCATGTTCGAGCTGCTCGTCCGGATGGGCTACAAGGAGATCGAGGTCGGGTTCCCGGCCGCGAGTGAGACCGACTTCGCCTTCGTACGCGAGCTCATCGAGTCCGACGCCGTGCCCGACGACGTCACCATTTCGGTCCTGACCCAGGCCCGCGAGGATCTGATCGAGCGCACCGTACAGTCGATCGTCGGCGCCAAGGACGCCAACGTCCATCTCTACAACGCGACCGCGCCGCTGTTTCGCCGGGTCGTGTTCGGCTTCGACCGCCACGAGTGCAAGGCGATCGCCGTGCAGGGCACCGAGTGGGTGATGAAGTACGCCGACGAGCTGCTGTCCGGCACCGACTTCGGCTACCAGTACTCGCCGGAGATCTTCACCGGCACCGAGCTGGAGTACGCGGTCGAGGTCTGCGAGGCGGTCTCCGACGTGTGGCAGCCCGGCCCCGATCGCGAGATCATCCTAAACCTGCCGGCGACTGTTGAGATGTCGACCCCGAACGTCTACGCCGACCAGATCGAGTGGTTCTCCCGCCAGCTGACGCGGCGCGAGCAAACGGCTGTCTCGTTGCACCCGCACAACGACCGCGGCTGCGCCGTGGCCGCGACCGAGCTGGCGCTGATGGCGGGTGCCGACCGGGTCGAGGGCTGTCTGTTCGGTCACGGCGAGCGCACCGGCAACGTCGATCTGGTGACGCTCGGCATGAACCTGTTCAGCCAGGGGATCGACCCGATGATCGACTTCTCCGAGATCGACGAGGTCCGGCGGACGGTCGAGTACTGCACCCAGCTGCCCGTGCACCCGCGGCACCCGTACGCGGGCGACCTCGTCTACACCGCCTTCTCCGGCTCACACCAGGACGCGATCAAGAAGGGCTTCGAGGCGCTCGATCGCGAGGCGGCAGCCGCCGGGGTACCCGTGTCGGAGCACCCGTGGGAGGCCCCGTACCTGCCGATCGACCCGCACGATGTCGGCCGCACGTACGAGGCCGTGATTCGGGTCAACAGCCAGTCCGGCAAGGGCGGCGTCGCGTACCTCATGAAGGCCGAGCACAACCTCGACCTGCCGCGCCGGCTCCAGATCGAGTTCAGCCGAGTTGTGCAGCAGCACACCGACACCGAAGGCGGTGAGGTGGCGGCGGATGCCCTGTGGGCGTTCTTCCACCGCGAGTACCTCGATCGCGAGACACCGCTGAAGCTCAACTCCGTGCACACCTCTTCGGCCGAGGGCGAGCATGACGCGCTCACGGTCAACGTGTACGTCGACGGTGAGCAGCACACGCTGTCCGGGCAGGGCAACGGACCGATCGCGGCGTTCTGCGACGCGCTCGAAGGAGTCGGACACGAGGTTCGCGTCCTCGACTACGCCGAACACGCCCTCTCATCGGGTGGCGACGCGATGGCCGCGGCCTACGTCGAGTGCGAGATCGGCGGGCGCGTGCTGTGGGGGGTCGGGCTTGACGCCAACATCGTGACGGCCTCGTTGAAGGCCGTGGTCTCCGCGGTCAACCGAGGCTGACCACAGCACTGGCGGTAGGCAATCCGCAAACACGCCGGCGCGTTTCACGGATTTGCCTACCGCCAGTGGAGGTGGCGCCTTAGGGCTGGACGCCGAGGGCGAACTGCACGCCGCCCGACTGATCCACCTGGGCGTCGAGCACCTTGTCATCGAGCACCACAGCCGCGGACTCCTCGACGAATACACGAGCGCCGCCCTCTTCGACGACCTTGTCGCCACTCATGGGCGACTCGGCCGGCGCGACGGTCAGCGCGCTGGGGTCGGATTCTTGTGGACTGATGCGAAGACCGGCACCGTCTGTCTGGGTGCTCTGCTCTGTGATGGTCTTCACGACGTCGCACGCGTTCTCGGTCAGGGTGAGCACGAGTCTCTCCGTCCGATTGCTGGCATCTGCGTTTCCACCGTTGTGGCCAACCGCGTTCGGGGCAAATCGCTGGCGTGGCGTGTCGCCGATTCGAGCCAGCTCTGAGCGCCGCGAACGCCGGTAACGTCGCACGTCACACCCCCTATCGGCCGACCCTCGGCGCGAACCGACGGAGCGTCCACCTGCTGAGACGAGCCGGTGCGGCTCAGCGCGTTTCCCGGACCGAGGGGAGGACCGCGAGCGCAACGACGAGCCCGGCTCCGACGGCCAACAGAGCCCGAAGGAGGCCGACGTGATCGGCGAGAAAGCCCACCAGCGGCGGGCCGGCCAAGAAGGCGGTGTAGCCGATGGTGGACACCACCGACATCCGCGCCGGCGCCCGATCGGGGTCGTCGGCGGCCGCACTCATGCCGACCGGGAAGCCGAGCGACACGCCGGCACCCCAGATCGCTGCGCCGACGTACGCCAACGGCGTGTTGCCGAACACGACCAGCAGGCTGCCGATGCCCGCCAGGGTGAGCATCACCCGCAGCACAGGGATCCGGCCGTACCGGTCGAGCAGGTTGGTCCCGAACGCCCGTCCGAGCGTCATGAACACGAGGAACGTCGCGAAGCCGAGCACACCCGCCCAGTGCGGCAGGTCGTATCCCTCGACCATCGCGACCGACAGCCAGTCGTTGGCGGTGCCCTCGGTGAACGCGGCGATCAGCACCAAGACGCCTACCAGGATCGTGCGCGGCTCCCGCCAGGCCCAGAGCACGCCGGGGGTGTCGGCCGGCTCGCTGGCGGCGTCCTCCTCGAACCGTCGGGGCAGGAACGCCGTTGTGGCCCGCAGCGATGCGGCCGCGATGATGACGGTGGCGACGACGAGGTGGAGCCCGATCGGGACGCCGGCCCAGGAGAGTCCGGCGCCGATCAGGGCGCTGATCACCGTGCCGCCGCTGAACGCCGCATGGAAGCGTGGCATCAGGCTTCGCCCCGACAGGCGCTCGACGGCCGCGCCCTCGAGGTTCATGCCGACGTCCCAGATGCCCATGCCGAGCCCCATGACGAACAGGCCGAAGGCGACGGGGACGACGGAGTCGACGACGTCGATGCCGATCGCGATCGCCGCCGGGCCGAGCAGGATCGCACCGATGCCGATGCGAACGGCACCCGACCCGCCGTACCAGCTCGCGATCCAACCGGACGACGGCAGCCCGATGACAGCACCCGCCGACAGGGCGAGCAGCAGCAGGCCGAGCTGCCCGCTGGTGAGCCCGAGTTGGTCCTTCGTGTCGGGGATGCGGGAGGCCCACGCCGCGAACGCGCAGCCGTTGCCGGCGAAGACGACATAGACGGCCGTGCGGGCTCGGCCGAGGCGGGCCTGGTCGAGGCGGCCGCTTGCGATCGCGGTCACGGAATCTCCCTCGAGTACGAGTACAGTCGAAACCGGTACGGTCGAATCGATTCGAGTCGAAACGATTCGATACTATCCACTCATGGCCCGGAGGCAACCCGAATCGACGTCGCGGCCCACGATCCGAGACGTCGCCGAACGCGCGGGCGTCGCACCGTCGACGGCGTCGCTGGTGTTCAGCGGCAGTGGGCCGGTCGCCGACGCGACGGCGGAGCGGGTTCGGGCAGCGGCATCCGAGCTCGGGTACGCCGGGCCGGACCCCCGCGCCGCCTCACTCCGCCGTGGACGGGCCGGAGCGGTCGGCGTACTCGTCGAGGGCCGGCTGCTCCAGGCGTTTCGCGACCCGTACGCCGTGATCGTGCTCGACGGGATCGCCCAGGAGCTGGACGCCGTACCGACCGGGATGCTGCTCGTCGCCCAGCCGTTCGACGAGCCGGACCGGGCCTTGGAGCTCGTGGTCGGGCTCGCGATCGACGCGCTGGTGTTTTCGATGTGCGGCCCGGCGCGGAGCCCGATCGTGGACCATCTCGCGGCACGCGGGATTCCGATGCTCGGCACCGGCGCTCCGTCCGACGACCGGGTGCACCAGGTGTTGATCGACGAGGCCGGCGCTCAGAGCGAGGTCGTGCGCCACCTCCGCGATCTGGGCCACCGCCGCATCGGCCATGTGACGATGCCGCTGCGACCGGTGACGCCGGGCGGCAAGCTCCGTCCGGCCGATCTCGAACGCGCGGAGTATGTCGACTCCCGCGATCGGGCTCGCGGCTTCCTTGCCGCGGCCGGCCGCAGGGCCTCGATGGTCGAGGCGTCCACCGCGGACGTCGAGGGCGGGATCGTTGCCGCGCGGCTGCTCCTCGACCGTCCGGCCGACACCCGACCGACCGCGATCGTTGCGCAGAGCGACCTGCTCGCGGCCGGTGTCATCCAGGCCGCTGGGGAGCTCGGCCTGCGCGTGCCGGACGATCTCAGCGTCACGGGCTTTGACGGCGTAAACCTGCCCTGGCTCGCGACG
>JBKOYM010000176.1:0-11171 GCA_046725375.1 Actinomycetota bacterium
TCGCGGACCTCGCGGACCTCGCGCGCCTTCTTGATCGTGGAGATCTGCTTCTCGGCGCCCTTCGACCACTGGATCGCGAGACCGCGTGGCACGAGGTAGTTGCGGCCGTAGCCGTTCTTGACCTCGACGACATCACCGGGCGCGCCGAGGTTGGCCACCTCATGGGTGAGGATGAGCTTCATGACTGCGACTTCTCCTGCTCAGCGCGAGGTCGACGTGTAGGGCAGCAACGCCATCTCTCGGGCGTTTTTGATCGCGGTCGCGATCTGCCGCTGCTGCTGTACGGTGACGCCGGTGACCCGACGAGCCCGGATCTTGCCGCGGTCGGAGATGAACTTCCGCAGCAGGGCGGTGTCCTTGTAGTCGACATAGGTGATCTTGGCCGCGTGCAGCGGGTTTTGCTTCTTGCGTGGCTTACGCACTTCTTGCTTCGGCAAGGCAGATCTCTTTCCTCAATATCCTGTGGTGACGATCGCAGGTGGTTGATGTCGGGGGTTAGAACGGGGGTTCTTCGCTGGCGCCGCCGGATGCCCACGGGTCGGCGCCGCCGCTCGAACCACCGGACTGGCCGCCGCCCGCGGGCGGGCTCGCCCAGGGGTCGTTGCCTCCGGAGCTGGCGCCGCCGCCACCGCCGCTCTGCCAGCCGCCGCCGGCACCCGAACGGGTGGTCTTGGCAACCTTGGCGGTGGCGCTGCGCAGACTCGGGCCGACCTCGTCGACGTCGATCTCGAAGACGGTGCGCTTCTCGCCTTCGCGGGTTTCGTACTGCCGGGACTTCAACCGCCCCTGCACGATGGCGCGCATCCCCTTCTGCAGGGACTCGGCGACGTTTTCGGCCGCCTGGCGCCACACCGAGCAGCTGAGGAACAGCGTGTCGCCGTCACGCCACTCGCCGGACTGACGGTCGTAGATGCGCGGGGTTGACGCGATCCGGAAGTTGGCGACGGCGGCACCCGAGGGGGTGAAACGCAGCTCCGGGTCGTCGACCAGGTTGCCCACGAGGGTGATGACGGTTTCGCCTGCCATGGTGACTCCAAGTCGTGATTCTGCCTACCTGTGGGAGTGAACAGCACTCGGCTGACACTCGCGTACGGGCGGGCGGTCAGTGCAGCTCAGGCCGGATGACCTTGGTGCGCAGCACCGATTCATTGAGGGTGAGCTGGCGATCCAGCTCCTTGACGGTGGCCGGCTCCGCATCGAGCTCGATGACCGCGTAGATCCCCTCGGACCTCTTCTTGATGTCGTACGCCATCCGGCGACGACCCCAGATGTCGACGTTTTCGACATTGCCGCCGTCTTGGCGGACGAGGTTCAGGTACTGGTCGAGCGACGGGCCGACCGTACGCTCCTCGAGATCGGGGTCGAGGATGACCATCACTTCATAGCGACGCAAGGCGATCTCCACCTCCTCTGGACTCAGGCGGCCACGGGACTTCCGTGACAGGAGGACGTTGCATCGAGCCCGGACTCCGCCGGGCAACCGGGGCAGTCTAGCCGGGCAGGGCGGGGCTTTGCGAATCGACCCCCACGTTGGCGCCGTGAAGCGCAGACCCAAGGTGTCTGACTAGTGGCTGTGCTTGGCCGGATCCATCCCACGGGCGGTGTGCGCGCCGTGGAATGGCGTGGTGACACCGTCGTAGTGGAGCTTCAACATCATTCCCTGATCCGCATGGGGCAGGTTGTGGCAGTGGTTCATCCAGATCCCCGGGTTGGTGGCCTCGAACGCCACCTCCCAGACCTGTCCGGGCTGGACATCGAGCGTGTCCATCCACAGCGGGCTGCCGGACGACGGCGTCCCGTCCCGGGACAGGATCAGTACGGGATGGCCGTGCAGATGCCAGGGGTGCGTCTCCAGACTCCGGTTGACCACGGTGAACCGCACGACGTCGCCCGCGGCGACGAGCTGATCGGGGATCGACGGGTGAGCCTGACCGTTGACCGTCTGCGCGTACGCCGGCCAACCGTCGACGAGAGCAAGACCACGGTCCAACACCATCGTGAAGCGCCGGTCGGCGTTGTCGGCGTCCAACGGCACCGCGGCCGGAGCTCCGTAGCGCAGCAGGTCGAGCTCCGGCCAGCCTGAGGTGTCCTCGGCGGCCGGCTCCTCAGTGGCGGCGTACGCATCCGGGCGTACCCGCACGCCACCGTCGTGATCGTCGTCGAGTACGAGAGCCACCTGAGTGTCGGGCATGGTGAAGACGAGGTCGTACCGGCCGCCGGCCGGCAGCCGCAGTCCGACAGCGCTGACCTCGCCCGGTTGGTTGAGATCTCGACCGTCGACGGCAGTTACTCGGACGGGTGTTCCGGTCAACGCGAACCGGTGCGGATCTGAGTCGGTGTTGATCAGCCGCAGCCGTACCGGCGAACCGGCGGGTGCGGTGTGTATGGAGCGTCCGTCCTGATCGGCGATCACCACCGCGTCGCCGAATGTGTGCACCGGCAACGTCAGGTCCAGCCCCTGCCGCCGGTCGCGTGGTGCGACGACGAGTGTCCCGTACAGCCCTCGACGCACACCGATGTGAGAGGCCTGATGGGTGTGATACCAGTAGGTCCCGACCTGGTCGGCGCGAAACTGGTAGGTGAACTCCTCCCCTGGTGCGACCACGTCCTGGGTCACGCCAGGGGCACCGTCCTCTCCGCACGGCACGTCGTAGCCGTGCCAGTGCAGGGTCACGCCATCGTCGATGTCGGTGTTGCGCAGGGTGACCTCGATGAGATCGCCCTCGGTGGCGGTGATCGCCGGACCTGGTACCTGGCCGTTGTAGGTCCAGGCGCCGATCTCACGTCCGGACGGGAGCCGGACGGTGGCCGTCTGAGCGGTGAGGACGTGCCGCCGCCGGGTGCCGCCCGGTGCCGGCCCGCCGGGTCCGCGCAGGTCAGCCACGGAAATGCCCGAGTCGGACGACCACCCTGGACCACCCCCGGTGTCGAAGGATCTCCCTGGCCGCAGCAGCGACAGGCCGACGCCGGTGCCCACGGTCGTCAGCGCAATCGCCCCGCCAGACAAGCCAATGAACCGGCGGCGCGAGAACGCGACACCATCGTCGGCGGTGCTCTCGATCGGCGTCACGACGCGCGCGGTCAGCAACATGCCCGTGCCGACGAGCGAGACGGCCATCAGCGCGGTGGTCCAGGTCAGCGGATACCCGGCCACAAGCGTAACGACGAAGCCGCCCAGCGTCGCGTATCCGGCGGTGAGCAACGAGACGACGCTGCTGGCCGGCAACTCCGCTCTTGGCGTCCGCCTGGCTTCGAGCAGCCGCGGGCCGGCGATCAGCATTGCGGCCAGCCCGGCGGCTCCGAGCATCGGCAGCCCCAGCAGCACCTTCTCCTGTACGAACCACCAACCCCGATCGGCCAACATCGCCACCGTTCCCACTCGGATCAGACTCAGGAGCACAGCCACCGCGAGGAGAGCAAGCGCGATCCGGGCGCGCCGGACACTCGCCAGGACTCCGGTTGCGAACCATGCCGCGACGCTCAGCACCGCGACGACGTAGTCGAGGAGAATCAGTTGAGCCGTCGTCATGTTGTCGGCTGAGCGGGTTCCGCTGTTGATCTGAAGGCCGACAGCGCCCGCGCCTGCCGGGCGATCGTCCCGGCCACGGCCATGATGGCCAGTCCGTTGACCGCATGCAGCCCGAAGACGAGCTGTCCGGCTGTCGTCGAGGTGTCGCCGGTGTCGTTGAATGCGTTGGCGATCCCCGCGATCACACCTTGGACGAGGACGAGGCCAGCGACCAGTCCGGTCATCCCGATGAGTCGGCCAGGCATTCGTACGAGCGCGGCCAGCGCGGTCATCAGGATCGCGAAGAGGAGGATCCCGTACCCCAACGCCCGGTGCGTCTGGAAGGACTCGTCCTTCGGTGCGGTGTCGAACGCACCGCTCGCGGCGAAGAAGAACTGGGCGACGACGGCGAGCACCAGCACGGTGGCCAGTCCGGTGAAGGCTCTACGCATGGCCTGCTCCTTCGGATTTGTTGACCACGCAAGCGATCGTCGCGCCGACGACCTGGCTGAGTCGTCCGACAGTGGATGGCTGTGCCTACGCAAACCCGCGTAGAGGACCTGCGCCTGACTACGCTTCTCGTCGTAGCTGACCGCATGATTGATAGGAGTCGGTCCTCGCGGGAGAACCCTATGATCGCGGGTATGCAGGGCCGCGCCGCATCGTTCCGGTTGCCTGTCTGGGCGCAGGACGCATTGCTCGCTGTCTTCATCACCGTGATGCAGGTTCAGGGCACTGTCGGGGCGGAGGAGAACTCGGAGGTGGCGTCGCGGCCGCTAGCCGACCTCGGGCACCTGGGGTACGTCCTGCTGATCGTGAGCGGCCTCGTGCTCGCCGTGCGCCGCCGATGGCCGGTCCCGGTGTTCGTCGCGGCCGGACTCGCCAGCCTCGTGTACTACAGCCTCGACTTCTCCGATGGGCCCGGCTGGCTCGGTCTCTTCGTCGCCCTGTACACGCTCACCGCGTACGGCGACGGGCGCCGATCGCTGCTGATCGCCGGCGCAGGTATCGCGGTCTTGGCAGTCGGCTGGCTGGTCGCCGCGGCCGGCATCGAGCCCAGGGCCGCCATCGGATGGGTGTTCTTCCGGATCGGCGCGTCGGTCATGAGCGCGGCCCTCGGCGAGTCGGTCCGTACCCGGCGGTTCATCGCTGCCGAAGCTCAGCAGCGTGCTGAGTGGGCGGAGCGGACTCGGGAGGAGGAGGCACGTAAGCGGGTCGACGCCGAGCGGCTCCGGATCGCGCGTGAGGTCCACGACACGGTCGCCCACGCCATAGCGATCATCAACGTGCAGTCCGGTGTCACCGCGCACGTGCTGGACAGGCGGCCGGAGCAGGCGCGGGAGACGCTGGTCGCCATCGAGCAGACGAGCTCGCAGGCGTTGCAGGAGATGCGGAGCATCCTCGGGGTGCTCCGTGACTCCAACGACGGCCGGATGCCGCAGCCGGGATTGGGACAGATCGACGAGCTCACCGCCAAGGCACGCGACGCCGGGCTCGACGTCACCCTCGAGGCGCCGTCGGCCCCGATGCCGTTGCCGAGCGCGGTGGGCAGTGCGATCTACCGGATCTTGCAGGAGTCGATCACCAACGTGATCCGCCATGTCGGTCCGACGCGGGTGCGAATCGCACTGGACTGCGGAGTCGATGCCGTGGAGGTATGCGTGGCCGACGAAGGGCGCGGTCGTGGCATGGATGATGGTGGCGCGGACTCGCCCGTACTCGTCGAGCATCCGAGCAACAACGGCACCGGCGGCTCGGCCGAGGCCGGCGGCCGCGGGATCGCCGGGATGCGCGAGCGCTGCCAGTTGCTCGGAGGCGACCTGACCGCCGGATCCCTGCCGGGCGGCGGCTTCGAGGTCAAGGCACGACTGCCCCTGGCGCCGACCGGATCCGCGCAGCGATGAACGCGGCAGCCGCGCCGGCGTCGAGTCGCACTCCGATCAAGGTGCTGCTCGCCGACGACGAGGGCCTCGTACGATCCGGCTTCAAGGTCCTGCTTGACGTCGAGGACGACATCACGGTTGTGGGAGAGGCTACCAACGGTGCCGAAGCTGTCGAGCGGACCTACGCGACCCGGCCGGACGTCGTCCTCATGGACATCCGCATGCCGCAGCTGGACGGGATTGAGGCCACCCGCGAAATCGTCAAGACCTCAGGACTCGCCGACGTCCACGTCCTGATCCTGACCACCTACGACACCGACGCATACGTCTTCGAGGCCTTGGCGGCCGGCGCCAGCGGCTTCCTGCTCAAGGACGCCGGCCCGGCCGAGCTCCTGCATGCCATTCGGGTGGTCGCCGCCGGAGACGCGCTGCTCGCGCCACGGATCACCCGGCGTCTGATCGCCCAGTTCACCGCGGAACGGGTCGCGACCCAGGCGGCTGAAGACCGACTCGCGGTGCTGACCCCACGCGAGCGCGAAGTGCTGGCCCTCGTGGGTCAGGGGTTGAGCAACGACGAGATCGGCGCCGCTATGTTCCTGAGTCCGGCGACCGCCCGTACCCACGTCAGCCGCGCTATGGCGAAGTTGGGCGCACGTGACCGCGCACAACTGGTCGTCATCGCCTACCAGACCGGCCTGGTCAAACCACAGCCATGAATCATGGACACAAACCGACCGGCTCGGCGCGAATGGGAGTGGTTTACTCCGTGGTGATGGCGCGCAGGACGTCGAGGCGGGCCGCCCGGCGAGCCGGGAGCAGCGCCGCGAGTACGCCGACGACCGCCGCGAGCACCACGAAGATGCCGAGACTCACGTACGGCACCGACAGCACGTCCAACCCCTGATCGGCGATCGCCCGCTGGAGGACGACCCCGAAGACCACACCCATGACGACGCCGAGCACCGCGCCGAGCACCGCGATCGCGATCGACTCCAGTCGCACCATCCGGCGCAGCTGTCGCCGATTCATGCCGACCGCCCGCAGCAGGCCCACCTCGCGAGTACGCTCGATCACCGACAGCGCCAGCGTGTTGATGATCCCGAGCACCGCGATCACGATCGCGAGACCGAGCAGCGCGTAGATCAAGAACAGCAGCTGGTTGACGTTCGCCTTGAACTCGTCGGCGAACTCCTCCTGATCCTTGAGGGTCACCGTCGGTACGCCGTCGACGATCTCCTGCAGGTCGGACCGGACCTGGGTCGCCGACGCGTCCGGGTCACGGAGGATGTAGACGTACGAGTCGGCCGGCCGGATCTGGGCGGCGTTGAAGACCGAGAACGGCACGACGTACTCGCCGAGCGCCTCGTTGTCGTTGTCGTCGTACGTCGCGACAACCGTGACCTTCTGGTCGGACCCGGGGAACTCCAGATCGACCGTGTCGCCGACCGACACGCCGAGGTCCTCCGTGACGCTGGTGCCCAGGGCCACCGTCGAACCGCGTAGGTCGTCAAACGATCCGTCGGTCATGTCGGTGACGATCATCTGGGACAACTTCCCCGGGTCGGTCGCGCCGCCCCAGATCTGCTGGTCGCCGACGTTGATCGGCATGGCGCGATAGGGCGCCACCGATGCGACTCCGTCGACCTGGGCGGCCTGCTCGGCGATGCCCGGCGAAAACGGCGCCCCGATCGCGTTGGAGATGACGTAGTCGGCGGCGAGACTCTCCTTGACCATCTTGTCGATGCTGGCGTTGGCCGACGAGCCGAGCACCGACATGGTGGCGACCAGCGCGAGCCCGATCATCAGGGCCGACGCGGTGGCGGCCGTACGGCGCGGATTACGCAGCGAGTTTTGGGTCGCGAGTCGACCCACCACGCCGAACGGCCGGTACAGCCGGCCGAGGGCGATCAGGACCGGGCGGCCCACGACCGGACTCAGCGCGGCGACGCCGAGCAGCACGAAGAGGATGCCGAGGCCGGCCAGCGCCGCGCCGCCGCCACCCGATCCGGCGAGACCGAGCGCCATGAGACCCGCACCGATCACGACGACGACCGACCCGATGACGGTGCGCCAGTGGATCGACGACTGCGGCAGCGCGATGTCGTCACGCAACGCGGCGACCGGCGCAATCCGGCTGGCCCGCCGGGCCGGCAGGTACGCGGCGATCATCGTGACGATGATGCCGACGGCGTACGCGACGATCGCGGTGCGCGGCTTGAAGACCAGCCCTTCGAGCTGCAAGTCGATCCCGATCGCCCGCATCAGCGCGGTCAGCGCCGAAGGCAGCCCGAAGCCGAGCAAGAGGCCGATCGTCGAACCCACGACGCCGACGATGAACGACTCGAGCAGCACCGACCGGGTGACCTGGCGGCGTGACGCCCCCAGGGCCCGGAGCAGAGCGAGCTCGCGGCTGCGCTGTGCCACCAAGATCGAGAACGTGTTGATGATCAGGAACGTGCCGACGACCAGCGCGATGCCGGCGAACACCAGCAGGAAGATGCTGATGAAGCTGATCGCTTCTTCGAAGTCGTCTTGCGACTCGTCGGCGACGTCGTCACCGGTTCGCGCGACCAGGTCGCTCGGGATCGCCGCTGCTGCTTCGTCGCGCAGCTCCTGCTGACTGACGCCCTCGTCGGCGGTAATCCAGATGTCGGTGTAGACGTTGCGGCCGTCGAAGAACAGCTCCTGCATCGCCTTGGTGTCGAACACCGTCAGCGTCGCGCCCTGCAGAGATCCCTCACCGAACTTCACGATGCCGGTGAGCGTGGCGTCCATGCGCGGCTGATCGCTGAGGGTCACCAGCGGGACCGTGTCGCCGATCTGGTAGCCGGCCTGGTCGGCGGTGAACTCGTCGAGCATGATCTCGCCGGGTCCGGTCGGGGCCTCGCCCTTGTCGATCGACAGGACCGGCCGGCCGGTGATCGACGGCGCGTCGTTGAAGTTGACCGCGAACGACGGCGGCCCGTTGCCGCCCACGAGCTTGCCGTCCTGGTCGACGACGAACACGTTGCCGACCGTGACATTGCCGTCAACTCGGGAGGCGTCGTCTACGCCGGTCCGCAGGTCTTCGACCACCGAACCCGGGATGGTCCGGATGTCGCCGGCGCCGGACGGGTCGGCCGGGTCGGAGGCGTCCTTCACCTCGACGGCGACGTCGGGGGTGGTCCCCTTGACGATGCCGTCGAAGCTGCTGCTCAGCGTGTCGGTGAAGACGAACGATCCGGCGACGAAGGCGACGCCGAGCACGATGGCGAAGCCGCTGAGCGCCAGCCGCAGCTTGCGTGCGAGCAGATTTCGGATGGTGGTACGGAACATGAGTCAGTCTCCCCGCCTGCCTACTCACGCACCGGCCGACGACGAAAACTCGGACGTCTGCAGCGTTTTCATCCGCTCGAGAACCTTCTCCGCGTTCGGGTCGCGCATCTCGTCGACGACCTTGCCGTCGGCCAGGAAGACGACACGGTCGGTGTACGCGGCGGCGATCGGGTCGTGAGTGACCATGACGACGGTCTGGCCGAACTCGTCGACGGCCCGCCGCAGGAATCCGAGCACCTCGTCCTCGGCGTGGCTGTCGAGGTTGCCGGTCGGCTCGTCGGCGAACACGATCGCCGGCCGGCTCACCAGCGCGCGGGCGCACGCCACGCGCTGCTGCTGGCCACCGGACATCTCGTTGGGCCGGTGCTTGAGCCGGTCACGCAGGCCGACCGTGTCGATCACGGTGTCGAACCACTCGCGGTCGGGCTTGCGGCCCGCGATGGCGAGCGGCAGCACGATGTTTTCCTCGGCGGTCAGCGTCGGCACCAGGTTGAACGCCTGGAACACGAATCCGACGGCGTCGCGGCGTAGCTCGGTGAGCTTGGCGTCGCTCAGCCCGGACAGCGGTGTGTCACCGACGTACGCCTCGCCGGACGTGGGGTGATCGAGCGCCGCGAGGCAGTGCATGAGGGTGGACTTGCCGGATCCCGACGGACCCATGACGGCGGTGTACTCGCGCGCGTTCAGGTCGATGGTGACGCCGTCGAGCGCACGTACCTCGGCGAGGCCGGAGCCATAGACCTTGGTCAGGTTGACCGCACGCGCAGCCACATGGTTGGTCTCGGTGAGGGGTGCCGCGGGCTGCGACATGAATTCGTCTCCTTGGCCTGAGTACGTACGAGAAGAACTGTTGTCGATCACGCTATGTCGAGCGCCGGGGTAGCGTGCCACCGGATTTTCCCTGACCCGCCCCTGGGGACACCCTGGGGCCCGACGGGACTCAGGCTATGCCGTCCGTTGACGACGTGCCTCCTCTCGGAGTACCTCGGCGTCGATCCCGGCCCGGCTCAACACGTCGACTACGCCCGGGTCGTCCGCCTCGAGCAGGGCGAGCAGCATGTGGATGCCGTCGAGCCGGGCGCGCCGGTCGCCGACGACCCGGTGCTCGCGCAAGGTGTCGTGGAAGACCTGCCTGGCCGCCGAGTCGAGCCGGAGGTGCTGCCGCCGCGACCGCAGCCGAACCCGGTCGAGTGCGCCGCGGCCGAACGTCTGCTCGACCGACGCTCGCACCTGGTCGACGTCGATGCCGATCGTGGCCAGCGCCGCCCCGTCGAGGTCGGAGCCGCTCCGCTCGCGAGACAGCCGCCGCGCTCCCGCCTCGTCGAGACCGTGCTCGGCGAGCAGTGCGGCGGCCGGACCCTCTCGCTCGAAGGCGAGCCCGAGCAGCAGGTGCTCGGGGCGTACGCGCGTCGCGTCGAGCGCCTTGGCCTCCTCGAATCCGAGTACTACCGCCGTACGAAGGTCTCGTCCGAACCTCTCGAACACGTCATCTCCTCCCCTACCGGAGCCGCCGGCCATGCTTCTTGTGGACCGCCTGCCGGCTGACGCCGAGGCCGTCGGCGATCTGCTGCCACGACCAGCCGCGCCGCCGGGCGTTGTCGACCTGGAGCGCTTCGAGCCGCTCGACGAGGTCGCGCAGTGCGCGGACCGCCCGGAGTCCGACGCCGGGGTCGCCGCTCGCGGCATCGCGGGCGAGCTCGGTTCCTTCGGTCACGATGTCAACTCTAGTTGACAGGTCGAAGCGACGTCAACTCCGGTTGACATCCCACCCCTTCGCGCCCAGTGGGGTGGACGCACAATCTCGGCGCAACCGGCGGGCGCGACTGTCGCTGGGCCCGCCTAGGGTGGACGCCATGGCAGACCCGTTGCTCGTCGGCGCCCACGTCGACCAACTCGATCCGCTGGCCGAAGCCGACGCCCGCAAGGCCGACCTGGCGCAGTTCTTTCTCGGCGATCCACAGGGGTGGAAGAAGCCGACCGTCTCGTACGAGGGTGGCGCGGCCGCCTTGCGGTCCGACGCCGAGGCGGCCGGCGTCGGCCTCTACGTACACGCGCCGTACGTGCTCAACGTGGCGACGACCAACAACCGGATCCGGATCCCAAGCCGCAAGTTGCTGCAGCAAAGCGTCGACCTGGCGGCCGAGATCGGCGTCCGGGGCGTTGTCGTGCACGGCGGACACGTACTCAAGGGCGACAAGGCCGAGGTCGGCTTCGACAACTGGCGCAAATGCGTCGACCAACTCGACGCCAAGGTGCCGGTGCTGATCGAAAACACCGCCGGCGGCGACAACGCGATGGCCCGACATCTCGACCGGATCGGCCGGATGTGGGAGGCGATCCAGGAGGCCGACGGCGCCGACGACATCGGCTTTTGTCTCGACACCTGTCACGCCCATGCCGGCGGCATCGAGCTCGCCACGGCAGTCGACCGGATCAGGGCGATCACCGGCCGGATCGACCTGGTC
>JBKOYM010000044.1:0-23538 GCA_046725375.1 Actinomycetota bacterium
TGCAGGTCGAGGTCACCCGCCGCATCCCGCTGTCCGAGCTGCCCGCGCTGCACGAGGAGGCCGCCGGCGGGCGCATCGAGGGCAAGGTCATCGTCGAGCCCTGACCCTGACGGAGCCGACGCGGGCAGCGCCGGAGATGGCGGACATTCGACGGCGGCAGCCGGTGCATAGGCTCACGTGCACCCGTTGCCGCGCATCACCACTCAGACGAGGTCCTGCTCTCCGGGGGAGTGCTCAGGTGCAGGTGGTGAGCACGCCGCCGTCGGCGCGCAGTGCGGCACCGTTGGTGGCCGCGGACAGCGGGCTGGCGAGGTAGGCCGCGAGGTGGCGGCAGATCGCGAGTCAGGCGCTTGTCCACGGCAATGGCTTCCGCAAGCCGAACCATCAGCGGGAACGCGACATGCCACCAGGCAAGGCGCACAACCGAGGGTCCCACTAGACCCGTCCGGTGCCCGGGTACCGCACCGGAGCCCTATGCGGGACCTGCGGCGGACCTCGCATGCGACGCACGCTCATCGGCTGAAAGTGCGTTCCCAGGATGACCCCATGCCTCGCACCGGCGTCGGATCGATGAGCCCATAACTTTCGGACTTGCGCTCGCCGGTTTCACGCTCAATCCGCCGGTTTGC
This sequence comes from Actinomycetota bacterium, assembly GCA_046725375.1. GTDB lineage: Bacteria > Actinomycetota > Actinomycetes > Propionibacteriales > Nocardioidaceae > DATFRX01. The sequence goes on from JBKOYM010000044.1 coordinate 630, forward strand.
ACAGCGTTGAGTGTCATCTGCTTTGCAAGCAGGGGGTCACTCACATACTCCTGCAGGCGTTGGCGCTCGGCCCGTCGTCTCGCACCCGGCCGGGGCTCGACGCTGATGCCGGCGTCCCTCGCCGATGCCGGCGTCGGCAAGGTTGTCGGGGTGATTGGTGCCTTCTAGCATCGGCAACAACTGTTCGGCGCCGGGAGAGAAGCCGGCGCTTCTGGACGGGAGCGTGTTGTAGGTCGCTACCTTCAACTGGGCAGGGGCTGCTGCGACCTTGTTTATGGCAGGCGTGGCAGCGTGGCCAAGTAGTGCTGGAAGGTTTGCCAGTCGGCTAGGCATGGATCGTCGGCCGCGGGAGGGGTTCGTGCGAGCAGGACGGCTTCGCCGCAGGCGACAGATCCACCTGCCGATCGCGCGGGCGGCTTGATTTCGGTTGCGCGGTTCGCGGCTGGTGGTGAGGACTCGGTGGGAGTGGACGGGCCGCGTGCTGCGGCGAGCGCCGCCGTGGCGACGGTTGCCCAAGCGGCAAACGTGGTCACGCAGGGCCTGATGATGGCCGGGCGTCGGCCGTGGGTGGGCCGGCCCGTGGTGGTGGCCGGGGTGGGGCGACTTCGATCAGCAGCGGTGAGCCGGTCGTTTTTGACGCGGCCGCCAGATCGGGCAGGTAGTCGGGGTGGTACATGGCTGCTCTATCGGTTCAGGCGTCGCTGGTCGGGTGAGCGGTAGGCACGGAACGTGGCCAGATCCGCCACCGGCGTCGCGGCGTGGGTGTGGCGTGTGGGGCGCGAGCCTGGCGGCGGACGACGCGGGCGATGCGACGCGCCTCGGCGTCGCGGACTCGTTCGTCGACCAGTTGTTTGGCGATGCGGGCGGTGATTGCGGGGTGTCCGATCGAGTTCATGGCTTCCTCCGTGTGGTCGGGGCCGGCGGTTGCCGACGTGACCACACTCGGGCTAAGCCGCCGCCGAGGAATCTGGCGAACTGCTTAGCTTCGCTCGGGGTGGTCTTAGCCGATCGGCCCGGTCATTGGGAGTCGCGACGCCGCCGTCGGGTCGGCCGTCCATCGATTCGGGCAAACCTGGTCATGGGTGCGGGGTGTCTGCTCTGGGACTTGTGGCTCTATCGGATGCTCGGATGCGGGGGAAGGGTTGTTGGTATGGCTTGGACCGAGCCTCGGCTGGTCGGCCGTACCGAGGAGATCGAGAGGCTGCGGGCCGGTGTTGCGCGGGGCCGGTCGGGGCAGCGTGCGACCGTGCTGGTGGACGGCGAGGCTGGGGTGGGGAAGACCCGGCTGGTCGCGGAGGCGATTGCACGCTTCCGGGAGCCGGGCGACGTGTTGATCGTTGGGCACGGTGTCGAGTTGTCCGGCGGCGAACTCCCGTATGGGATGGCGTCAGAGTGCCTGAGGTCCGTCGTCGGCGGCGCCGGTGTGGAGGATGTCAGGGCAGCGGCGGGCGAATCGGCGGGGGCGCTGGCAGCGCTGTGTCCGCCGTTGAGCTCGGGAGCTTCAGCGGTCGAGCCCGCACGGGTAGAGCAGGCGCAGCTGTTCTATGGGTTTGTCACCACCGTGGAGACGCTCGCCTCGGAGCGGCTGGTGTGGCTGGTGTTGGAGGATCTGCAGTGGGCCGACGCGTCGAGTCGCGACCTGCTGGGCTATCTGGTCAAGGTGGCGGCCCCGTGCCGGCTGCTGACGTTGGTGACGGTGCGGACCCACGACCCGGCCATGGGTCCGGCAGCGGCCGACATTGTGGCGGACCTGGTTCGTGCCGACGGTGTTGAGCGAATGTCACTGGGTGCTTTGTCGCGGGGTGAGGTGGCTGATCAGATCGCCGACCTGACCCAGGCTCCGGCGTCGACGGCGCTGGTCGATCGGGTGGTCGAGCTCTCCCACGGCGTCCCGTTCCTGACCGAGCAGCTGATTGCGGCCGGACTCACCGAAACCGGGACGGTCCCGGCGACCGTTCTCGAGCCGATGCAGGCCAGAATCCGACGCTTGGACCCGGACACCCAACGGCTGGTGCAGATCGCTTCCCTGGCCGACGGGCACCTCACCCACGACCTGCTGGAACGGGCCTATCAGCTCGAGGTTCAAGCAGACGATGGCCGGTTTGCCGCGGCGGTCGCGGCCGCGATCAACTCCCACGTCCTTGTCTTCGACCCGATCGCGCACACCTACACCTTCGTCCATGCGCTGCTCCGCGAAGCAGTCGATACCACCGTGTCGCCGATGGACCGTCGCCGCTGGCACCGCACGCTGGCGACACTCTGTGCGCCGCCCCGAGGGCAAGGTCCGGATCCGCGGGTCCAGATCGCCGCAGCACACCATTGGGCGCTGGCGGGCGCCGACGCTGCGGCGTTCGAGGCCGCCCTCGACGCCGCGGATCAGTGCCACCGGCTGGGAGCCACGGGCGAGCAGGCCACGCTGCTGTGTCGGGCACTTGATCTTTGGGACCGGGTACCCGACCCAGCCGCGCACGCAGGACGCACCCGCGACAGCGTGGTGTGCGGGGCGCTCAGAGCGTTAGAGGAGACAACCGACGTCGAGGGTGCAATCGCGCTCCTGGACACCGAGCTGGGTCGGAGTGATGGAGCGCGAGACCCGATGCGCTATCTGTGCTTACGTCTTTATCGAGACGGCCTCGCGCGGGACCTTGGCCGTGATCCTGAGCCGGGGCTCTATGGGGATGCGCTCGACGATCTGGAAGCCCTGATGCGCGCAGAGCCCAGCCCCGTCATAGTCAGCGGAATCCTTGTTCTTGGCTGGCATCTATCGGATGCCGAACCCGAGCTGTCGCTTCGGCTCCAAAGTCACGCCGCCGATCTCGCGGACGAGTTGGGCGACCGAGAGTTACGTCGGTGGGCCACGATGGCGAAGTCCGCGCAAGCGGCCTATCAGGGCCGGTTCGACGAAACGGTGGAGATGTGCAAGCCGTTGCTCGACCAAAGCCGGGACTCGGTGCTCGAATTCTCCGACTTGGAAAACTATTGCGGACTTTGGCGCCTACTCGGCGGGCGATACGAAGACGCGAAAGCCCTGTTCGAGCGGGTCCTGGCCCGACTCGGCGACCCGCGCCTGGCCCCCGCTCTGTGGGCGTTCGCAACACTCTTCCTCGGCCAGACCCTCGTCGCGCTCGGCAAGTGGGACGCCGCGCAGCGGGTGTCTGACCGGCTAAATGAGCTACCTCAGGCCCCGGGTCGGCAGTCTGTGTGGTCAGCCGAGCTGGCCGGAGGGTTGGCCTGCAACCGAGGCGACCTCGACACCGCCGACCACTGGCTGGAGACCCAAAGGGCCCACCTCCCCCCAAACGAGGACGGGACGTGGCTGCCAATGCGAACTTCTCACCGCTCCCTGGAGGCCAAGATTGCAGTGGCGCACGGTGATCTGCTTGCTGCGAGGGAGCACCTCGCATCGATCTGGCCGGCGGCCGGCGCGCACCGCGTGCCGGACATCTGGAGCGAGCTGCTGCTCGCGGCGCACGTTGAGGCCGAACTAGCCGAAGCCACAAGCGACCCGACCGACCAGAAAACGGAGACGGCGCTCGCAGCGATCCGGGCCTTCGCCAACCAAGTGCCAAAGGCCTGTCGGCTCGCTGACGCGTCGTCGGCCCACCTGGACGCCGAGCTGGCCCGCGCCACAAGATGCGAAGACCCAACCGCCTGGTCAGCCGTGGTCGAAGCATGGCGCCAGATCGGTCACATCCCACATCTCGCCTGCTCGCTGACGCGGCTCGCCGCCGCACAACTCGCGGTCAGCGACCGCGACGCCGCGTCAGCCCCGCTCACCGAGGCCTTTCGCATCGCCACCGAGCTCGGCGCGGAGCCGCTGCGGCACCGCATCATCGACCTAGCTCAGCGCGGCCGATTGACTCTCGATGACGGTCCCTCTACCCGGGGTTCGATCGAGACAGGCCGCATCGCTTCCCGGCTCACCGACCGCGAGCACGAGGTGCTGCGGCTAGTTGCGCAGGGGATGTCGAACAACGAAATCGCCCAGAAGCTATTCATCTCACCCAAGACCGCCAGCGTGCACGTGTCGCGGATCCTCACCAAGCTCGGAGTCAACTCCCGCGCCAAAGCCACCGCCATCGCCTACGAAGAACGCCTCCTCACCGACGTCAACTGACCCTCCCTGCTCCACCCGCCACGGCGTCTACCGGCTGATGCCATCCCCAGAACGATCGAACCGTCGGATCTCCCGGATCCGCCAGCTACCCCAAGAGTGCGTGGCGCCGCGCCAACATGGCGTCGGAAGCTCCAGGCAGCGTCGCCGGCTTCGCCGCCGGTCTACACCAACAACCGGACTATCGAGCTGCCGCCATCGACGGTAACCGCCAAGGCGTGCAGGACGACCTTGCGAAGACGGTGTGGTCAGTGAGCCCATAACTTTCGACTTGCGTTCGGCCGTTTCACGCTCAGATCGCTGGTTCGTACAGCGTTGAACCGCATCTGCCTTACAAGCAGGCGGTCACAGGTTCGAACCCTGTTGCGCCCACCAATTGTGGCCTGACCTGCGAAAACATCGCATCCGTCCCATCGCCAGCAGTTGAGCACAACGCTCATGGAGCCCGTTATCTTAAGGCTAAATCCTGAGTCCGAGGCGATTATCGACGGAGCTTCGCGCATGCAACGCTTCGCGACGACCGTGGACGTCATCATCAGCCTTCGCGAGGACGAGCCGTGAGCCTTAGGAACGCCGCACGCACGCCTCGATCACGACACCCTACCTATGGACCTCGGCTAGCCACTTCTGGCCTCTTTGGCCACAACCTCAGCCGTCGCGGTCTCCAGTGACGGCGTGTTGGTGATCAGCTCCCTGGTGTACGGCTGCTGGGGGTCGGCGAGTATCTGGGCCGTCTCGCCGTACTCGACGATGCTGCCGTCGGAAAGCACGGCCACCCTCTGTGCGATCGAACGCACGAGCGGGAGGTTGTGGGTGACGAAGACCATCGACAGCCCGAGCTCTCGCTGCAGCTGACCCAGGAGCTCCACGATTGCCGCCTGCACGCTGACGTCGAGTGCCGATGTCACCTCGTCGCAGATCAAGACCGACGGCGAGGAGATCAGGGCGCGGGCAATCGCGACGCGTTGGCGCTCCCCACCCGAAAGCTGGTCGGGATAGCGGTTGACGTAGCTCGCGGAAAGCGAGACCTGCTCGAGCATCTGTCGGACCAGCTTGTCGGCCTCGCGACGCTCGGCGATGCCAAAGATCGAAAGGGGCTGCCCTACCGTCTCGCCGATCGTCTTGCGTGGATTCAGGGAGCCGTACGGGTTCTGGAAGATGTACTGGATGTGGCGGCGAGACTCCGTGCTGCGGTCCCGCGCCGACTTCTCGAGCTCCTGGTCGCCGAGCCTGATGCTGCCGGTCCAGTCGCGGTGCAGCCCAGCGATCGACCGCGCCGTGGTGGTCTTTCCCGATCCGGACTCGCCGACGATGGCGAGGCACTCGTGGCGCTCGAGTGCGAGGTTGATCGAGTGCAGCACTTCGGTTGGGCCATAGTGAGCGACCACGTCCTCGAGCGTCAGCGCGGCCGAGTCGGTAGCGGCTGCAACGAAATCGAGTGGATCGCCGACCTTGGCCTGAGCCAGCTTCACGACCTCGTGCGCGCGGATGCAGCGCGCGCCGTGGCCAGGCCCTACGGGGTCGAGCCGAGGAACCGCTTCATCGCACTTCGCGATGTGTAACGTGCAGCGGGGCGCGAACGCGCAGCCAGGTGGCTGGCGGCTCGGCGAGGGTGCGTGGCCGGGAATCCCGACCAGGCTGCGACCTCCGACCAGGCGTGGGATCGCGCCCACCAGTCGCCGGGTGTACGGGTGGGCCGCGGTTTCGAACAGCTCATCTGCCGGGCCGAGCTCGACGATTCGCCCGGCGTACATCACGGCGACCCGGCGGGCCAGGGCCGCGACCACGGCGAGGTCATGACTGACGTAGAGTGCCGCGACGTCATGAAGCGCTGCGAGCTCTCTCACTGTCGACAGCACGGTCGCCTGCGTCGTCACGTCGAGCCCGGTGGTCGGCTCGTCGAGCACGATCAGCCGCGGGCGGTTCGCAAACGCCATCGCCAGACCCACGCGCTGTTGCTGTCCGCCGGACAGTTGGTGCGGATAGCGGCGCAGGTACTTCGGGTCGTCGGAGAGCGCGACTTCGCGCATCATCTCCGCAATCCGCTCGCCCTGGTCCGTGCGGTTGCCCGAGCCATGGGCTGCCAAGACCTCACGGAGCTGGAGGCCGATCCGCAGCGCCGGGTTGAGCGAGGAGGCGGGATCCTGCGGCACATACGAGGCCCGCGCACCGCGAAGGCGGCGCAGCTCCTCCTCGCCGAGAGTGAGGATGTCCTCCCCGTCCAGCAAGATCGCGCCGCCGGCGATCCGGAGCCCACGCCGGGCGTGGCCCAGCAGCGACAGCCCCACGGTGGTCTTGCCGGAGCCGGACTCGCCGACCAGCCCGAGCACCTCTCCGGGCGCGATGTCGAAGGAGACATCGGTCACAACCGGGACGCCGGAGTTCGTGCAGATCTGCAGGTCCTGCACGCTCACCGAGGGCTGCCCGGTGGCCGGTGTCGCTTGCTGGACACTCATTCGTCACTCCGCTCGCGGTCGATGCCCGCAGCGGTGCGGGCAATGCCGTCGCCGATCAGGCCGGTGCCCATTGTGAGCAGGGCGATCGCCAGGATGGGTGCCAGCGCTCCCCACGGCTGTGTCGCCAGGGCGAGCTGGTTCTGCTGGATCATGCTTCCCCAGTTGGCGCCGTTCGGGTCGGGCGCGAGCCCGAGGTAGGCGAGCGCAGCGATGACGCTGATCGAGTACGTGAGCCGCAGGGTCGCCTCCACCATGATCGGGCCGAGGATGCTGGGGAAAAGCTCGCCCGTCAGGATCCGCAGCCGCGACAGGCCCATCGACTCCGTGGCGGCCACGAAGTCGCGCTCCACGACCGGGAGGGCGGCGCCTCGCGTGACCCGGGCCACGCGAGGAGCCGTGGTCAAGGCGATGGCGGCGATGATGATCCCGTAGCCGGCACCGATCAGACTGACCGCGACGAGCGCGAGCATGATCTGGGGGAACGCCATGATCACGTCCATCGCCCGCATGAGGACGTCGTCGAGCGCGTTGCGCGCGTATGCGGCGACCAAGCCGATCGCGATGCCGATGAACAGTCCGACCGCCGTTGCGGCGGAGGCGCTGATCAGGATGCTGCGTCCGCCGTACAGGAAACGGCTGAGCACATCCTGGCCGAGGTAGTCGCTGCCCAGGATGCCGGCCCCGTTCTGGCCTGGCCTCGAGAACGGAACCGCGACGAACTCGTCCGCGTCGTGCGGCGCGATCCACGGGCCGAGGATCGCGATCGCGACCAGAACCAGCACGAACAGCACGCCGATCCGCGTGCGCCAAAGCCGGAACGAGCGGGCCAGCAGCGAAGACGCACGTCCGGGCGGGGTCGGGGTGTCGACGCCCTCGACTTTGGCCGGCACCTGCCCGATCGTGCTCACAGTTGCGTCCTCAGTCTTGGGGTCACGAGGATCGTTGCGACGTCGGCCATGAGGTTCAGCACGACGTAGACGGCCGCGATGAGCATGGCCAGCGCCTGCACGACCGGAATGTCATGGTTGACGACCGCGTCCTGCAGCGCGCTTCCGATCCCCGGATAGTTGAACACGTACTCAATGACCACGATGCCGCCGGCGAGGTAGGCGAGGTTGATCGCGATGACCTGGAAGACTGGGCCGATCGCGTTGGGCAGCGCGTGCCGGACCAGCACGGTCCGCTCGGGCAGACCCTTGAGCCGGGCCATCTCGACGTAGTCACTTTCCAGCACCTCCACCATCGAGGCCCGCATGATCCGCGCGACGTACGGCGCGACCGCGATGACCAATGTGGCGGTGGGCAGGATCAGGACCTTGGGATCGTCCCACGGATGACTGCCGGGCGGCACGCTGCTGACCGCCGGCAGCCATCCGTTGAAGACCGTGGTGGCGAAGAGCATCACGAGGAGCACGGCGACGACGAACTCCGGCAGCGCCGCCAGCAGCAGCATTAGGTTGGTGCTGACCGTGTCGAACGGCTTCTCCCGGCGCAGCGCGGCGTACGAGCCGAGGGCGACCGAGAGCGGGATCGACACGATCGCCGCGAACAGCACAAGGACCGCGGAGTTGATCAGCCGGTCGTGCAGCAGGGTCGTGACCGGGACGCCTTGCGAGGCGAGTGAGTCGCCGAGGTCGAGGTGCACCAGACCGCCGAGCCAGCTCAGATACTGCCCGACCAGCGACTGGTCCAGGTTGAGCTGGTCCTGCAGGGCCGCCAGCCGCTCCGGTGTCGCGTCCCGGCCCAAGATCGCCCGCGCCGGGTCACCGAGCGCCTGTGTGGCGACGAACACCAGGACCGACACGAAGAAGAGCACGAGGAGGCCAAGCAGGAGCCGGCGGACGATGAATCCACCGATGCCACCGGCTCTCAACCATCGCATTGTTGGCCGCCTCTCGGCTCAGGACGAGAACCAGATGGTTCGGAACCCGTGTCCGAAGCTGTCGAGGTTGAGCGTGCCCTTGCTGGGCACCAGACCCGCCACGTTGGCGGCGTAACCGTCGATCAGGTTGCCGAAGAACGGGATGATGTAGCCGCCGAGGTCATACTCGTACTTCTGCATCTGGTGCTCGATCTCGATCCTCTTGCCCGAGTCCGTGGCGGCGAGCGCCTGGTGGTACAGGTCCTCGAAGTCCGAACCCTCACCGGACTTGGGCGGCCAGTGCGTCTCGTTGTAGGGCGAACTCGGCAGCGACCCCTGCTGCACCTGGTTTAGGTATGCCCGGGTGCCCCAGAAGTCCACCGAGAACGCCAGCTTCAGGTAGGCGTCACCGTAGTAGTTCGGGTCGTTCTTGACGTTGATGGTAAGCCCGGCGTCCGCGGCCTGCGAGGCGAAGACCGTCGCCAGTTCGACCATGCCGGAGGCGCCGTTCGTCGTGTGCAGGTCGATCGTGGCCCCCGCCAGGCCGGCCTGCTCGAGCAGCGACTTGGCCTGGTCGAGGTCCTGCTCGCGCTGCGGCAGGTCGTCGGCATAGCCCTCGTCGAACGGGGCGTAGAGGTCGTTGGCCTTGAAGCCGTAGCCGGACACGATCTGCTCGATCATCGCGTCGCGGTCGACGATGTAGCGCATCGCCTGGCGCACCCGGTTGTCGTCGAACGGCGGCATGTCGATCGCCATGCACAGTGGCACCCAGCCGCCAGTCTTGGAGACCAGGGCGTTCATGCCGCGGGACTTGACCGACTCGACCTGCGCGGCCGGCAGGTCGGTCATCGCGTCGATCTGGCCGCCCAGCAGCGCGTTGACCTGCGCCGTGGCGTCCTCGAAGTCGGTGATCGTGACCGTGTCGAAGTACGGCTGGTCGCTGCGCCAGTAGTTGGTGTTCTTCTCGTGGACGCTCTCCTGCCCTGGCGTGAAGCTCTTCAGCTTGTACGGCCCGGTGCCGATCTGCGAGGCGGGGTCACCACCGCTGTCCGCGAAGGACTCGTAGCCGACCGGGACGATGCCGAAGGTGTAACTCGCCAGCGTGTTCGGGACGGTCGAGTCCGGGGACTTCAGCGGCAGCCGGACGGTGCGCTGGTCCAGCTTCTTGATGTTGGCGATGTCCATCGTCGCGGTCGCGGCATAGCCGGTGAGCCCGTTGGAGGCCGTTCCGATGCGCTGCAGCGAGTAGATGACGTCGTCGGCGGTCAGCGGCTTGCCGTTGGAGAACGTGACGCCGTCGCGGAGCCGGATGGTGTACTGCTGGGGGTTGTCGGCCTCGACGCTCTCGGCCAGCCCGTCGGTCTGCAGTTGGTACTCCTCGTCGAAGACCAGCAGCGTCTCGAACGCGCTGACCAGCCGGGCCTGGTCGGGCTTGGTGACGATGTTCTGCCCGTCCATCATGTCCTTGGCCCCACCGCCGGTGACGCCGAGCCGGAAGTCGCCACCGGGCTTCGGAGGTCCGGCTGTCGAACCTTCACCGCTCGTCGACGTGTCCCCGCCGCAGGCCGCCAGCCCGGCGAGCACGGCCGTTGAGCCAGTGCCGATGAGGAACTGACGCCTGGAGAGCGCGGAGCTCAGCCAGAGGCCTTGATGATGTTCGTTGCCGGTCGAAATGTCGCTGCCAGATCCGGTCATACGTACACCCCTAGCTGGTGTGATCGCCGACGGCGTCGTCCACCGAACAGCCGCCGCGGGCGTTCCGGATGTAATTCATATCACGAGACGAACGTTCACCATCTACAACGGCGGTGTCAAGCATGGAGCCTAAATATCCGAAATTGTTCCAACGGATCGGCCGACCAGCGGACCCGTCGACACCCAGTCGGCCCGGTTCGCGGTCCGGCGTGATCAGCGGCGCGACGGCGACTTCCGTCGACGCGTAAGAATCGGCGTCGTGAGCTCTCTTGACGAGTTCCGGTATCCGCAGCGCGATCTGCACCAGGTCGAGGTGTCGGCACCGAACAGCGTTCCGTGGCCTGAAGCGTCGATCTCGCTTGAGCCGCGCATCGTCGGCGCCGGGCGCGAGATGGGGCTTGCCGAATTCTGTGATCTGACGGCGACCACTTCCCTCGTCGTGGTCGTGGACGGGACCCTCGTTCACGAGCGATACCCAGGGCTCGCCGGCCCCGAGGACCGGCTGCTGGGATTCTCGGCGACGAAGTCCGTGCTTGCCCAGGTCACCGGACTCGCTGTCGGACGAGGCAGCCTCCCCGATATCGACGCAGCAGTTTGCGACTACGTACCTGAGCTCCTAGGCAGCGGGTACGACGCGGTGACGGTCCGGCAGCTTCTGACGATGACGAGCGGCCTCGACTGGGCAGAGGACTATCGCGATCCTGCCAGCCGAGCGTCGCAGCTGATGGGGCGATGGCGCGACGGCCGAGGCGGGGTGCGAGACCTGCTCGGGAGTATCCCGGCCGTCCACCGACCAGGTGCCCGTTACGCCTACTGCAGTCCTGACTCCATGGTGCTGGACTGGGTGCGTGAGCGGGCAACCGGCCAGCGGTTCACCGAGGCGCTCGCGGACCTGTGGACCCGGGTCGGCGCGGAACGAGCTGCGATCGTCGGCCTGGACGGACCGATCCAGTCGGGCGGCGTCGAGATGGCCGCCGCCGCCATGGCCGCGACCGCTCGGGATTGGGCGCGGATCGGGGTGCTCCAGGTGGACGGAAGGTGGAGCGGTGACCAGGTGCTCGATGCGGACTGGGTGGATGACAGCAGTCGGCCAGAGCGATCCTTCCTGATGCCTGGCCGATTGCCCAGCACGATCACAACGCATGCTGGCTTCGGCTATCACTGGTGGCCGCTCGACGAGCGCGGCACCAAGGTGACGGCCGACGGCTCGCGTGGCCAGTTCGTGTATGTTGACCGCGCCCTGCAGACGGTTGTCGTGAAGACATCGGCGTGGCGTTACGAGGATTCCTGGTGGGACCGGCAGTGCCGAGACCTGTGCTATCTCGCTCTCCCTGCGATCGCTGAAGCCGCCGCTTCTGCGTTCTAACGCGCTGTGCCCGTAGACGGATCAGCCCGCATTATCTCCACCTCGTGCCACGATGGTGCTCATGAGTCACTCCCCGGACGGCGACGGCGTGGCCCGAGCACGCACCCAGTCCGGCCGGGTCCAGTCGGTCGACCGCGCGCTGAACCTCTTGGACGCCGTAGCGGATGCGTCTCCGCGCGGAGAAACCGTAACCGCGTTGGCCGCGCACTGTGACATCAACCGGGCAACAGCCTGGAGGCTTCTCGTCACGCTGGAGGCCCACGGGTTTGTGGAGCGAGACCCCAACACGAACCGTTACAAAGTCGGCCTAGCGCTCATCAGGATGTCGGCCGCGGCGGGCTACGACGGTCTGGTGAGGAGAACCCGTCCCATCCTTGAACGGGTGTCGGAGCAAACAGCCGAGACCGCCGCACTCGCAATAGCCGGACTGCATGGTGTGACCTATGTGGCCGAGGTTGCCCCTCGGTCAGTGTTGGCCGTCAACTGGCTCGCCCGCGAAGTCCCGTTGCACGCGACCTCGACGGGGAAGGCATTTCTCGCCTGGCTGCCCCAGAAAGAGGCGGTCGGCATGCTTGAGCAACCTCTGCCGGGCTTCACTGACGCCACCGTGACGGATTCTGGGCTACTGCTGGCCGAACTGACCAAGACCCGCGCCCGAGGCTATGCCGAGTGCGCGGGAGAGTTTGAAGCGACGGTGTACGGCGTGTCCGCACCGGTGCTGGACGCGACAGACGCGCGGCCACTGGCGGTGTTCAGCATCTGGGGTCCGGTGAACCGTGTTCCCGTCACACGCTTCGCCGAGCTCGGACCCATTGCGGTTGAGGCCGCCACCGAGATCAGCGCCGTCGTCAGCGAATGACAAGGCGCTTCGCCGACCGGCTGGCGCGCCTCTGAAATCCAGGATCTCCCTCTTGACAAACGCCTGTCCGGGGAGAACCGTTTCACATGATGCGACGGCTGCTCACATAATGGTGATCCGTGGCATGACGCGACACCGCCTGACCTGCAGGAGATCCCCATGTCATCTACACGCAAGGTCATCATCACCTGCGCAGTCACCGGATCTGGATTCACGCCGACGATGTCTGCGAGCATCCCCTACACCGTCGAAGATGTGGTCACCCAGTCCGTCGCCGCCGTTGACGCGGGCGCCGCGATCATCCACCTCCATGCCCGAGATGCCAAGGACGGCCGCCCCACGGCGGACCCGGCGGTGTTCCTGGAGTACCTCAAGGGGATTAAGCACTCAACTGACGCCGTCGTGTCAATCACCAGCGGTGGTGGCACCGGCATGTCCGTGGCAGAGCGGTTGCGCGTCATCTATGAGACCAAGCCGGAGCTATGCACGCTCAACCTCGGCACGTTCAACTACGGCAGCTTCCCGATGATCCCGAAGTACACCGGTCGCTGGAAGTTCGATTGGGAGAAGCCCTACCTGGAAAGCACCCGAACCGAGCCGTTCGTGAGCACGTTCGCTGACATCGAGCTCATGCTGAAGGACGTCCGGCCGCAAACAGGTGCACGATTCGAATACGAGGCCTACGATGTGGGCCACCTTTACACCCTCGCCTACTACCTCGATGCCGGGCTTGTTGAGCCACCCATATTTCTCCAGACGATCATGGGCGTGATGGGTGGAATCGGCGCCGGGGTCGAACACCTCGCCCACATGAAGTCGACGGCAGACCGTCTCCTCGGCGACTCCTTCGAGTGGTCCGTGCTTGGCGCCGGACGGCACCAGTTCAACATGATCACGGCCTCGGCCGTGATGGGCTCCCACGTGCGTGTGGGACTTGAGGACGGCCTCTACATCGGCAAGGGAGAGCTTGCAGAATCGAACGCTGAACAGGTCGCGAAGATCAAGCGGATCCTGACCGAGCTCTCGCTTGAGACCGCAACCCCCGACGAGGCACGTGCGATCCTCGGCCTCAAGGGGCTCGACCAGGTCGGATGGTGAGACCCGAGGGTCGCCCCGCGCCGGACGATGTGCGGACAGTCGCCGTCGTGGGGGCGGGCGTCATCGGTGGCGGCTGGGCCGCCCACTTCCTCCGCATGGGCTTCGACGTCGTCGTATGGGACCCGGGGCCGGCCGCCGAACGCAGACTGTCGGACCTGCTCGACCGGGCCTGGCCGTCACTCGAGCGGCTTGGAGTGCGGCAGGGCGCCAGCCGGTCGCGACTGCACTTCGCGGACAATCTCGAAGACGCACTTGCGGAGGCCGGTTTCGTCCAGGAATCTTCCCCCGAGGTGCTCCACTCGAAGATTGAGCTGCTAGCCGCGATCGACCGCCTGGCCGCACCGGGAATAGTGGTCGCGTCGAGCACATCCGGATTCGGCATGAGCGAGATGGCAGTCGAGTGCTCGACCCCCGGTCGCTTGGTCGTCGGGCACCCCTTCAATCCGCCGTACCTCATCCCGCTCGTCGAGATTGTAGGGGGCGTCAAGACTGATGCCGAGACGGTTGCCTGGGCCGAGATGTTCTACACGGCGTCTGGGAAGGCCTGCCTCACCATGGAGCAGGAGGTCTCCGGCTTCGTCGGTAACCGCTTGCAGGAGGCGCTTTGGCGCGAGGCGCTGCATATGATCGCCTCGGGCCAGGCGACGGTGCAGCAGATCGACGATTCCATCGTCTATGGACCTGGCCTGCGCTGGGCGCTGATGGGGCCGATCCTGACGTTCCATCTCGCCGGCGGCCCTGGCGGCATGGCACACATGTTGGACCATTTCGCCCCCGCCCTGCTCGAGCCCTGGACCCGACTGAATGCGCCATCGCTGACTGAGGAGCTTCGCGATCACGTGGTCGCCGGCGCCGTTGAAGTCGCCGGCGGGGAGACGGTGTATCAGCTGGAGCAGCGTCGTGACGCGTTCCTCGTCGACCTTTTGCTGCTGCTGGACAAGCACCGATTGCGCGATGGGTGACATGTCGGCCCCCTTCGCCGCGTACCGCTCCGAGGTCCGCGCCGAGTGGCTTGACTACAACGGCCACATGAACGACTCCAGTTACGGCATCGTCCTGAGCGAGGCGAACGAGCTGCTCTTCGTCGAGCTCGGACTCAGCGCCGACTACCGCGCATCCACCGGCGCGTCGCTCTACACGATCGAAAGCCACATCCGCTACCTGGCGGAGTGCGCGCTCGGCCACACGCTGACCGCGACCACCATGGTCGTAGCGGCCGACGCCAAGCGAGTCCACCTCTACACCGAGCTGTTCCGCGACGATGTACGGCTGGCCGCGACGGCGGAGTTCCTGTACGTCCATGTCGACACGGCGCTCGGCTCGACCGTGCCGATGCCGAGCGAGCACCAGGCCCGGGTACAGGACATGGTCAGCTCGCACGCTGGGCTGCCGCGACCCGGACACCTCGGCCTGGGGGTGGAATCGTCCCGACTGGGATCCGGGAGTGCCTGATGGGTGATCGAGTCGTCACACCGTACGAAGGACGCGGTCACCACTCGTGGGACGACGCGGCCGCCATCGAGGCACCCTTGCGGCTGCACCACGCATCGGTTAAACCTGCCTGGGTCGACTACAACGGGCACATGAGCGAGTCGTGCTACCTGCTCGTATTCGGCGACGGCGCAGACGCGTTCTTCCGCTTCATCGGCATCGACGACGGCTACCGCGCGGCTGGTCACTCCCTCTACACGATCGAAACCCACCTGCACCACCGCCACGAGGTGGCAGAAGGCGAACCGCTTGCATTGTCGCTGCAGCTGCTCGACCACGACCGCAAGCGAGTGCACGTCTTCCACGAGATGAGGCACGGCCAGTCCGGTGTCCTCCTCGCGACGGCCGAGCAGATGCTCGTCCACGTAAACATCCAGGCAGCCCGATCCGTCGATCTTCCACGTCGGGTGACCGATCGGCTCGATGCGATCCAGAGCGCCCACGCAGCGCTTCCCAGGCCCCAGCTCCTCTGTGAGCCCATGGGCATCGAACGCCACTAGGACGCAGGCATGGACTTCGGACTCGACGATGAGCAGCGAGCGATTGTAGGCACGGTGCGCACCTTCGTCACCCGGGAGCTCTACCCGCACGAGGACGAGGTGGAGCGACTTGGCGACGTTCCACCCGAGCTCATCGACGAGATCCGCGCTAAGGCGCTGAAGGCCGGGCTCTATGCGCCGAACATGCCGGAGGAGCTCGGTGGTGGGGGGCTGGACGCGGTCGGCATGGCCCTAGTCGAGCGGGAACTCGGGCGGGCCAGTTACGCGCTGCAGTGGCTGGTCGCGCGACCGAGCAACATCTTGCAAGCCTGCACAGGCGAACAGCGCGAGCGCTACCTGCTGCCGGCGATCCGGGGCGAGCGCCACGACTGCCTGGCAATGTCCGAGCCCGGTGCGGGATCCGACGTCCGCTCGATGACCACCCGGGCGGAGCGTGACGGCGACGACTACATCATCGACGGCAGCAAACACTTCATCAGCAACGCCGACAAGTCGGATTTCGTGATCTTGTTCGCTGTCACCGACGCCGAGGAATCTGCACCCGAGACGAGGAGGTGCATCACAAGCTTCCTAGTCGATCTCGACAGTCGAGGGCTCACCGTGCGCCGCGGCCCGTCGAGTGTGTCCCACCGCGGCTACCACCACAGCGAGCTGGTCTTCGATCGCTGCCGAATCCCAGCATCGAATCGACTGGGTGAGGAAGGCCAGGGTTTCGACCTCATGAGGCAGTGGCTCGGCGCGAGTCGACTCACGGTCGCCGCCAGCAGTGTCGGACGGGCACGACGCGTCCTCGAGATGACCGGTAGGTGGGCGGCCGAGCGGGTGCAGTTCGGACAGCCGATCGGTCGGTTCCAGGGCGTCGCATTCCCGCTCGCCGACATGGCCACGGACCTGGAGGCCGCCGAGCTCCTCACGCTCAGGGCTGCCTGGAAACTCGATCAGGGCACGATGACCGACCAGGATGCTGCGATGGCCAAGGTCTTCGCCACCGAATCGCTGGGGCGGATCACCGACCAGGCAGTCCAGATCTACGGCGGCATGGGCCTGATGAACGAGCTGCCGATCGAGCGATTCTGGCGCGACGCGCGAGTCGAACGGATCTGGGACGGCACCAGCGAGATCCAGCGCCACATCATCTCTCGGTCGATACTCCGGCCGCTCGGCGCGTGAGTGCGACTGTGGGCGACCAACTGCAGCGACTGCTTGCGCCTCGCACCCTCGCGCTCGTCGGCGGACGGGCGGCCGAGGCGGCCGCGCATCAGTGCCGCGCGATCGGATACGAAGGCGAGATCTGGCCCGTCCACCCGAGGCGATCGAAGATCGACGGTTTGCCGTGCTTTGCAGATCTGGCGCAGCTCCCAGGCGACCCAGACGCAGCCTTCGTCGCCGTCTCACGTGAAGAGACGGTCAAGGTGGTCGCTGAGCTCGCCCGCCTCGGCGTCGGCGGGGTCGTATGTCACGCCTCCGGGTTCGCCGAGAGTGGCGACTATGGAACGGCGCTCGAAGGGGAGCTCGTGTCCGCCGCTGGCGACATGGCCGTGCTCGGTCCAAACTGCCTGGGCCTGCTGAACTATCTGGACGGTGTCGCGCTCTGGCCAGAGCAGCACGGCGGTGTCCGCGTCGAGCGCGGCGTTGCGGTGATCACGCAGAGCGGCAACATCGCCCAGAACCTCACGATGCAGCGGCGATCATTGCCCATCGCCCAGCTGGTCTCGATCGGCAACAGCGCCGTGACCGGCGTCCCCAGCCTGATTGAGGAGATGCTGACCGACCCCCGGATCACCGCAATCGGGCTCTATCTAGAGGAGATTCCCGACACCTCTAACCTCTCCCGAGTCGCGATCGAGGCACTGCGCCGACGAGTCCCGATCGTGGCCATCAAGTCCGGATCCTCCGAACTCGGAACCCGCGTCACCCTCAGCCATACGAGCGCACTGGCCGGCTCGGAGGCTATCGTCGATGCACTCTTTCGCCGACTCGGCATCGCGCGTGTCCACGACCTAGATACGCTTCTCGAGACCCTCAAGATCCTGCATGTGCACGGCAGCCTGCCTGGCCGGCGTATCGCGTCGGCCAGCTGCTCAGGAGGCGAGGCCGCCCACATCGCTGACCTCGCGCACACGCACGGGATCCTCCTTCCGGAGCTTTCCGACGTGACACAGGCCCGATTGCACGCCGTTCTCGGCGACCGGGTGTCGTTGCGGAACCCGCTGGACTATCACACGTACATCTGGGGCGACTACGACGCACTGTCCGCCTGCTTCACGGCATTTCTCGACGAGGAGGTCGATTGCCACTTGCTGGTGCTCGACATCCCTCGAGCCGACAGGTGTGACGTCTCCGAATTCGAGACCACGATCGCGGCATTCGAAACTGCACAGAAGCAAACCGGTGCTCGCGCCTGCGTCGTTGCATCCCTTCCGGAGGGTCTACCGGAGTCCGTTGGCAGGCGCCTGATCTCCGCCGGCATCGCGCCGATGCAGGGCATCGCAAGCTGCCTGAAAGCCCTGGTCGCCGCCCAGCGAATTGGAGCTACCCAGGCTGCAGCCGAGGTGATCCCTCCCTTGCTGCCGGTGTCGCTGGCAAATGCCAGCCAGGTGGAGCAGCTGGACGAACGCGGGGCAAAGGCGATTCTCGCGTCCTATGGCATCCCCGTTCCCAGGTCGCTTGCCGCGCACGATCCTGCGGACGCACCCGGGCTCGCGATCGAGCTCGGCTTCCCCGTGGCGCTCAAAGCCATGTCCGCCCAGGTTGCGCACAAGTCGGACGTCGGCGGTGTGCGACTCGGCCTGAACTCAGAAGTCGCGGTGCGCCAAGCAGTCGCGGGTATGGCCGGACTCGGCGATCACTTGCTTGTCGAGCAGATGATCGACGGTGCGGTACTCGAACTCATCGTCGGCGTACGCAGTGATCCGCAGTTTGGGCTCGCGCTGACCGTCGGCGCAGGCGGGTTACTTGTCGAAGTGATCCAGGACGCGGCCACGATCCTGCTGCCCGCAACAGCAGAAGACATCCACGCTGCCCTGCGCCGACTCCGAGTATGGCCGGTACTGGCCGGCTTCCGCGGACGGACCATCGACCTCGACGCCGTGGTCGATGCCATCGCTCGGGTAACGGCCCTGGCCTCGGACCACGCCGAGCGGCTGGTCGAGCTCGAGGTGAACCCTCTGCTCGCCCTACCTGACGGCGCGGTGGCGGTGGACGCCCTGATCCGGTTGTCTGAGCCCGTGTAATGGCGGAGTGCGGCGTTCTGATCTGGAGGCGATCGCGATGACCAATCCGGTGCACATGGACGTCTTCGACGGAGTGCTCCTCGTGACCCTAGACCGGCCCAAGGCGAATGCCATCGACGTCTCGACCAGCCATGCGTTGTACGACGCGTTTCGACACCTGCAAGACGACCCTTCCTTGCGCGTGGCGGTTCTGACGGGCGCCGGTGACCGGTTTTTCTCCGCCGGATGGGACCTCAAGGCAGCTGTCGAAGGGGAGGCTGTGGACGCCGATCACGGGCCGGGTGGCTTCGGGGGACTCACCGAGTTCTTTGGCCGGACCAAGCCGGTCGTCGCTGCGGTCAACGGGCTGGCACTGGGCGGAGGCCTTGAACTCGCGTTGGCCGCGGATCTGATCGTCGTCGCGAACCACGCCGAGTTCGCACTGCCCGAGGTACGCGTCGGCCTTGTAGCCGACTCCGGCGGGCTGTTCCGACTGCCTCGCCGGCTGCCCGACGTGGTCAGTCGCGAGATGCTACTCACAGGGCGGCGCATGACCGCCGAAGAGGCAGGTCGTTGGGGTCTGGTCAACCGGGTCGTCGCGGGCGAGGAACTGATCGACACCGCTCTAGCGCTCGCGCGCCAGATCTGCGCCGGCGCTCCCTTGGCGGTTGCCGCTGTCTTAGAGGTCTTGGAAACGACCACCTCGCTCGACGTACAGCAGGGACTCCGACGACTGCGCTCCGGAGATTTGCCGAGCTACGAAGTGATGTTGCGTTCCGAGGACGCGGTCGAGGGCCCGCGCGCCTTCGCGGAGAAACGTGAACCTACGTGGCGCGGATGGTGAATTCACCCATAAGGAGCACCGACGACGGGGGTTCGACTGGTACAGCGTGCAGCCGGGCCGCGCTACCGCGACCCTCGGTATAGCGGCGACGATCGACCGACGCTTATCCAGTCATAGTGCGAAGCGACGCCGAGCGGAACGTTACGCCCGTCGCGTGCCGGGTCAGTCGTTAGTGGCCCGCGTGAGCCGTTCTAGACCGTTCACTTCGAGTGGCCGCTGCGGTCCCAGATCAATCCGGACGCCGCGAATTGTGCCGGTGAAGGCGTTGCGCACCGGCGGGTAGTCGTCGGTGACCGGTGTGCCGCGGTCGACGCCGACGTTGAAGGTCTCGTCGAAACTGAAGTAGAACGCCGTAGTCTCCGGGATCCGTCCACCTCCGACTTCCACACCGTCGACCAGCAGCCGCACAGTTGCCCCGTCGCCAGGCGGACCACCGGCGTACTCGAAGTCCAGCCTTAGCTCGTGGCGCCCGGACTCTAGCGGCAGCTCGGCGCGGATCGTGGTGACGGCGCGGCCATAGCAGTTGTAGGCGTAGGTGAGCCGGCCGTCGTGGCAGTAGAGCGACCAGCCGCCGAACCGGCCACCCTGGGCGACCAGGACTCCCTCGGCGGGCTCATCCGACACCTCGACGTCGACCGTGATCGTGTGCGAACGGTTCTTGACGTTCGGCGCCGCCTCCTCAGTCAGCCGGCCGGTGCCAGGCCCGAAGGTCAGCGATGTCCGGCCGTGGTAGAGGTCGAGGCGGCCCGCCAAATCCGGGTTCTCTCGCTCGGTCACTCGGTCGTCGAGCGGAAACACCCGATAGCGCTCGCCCTCGGAGTGAAACAGCGCCTGCAGCTCGCGCAGGCGCTCGGGCATCCGTTTGGCGAGATCGCGGGCCTGCGACCAGTCATGGCGCGTGTTGTAGAGCTCCCACGGGTCGTCCTCGAACGGCCGCGGCTGCTCGACCATCTGCCACGGCACGCCATGCCTCGCCGCGGCCGTCCAGCCCTCGTGGTAGACCGCGCGGTTGCCGACCATCTCGAAATATTGCGTACGTCGCCGGTCCGGTGCGTCGGCATCATCAAACGAGTAGCGCATCGACACCCCCTCGATCGGCTGCTGCCGCATGCCCTCGACCGTCTCGGGCGCGGGCAGTCCGGCCGCGTCGAGCAACGTCGGCAGCACGTCGATGAGGTGATGGAACTGATGCCGGATCTCGCCGCGGGCGGCGATGCCGGCCGGCCAGTGCATGATGCAGCCGTCCCGAGTGCCGCCGAAGTGCGAGGCAACCTGCTTGGTCCACTGGTAAGGCGTGTTCATCGCCAGCGCCCAGCCGACCGGATAGAGCGCGTATGTCGTCGGATCCCCGATCCGGTCGAGCGCGGCGTCCATCGCCTCCACGTCATCGGCGAAGCCGTGTCCCACCAGGTGCTCCCTGATCGTGCCCTCGACACCGCCCTCGCCGGAGGCACCGTTATCGCCGAGCAAATAGAGCACGAGCGTGTCGTCGAGCGCGCCGAGCGCGTCGATTGCGTCGATCAGCCGACCGACATGGTGGTCGGTCTGCTCGGCGAATCCGGCGTACGTCTCCATCAGCCGGCCGGCGACGCGGCGAGCAGTCGTAGTGAGTTCGTCCCATTGCGGGACGCCGTCGGCCCACGGCGCGAGCTCGGTCGTCTCCGGGACGACGCCGAGCTCCTTCTGGCGGGCCAGGGTCGCATCACGTTGGGCGTCCCAGCCGGCGTCGAACTGGCCGGCGTTTCGGTTGATCCACTCGGGAGCGACGTGGAACGGCGCATGGGTGGCGCCGAGCGCCAGATAGGTGAAGAACGGCCGATCCGGCGTCAGGGAACGCTGGATCCGAATCCAAGCGATGGTGTGGTCGACCAGGTCCTCGGTGAGGTGGTAGCTGTCCTCGGGCATCCGATCCGGCTCGACCGGGGTCGTACCGGCATACAGCTGGGGATACCAGTGGTTCATCTCCGACCCCATGAACCCGTAGAACGTGCCGAACCCCTCGCCGGTCGGCCACCGGGCGAACGGACCCACCGGGCTCACCTCGGCCGGCGGCGTCTGGTGCCATTTGCCGAAGGCGGCCGTGCTGTAGCCGTTGCCGCTGAGGATCTGCGCGATCGTCGCGGCGCTCGCCGGTCGGTGGCCGTGGTAGCCGGGCTCCGAGGTCGCCATCTCCGACGTGACCCCCATGCCGACCGAGTGGTGGTTGCGCCCGGTCATCAGCGCCTGCCGGCTCGGCGAGCACAGTGCAGTGACATGGAACCGGCTGTACCGCAGGCCCCCCGCGGCGAGCCGATCGGCGGTCGGCATCCGACACGGCCCGCCGTACGCACTGGACGCGCCGAACCCCATGTCGTCGACGAGGACGACGAGTACGTTCGGTGCGTCGTCGGGCGGGCTGACTGGGCGGGCGGCTGGGGCCACGGCGTGGATCGGTAGATGGCGGCGGTCGGGTGATGTCACGGCCCGAGTGTGGCAGGTCGGGCAACGATCAAATGCCTCGACCAGAGATCGTCGCTGATCTCCCACACCCCAGTGCTCATCCGAGTGACCGGCGAGCCTGGGCATGAGCCGACTCAAGCGGGATCCGTCGACAGCTTGCCGTGACACCGACAAGTGTCGCGTGTGTCGAGGTGATGCGTTTGGAAACCCGGAGCGAGGCGTAGGTGCACCCTGCGCGCGGACGCTGGTGCGATGAGCCCATAACTTTCGACTTGCGCTCGGCCGGTTCACGCTCAGTCCGCGGGTTTGCACAGCGTTGAGCGGCTTCTGCCTTACAAGCAGGGGGTCACAGGTTCGATCCCTGTTGCGCCCACCGATGGTCTTTGACGTGCTCACCGCCGGCATTGCTGCCCGATGCAGTTTCGGAGGGTGTCGAGGAGGCTGGCCAGTGAACCGGGGATGCTGGAGGCGGCTGGTGGGTCTGTCACCGAACTCCTGACGCCTTGAGGTAAGCGGAGTCAACGGTGACGTTCCTTCTCGTAGTCGGATGCGTTACTGGTGCCGTCCTTTCGGACGTCGCCGCGTACTAGTGTTGGCGCATGTTGGGCCGAACTCTGCACCGTGCGGCTCCCCGCTGCCGCCCGTAACTTGATCGCCTCGCTGCCCGTTCAGTCGCATAATCGGCCCATGACCACCGCCACACGGGGTCGCGACCCGGAACGCGAACAGACGATGTTGCGTCTGGCGCGTGAGGAATTCAACCGTTGGGACAACGACCCCGACGACAGCACCCGCAACTTCGATGTCCAGCTCAGGCGCGAGTTTCCCGATACCGAGCTTGTCATCACGTTCGACCACACCGCCCGGCCTGGCTGCCGGTTCGGGTACACCTGGCCGCTGTACGGCGACGCGTGGGAGGAGATGGAGACGCCCGATACGCAGATGACGATTCTGTGGGCGAATCTGACCGAGGA